>CABQLI010000050.1 GCA_902464965.1 uncultured Collinsella sp.
AGGTACCACATCCAGTCGAGAGCGTCGCGGTCGCCCACGCGCCAGGCGCGGCGGGCGATGTGGTCGCAAAAATCGAGATAATCGCGGCCAGCGTGCCAGGTGCCCAAGCAGTTCATGCTGCTAAAGGTGCCGTCTTCGTTGAGCGGAACGCAGCCATGGAACAGCAGGTTGCCGTTGGCGACCTTGTACATCGAGCCATGGGAATAGAGGAAATCGATATGGCGATGCAGGTGATCGGCGGTGACAAACTCGGACACGAGCTTGTCGATGATGTGCTGCTCCTGGGGCGTGAGCGTATAGGGGTCCGCCGGGTCGACGGTGGGGAAGTCGTTGGTCGTGAGCGGCCACACGCTGCCGTCGGCGAGCGTGACCGTGCCGGTGTCGTGTTCGATCTTGTCGAGTAACAGGCGGTTGGTCATATCGAACTCGGGGTGGCGCTGGATAATCTGGCCCTCGAGCTTAAAGAGCAGCACGTTGATGGCCTTGATCAGCGGGGTGATGGACTCGCCGGCGGTGTAGGTGGCATCGGCAAAGGCGACAAGCTCACGCAGCGAGATGCCGTAGTCGTTCTCTAGAATCTCGTAGTTGTCGTAGCGTAGGTTGTTGCGCAATACCGTGGCGATGCAGGCGGGCTCACCGGCCGCAGCGCCCATCCACAGCAGGTCGTGGTTGCCCCACTGGATGTCGAGCGAATGGTAGGTGAGCAGGCGGTCCATAATCTTGGCCGCGCCGCCGCCGCGGTCGAAGATGTCGCCCACCAGGTGCAGGTGGTCGACGGCCAGGCGCTTAATGAGCGAGGCGAGCGACTCGATAAAGTCGTCGGCACTGGCGGTCTCCAGGATGGACTCCACGATGCGCTCGTGATAGCGCACGCGATAGTTGTTCTCGTCCGGGTGCGTGTGCAACAACTCGTCGATGATGTAGGCGTAATCGCGCGGGATGGCCTTACGCACCTTGGAGCGCGTGTAGCGGCTTGAAAGCGAGCGTGCGACCATGATGAGCTGGTCAAGCATCGTCTTGTACCAGGTGGGCGAGTCTTCGCGCTGGCTGCGGACCAGCTCGATCTTCTCGCGCGGGTAGTAGATGAGCGTGCACAGCTCGCCCTTTTCGTCAAAGGAGAGCGTGTCGCCAAAGATCTCGTCGACATGTTCGCGCACGACGCCCGAGCAGTTGTTGAGGATGTGCATAAAGGCTTCGTACTCGCCGTGCACGTCGCTCATAAAATGCTCGGTGCCCTTGGGTAGGTTGAGGATGGCCGAGAGGTTGATAATTTCGGTAAACGCGGATTGTTCGGTGGGGAACTGTCTCGACAGCAGGCGCAGATACTTGAAGTCTTGCGGGTTGCGATCGAATGCGACCATGAAACACCTTCCGATGGGGTTGGTAAAACTGATAAACAGCGTCAAACGTTTACCAGTATGCGCCGCTTTTGTTTCGATTTTGCGCCAGCGGCTGAATTGTCGGCTGAACGGTTTGGTAAATCGATTTAGTTGAGGTAGATATGGCGGTTGAGTGGAGACGACAGAGGGTGTTTTCTCAGATATTTATGCGTAGGGTCGGTGGGGACGACGGTGGTAAAGATGTTCGCTATTTTTGGTTCGATTTGGTAAATAGTGGACATATGTACCGTATGTAGGCTCACTGTGCGATAATTTGCGCAGCAATGAGTAAGGAGCCTCATATGAGTGATTTTGTCCTGACCTGTGAATCCGCCGCCGACCGAACCCGTGAGTTCTTTGCGTCGCGCAATATCCCTGTCGTGTGTTTTCATTACGAGATCGACGATGTTGTCTATACGGACGATCTGTATCAGTCGATTACGCCGGACAAGTTTTTTGCCCAGATTGCCGCGGGCGCCATGCCCAAGACGTCTCAGGTGAGCGTGGGTGAGTACGAGGAGTTTTGGGAGCCGTTTGTTGCCGAGGGTAAAGACGTGCTGCACCTGACGTTGTCGTCGGGTATTTCGGGCACGTATGGATCGGCCTGCGTTGCGGCGCAGATGCTCGCGGATCGCTATCCCCAGGGCGGCAAGGTGCGCGTCATCGATTCGCTGGCGGCGTCTTCGGGCTTTGGCCTGTTGCTGGAATATGCCGCCGACGTGCGCGACAGCGGGGCTTCACTCGACGAGACGGCCGCTTGGATCGAGGAGCACAAACTCAACCTGCACCACTGGTTCTTCTCGACCGATCTGTCGAGCTACCTACGAGGCGGTCGCATTTCGGCTGCGAGTGCGATCATCGGCACGGCGCTTAAGATTTGCCCGCTTATGACGGTCGATTGCGACGGCAAGCTGTCGCCACGTGAGAAGATTCGCACTAAGAAGCGTGCGATTTCCGAGATGGCTAAGACCATGATGGCACACGTGCAGGACGGTGCGGATTATTCGGGTAAGTGCATCATGTCGCACTCGGCGTGTCGCGAGGATGCCGAGGCAGTTGCGGCGCTGATTGAGGAACATGTTCCGCAGCTTAAAGGCAAGATTGAGATCAATGACATCGGTACTCTGATTGGCTCGCATACCGGACCTGGTACGGTGGCGCTCTTCTTTATGGGCGACAAGCGCGTGGATTAACGTTCGTGGGCTGGCTGACAGTTTTAACCGCTGCGCCTGTCCCTCCTGACATTCGATAACAGCAAGGCCCGTCCCGTTGTTCGTGGGGCGGGCCTTGCTGTTGCGGCTAGCGTTTCTTTCCGCGGAAGAAAAAGCCGTGCAGTGACGGCTTGAGGCCGCGGTTGGCGCGATGCTCCTCGACGCGCTCGTGGATCGAAGCGACGCGCTCGATGACTTCGTCGGGAATCGGCACGTCGGGATTCATGTTCTCGACCTGGCTGACTTCGGCGGCGGCGACCTGGTCGATAATGGGCACGTCGTCGCGCGAGATGACAGGTGTGGCGTCTTCCTTCATCTTGCGATAACGCTGCATCATGTCGGTCTGTAGCTGCTGGGCCGAAGGCGGCGTCCAGATGATGGCGTTGGCGCCGGCGGCGATGGTTTCACGGATGCTCTCGGGCGTCTTGCCGCCCGGCGCGATGAGCGGCAGGTTGGGATAGTGCTCGCGCAGCTCGCGTAGGACCTGGGGCGTGTTCTTGCCGGCGGCGATGTTGAGAATCTTGGCGCCGGCGCGCACCTTGGCGTGAGCATCATCGTCGCAGCGAACGACCGTGGCGATGACGGGGATGTCGGCGATGTTGGTGATGTGCTCTACCATCTCGGCAGTAGCGGGGGAGTTGACCACGCAGCCCGCCGCGCCCTGCATCTCGGAGACGGCTGCCATCTGCACGGAGCGCTTACCGGTCGTAGTTCCGCCGCCCACGCCTACGAAGACCGGGCACTCGGCGACGGTCAGCAGCGCTTGCGTAATGGCGGGCTGCGGCGTGAAAGGGTAGACCGCAAAGACGGCATCGGCGTTGGAGTTGCGGATAACCGCGACGTCGGTGGTGTAAATGAGCGACTTGATGCGTCGGCCGAAGAGCGTAAAGCCGCTGGCCTCCTCGATCTCGTCGGGCATGCGAAGGGCCGCCTTGCGCAAACGTCCGTCGATGGGCAGTGGCTCCATGGGGAGCAGTCCGTTGGGGGTCACGGCTACCTGGGGCTCGGTGAACTCGTCTGCGAGCTCGACCTCGGAGAAATCGACCGAGGCGACGATGTCCTCGTGAACCTCGGCGGGTACATCGATGGGAGCTTGGTCGTTTGCCGCGGCAGGTGTGTCGAAGGAGCTGGTGCCGACGAAGGCGTCGACGCGCTCGTTTAGGTCGTTGAGGGTGTCCATGGAGACTCGATTCTGTGTGACGACGGCCGGCACGATGCAGCCGGAATTGCGAATGCTAAATCGTTTGACGAGTTGATTTTTCCCCGCCGCGCCATCCGTTAGACCGAAGGGCAGGCGAACGTGAAGGAGCTGTGGTGGCGGGGATCGAGGTGCTATCTTGAAAGTCCCGTTTAAAAGAGAGGTGACGCGGTATGGAATTGACAACAATGTTTGGCTCGATTGGCCTGTGTGTGGGCGCAATCGTTGTCGCCGCGGTCATCTACTTTGTGGTCACGGCCATTAAGGGCAAAAGGGCCGAACGCAAGGAGCGCACGATGCTTAAACAGCATCGCGACCAGCAGGGCAAACGCGCACGGAGATAGCTTGTTGAGTTTTGGATCCGTGCGCTAGCTGCGTTTTCGGATCAGGGCAATGTAGAAGCCCTCAAAGTCGCGGCTAGGCGGAATGGTCAGCGTACCGGGCAGGCCGTTGGCGATGGCCGAGACATGGCCGGCAGCGATGGCCTCAGTGAGGGCATCGCACTCGATATGCGGCTCCTCGCCGGCATCCTGGGCGCGACGCGCTTCGCTTTCGCTCGGCGTGCCGTCGAGGGGGATAAGCTCGCAGTCCATGTGCTTGTCGAGGGCCTCTTGCAGGGCGTCCTCGTTTTCCTGCGGCAAGATCGAACAAGTGGAATAGACGAGCGTGCCGCCCGGTTTGAGGGCACCCATGGCGCGGTCCAGAAGCGCGCGCTGCGAGCGGGCGCACTTGCAAAGCAGCTGCTCGGTGAGCCCGCGCAGACTTTTCTCGTTGCCGCTGATGACGGTGCCTGTGCCGGTGCAAGGAGCGTCGAGCAGGATGCGGTCAAAGCGGAAGAACTCGTCGAGCTCGCGTGCGTCGATGCGCATGACGGGCACGTTTTTGGCGCCCTGGCGGCCCAAGTTGGCCTCGAGCTTTTCGGCACGGGGAATGCTCATCTCGCAGGCCGTGAGGTGTGCCTGGCCCTGGGTGAGGGCGGCGATCTGCGTCGTCTTGCCGCCAGGGGCTGCGCACATGTCCAGGATGTCCTCGCCGGCCTGAGCGCCCAGGACCAACGGCGGCATCATGGACGACAGACTCTGCAGGTAGATCTTGCCGTCGCGGTAGATGTCGAGATCCCACAGATCGGAAACCTGGGCCTCGGGCAGGATGAAGGCGTCTGGGTACCAGGTGACGGGGTTGTGAGCGATGCCGGCGGCATCGAGCGCCGCAGCGATGTCCTCGGCGGTTGCCTTGAGCGTGTTGGCGCGCAGCGTGACCGGGCGTGTGACCCCGGCGCCAAAGCCCTCGATCATGAGCTCGGCATCGGCGGGGGCATAGGCGCCGGCGACCGTGTCGACCATAAAGCGCGGCAGGTCGGCGGCGGAGTGTTGGGCGGCAAGCTGGTCGGAAAGTTCGGTAGCAGCAAACTGCCTGAGCTTGAGCTCGGCCTTGACCTGCTTTTTCTGCTTACGACGACGCGGCTTGGACATCCGTCTTTCCTTCCACCGAAATGATTATTCTGGGACGGGGATTAAAAAATCATTCCATGATCCCCGTCACAAAAAGACTGTACTGTGGCGCCCGGGAATGATTTTTTAATCCCCGTCCCAGAATAATCATTCCCGGGCGCGTTGCGATTGCCTAGTACTGGCTCTCGTGCTTGCTGAAGAAGTCGAAGCGCGGGGGCAGCGGCTTTACGCGGTGCTCACCGGGCTTCTCGCCCAAGCTCTCCACAAACTCGTCCGTGGAGGCAAAGATGTTATCCCAGCTAAAGAAGGCGACCGGATCGACGTCGAAGTACTCGCAGATGAGCTCGCAGCCGGCCGGCACAATACCGTGCATCAGGACGGTTGCCACGCGCAGCTCGGTAAAGGCGTCGACGAGGGCCTGTGTCATCGCGGCATTGGCCGGCTCGCCCTCGAGCTTGTTGGCGGCCTTGGAGGCATCGCTCCAGCGCTTGTTGGCGGCGCGCAGGTAGTCGTCGCACACGGCAAGCGCGCGGTGCGTCTCGAACTTGTACATGGCCTGCTCAAAGGCGAGGGCTGCCTGCTCGGCAGCCTCGACCACGGTGTCAGAAGCGGTGCCGGCGGGGATGCAGCCGTTGCGGTAGGGGCTCTCGTCGCCTTCCTTGACGGCGACGCCGTAGAAGCAGCTGCGGGCCAGGCGGTTGAACACGCCGGTCAGCAGCGCGCTCTCCTTAAGGGCGGGGTCGATAACGCGCTTGTCGTCGCAGGCGCGCACCTCGTTGCCGTCCTTGTCCTTGCCGGTCACGCGCGTGTCGTATGCCTTGGGGCTAAAGCTCACCGGCTTCTCGGACAGGCCGAGCGACAGCCAATGCGCGCGCATCTGCTCGCAGGTGTAGTGGTTGAGCAGGTCGTCTGCCGGCGGGGGAGGAGTCTGCGAGGACGAGCTGGCCTTTTTGCCCATGTAGAGCAGGTGGTAGCAGGCGCTGACGGTGCTCTGCGTGAGGTTCCAGCCTAGGGCCTCCCACATGGCGGTCTGCGCGATGCAGTAGAAGTAGATGTTGTCCTGACCGATAAACTGGTAGATCTGAGCGTCGTCAGAGCACCACCAGTCGCGCCAGTCGAGCGAGCTGTGCTGGTAGGTGGGCGCGGGCACCTGCGTGGAGTCGGCAGCGGGCTCGCCCATGAGGGCGGCATCCTGGGCGGCGACGCCCTCGGTCACGCCGGCGGCCTTGGCATCGCGCGCGAGCACGGTACGAGTATAGCTGATGGGCGCCCACAGGCTCTCGGGCCAGCACCAGCAGGTGACGTCGGAGACGCCATCGACCTCGGGCACCGGAACGCCCCAGTCGATGTTGCCGGTGATGCGGAAGGGCACGAGCGCCTTGCCGCTGCGGAAGCGCACGCCGCCGTTGGCGAGCACCGCATGGGCGTCGTCGCGCTCCTTCCAGCTGGGGAAGGTGACGGTAAAGCTGCTCTTGTTTCCCTCGGGCTCCAGCACGGTGTGCTCGGGCAGCTGGTCCTCGACGGCGTCGAAGGCCTCGCGGAACTTGTTCTGGATGTAGAGCTGAGCCGGCAGCAGCCACTCCTCCATGGTCTTGGAGACCACGGAACGAACCTGCGGGTTCTGGGCGAGCTTGGCGGTGTAGGTCTTCATAAAGTCGAGGTAGGCCGGCAGGTCGAAGTAGAGGTTGTCGACCGGGCGCAGCTCGGGCACCTCGCCGGTGAGCTGGCTCTTGGGCGCGATGAGCTCCTCGGGCTCAAACTGGTGGCCCAGATCGCACTCGTCGGCATAGGCCTTCTCGGACTTGCAGCCCTGGATGGGGCAGCGGCCGATCACCTGGCGGCCGTTGAGGAACGTGCCGGCCTTGGCATCGTAGAACTGCAGCGTGGAGCGCTTGGAGATGGTGCCCTGCTCGTGCAGGCGCTTGATAATTTCGGCGGTTACCTCGTTGTGAATCTGCGCAGCCGGCTCAAGGCCCGAGCCGCCGTAGATGTCGCAGCTGATGTTGTAGTTGTTGAGGGTCGCGGCCTGGCGGGAGTGATTGGACTCGACATACTCGCTAATGGACTTGTCGTAGCCCTCGCTCTCCTTGAGCTTGCGGTAGCTCTCCATGATGGGCGAGCCATAGCAGTCGGTGCCCGAGGTGAAGATGACGTTCTCGCGGCCCAGGCGGTCGCGCAGGAAGCGGGCGAAGAAGTCGGCAGGGACAAAGACGCCGCCAACGTGGCCAAAGTGAAGGCCCTTGTTGCCGTAGGGCTCGCCGGCGGTAACGATGGCGCGGCGAGGCCAGCTGGGACGGTCGTTCATGGAGTATTTGGATGCCATGGGACTCCTTCGCATATGTTGAGGGCGCGGCCGGGCGCGGGGCTCGGCGGCGCGGTGGTCAATTCGTGCATATCGTTCGACATTATCGCACATGCGGGCGGGTGCGTGGCAGGGGCGCTATCCTAAGATGCTATGAATGAGATTTCCAACATACATGCGTTTGAGGACGAGGATTTTCTGCACGCTTGCTTCGTGTGGGGGATGGTCGTAGTCGGCGTGTTTGCCGTGTGCCTGGTGCCGGTGTTTATGCTGCTGGGCGGGCCTGCAGACTTGGATGCGGCTGACGCGGGCGGCTGGATGGCCGTCTTGGGCTGGATGGTCGGCTTGACTGCGGTTTCGGCGGCTTCATTTGCCGTGCACGAGCTGGTGCACGGTGTGTTTTTTAAGCTGCTGGCGCCTGCGGGCGCGCAGGTGACCTTTGGGGCGAATCGCGAGGCGGCGATGATCTATGCCTGCGCCGAGGGCGTGGTGTATTCGCGCCGGCGGTACGTGGCAGTTTGCCTGGCGCCGACGGTTGTTGTGACGACAGCGTTTGCCCTGGGGTTTGCGTTCTCGGGCTATCCGCTGCTGTGCTACCTGGCGGCCGGCTTGCATTTGTCGGGCTGTGTGGGCGACTGGTATTACGTGCGGACCATTTTGCGCGACCGCCGCATTGTCGCCTGCGAGGACACGTCCTTCGGCGTGCGCTTTTTCGCAAGGTAGTCTTTTTGGGATGATTTTTCTGGGACGGGGATTAAAAAATCATTATTTAATCCCCGTCCCAGAAAAATCATTGCGGGGGAGGAGATGTCGATGAAGCCGTTGTTGTTGCACGCTTGCTGCGCGCCGTGCTCGCTTGAGCCGGTTCGCCTGCTGCGCGAGGAAGGGTTTGAGCCCACAATCTGCTGGACAAACCCCAATATTCAGCCGCACGATGAATGGCAGCGGCGTTTGGACGAGCTGCGCCGGTGGTGTGCCGATGGCGACATCGAGCTCATCGAGGCAGGGGAGGACCGCGATCGCTGGGAGGCCGGCGTGGCACCGCTGGGTGCCGATCGGCCCCGTCGCTGTCGTGCGTGCTATGCCCTGCGCTTGGCTGAGGCGTGCCGCGTGGCCCAGGAGCGTGGGTTTGAGTTTGTGGGTACGACGCTCGCCGTCTCGCCGTATCAGTTGTTCGAAACCTGCAATGATGTGTTGGAGCGTCTGGCTGCCGCCCGCGGTCTCACTCCGGTGATTCGCGATTTTCGTCCGTATTACCCCGAGGCGACACGCCGTTCGCGCGAGCTGGGCATGTATCGGCAGAACTACTGTGGTTGCCGCTTCTCGGCTGTCGAGGCGGCCATGGACCGCGCCCGCATCCGCGACGAGCGCAAAGCCGCCAAAAAGTAGTTCTTTTGGGCTGGGGCTTTGAGCTGTCTGTGCGGTACGGTCGTTTTTGGGAAAGTCGATTTAATTAAGCGTGTGATCGTGGCTCGCTTGATACCAAACGACGACTCCTATGATTCTAATTCTCCGTTTGTTAAACATCAGATCCGGACTTGCTGTTGCATATGAATGGGACGACAGCACAATCATGTCGTTTCCTTCTGCAAATCGCCTAATTACCGGTGTTTTACCGTCTGCGAGCGCCAATACAGCACAACCGTTCCAAGGCTTTGCGGTGGTATCGACAAGTAGTAAGCTGCCGGGAGGGTAAATGCGGGACATTTCGTCACCTTTGATTTTAACGAAAACGCTATGTGGGTGACGCTTGGCTACGTCTACAGGCGCGCAAGCATTTTGTTGGCTGTGCGTGATGCGGCGCTTCTGCGATTCGATATCGATGACGGGAAATGCGCCCTCCATTTCGTGGATAGCAGGGTCTTCGTCGGTGACGATTCTTTTATTTGCGAGCTTTACGGCCAAACCGTTTTCCTCGCCAACAAGTTCATCGCGGGTGCAACCGAAGAGCGCTTGTAACTTTTCAATATGGCGCTCACGGGGGGCATACCGACTTTTTTCCCAACGACAAACGGTCTCTTTAGATACCCCCAACATCTCTGCAAGTTGCGCCTGACCAAGATGCTCCATGGTGCGGAGTTTACGAATATTTGCCCCGAAGCCCATGGCTATAGATCCTCTCGCCACAGAGGGAGGCATAGACAGTTTGTGCCACCATAGCCTTTGGTGAGCTCGTCAATGGATAACGGGAATAATTCCATTCCTGCTTTCTCAAGCGCTTCGTTGGTCCAAACGTTTTCCTCATATACGCATAGTTTTCCTGGCGAGAGCGCAAGGATAGACGTTGCGTTGTTCCGGCGCTCTCTTTCGTAGGCGGTTTGATTCCCGCCTCCGCAGTCAATTACTTTTATTGGTTCGCAACAGGCTGCAGAGAGTATTTCCGGAATCGTGCGATCGATAGGAGTGATCGTAAGGCCCTTTCCGGATCGTTTTAGTTGAATGCTGTATGCATCAATGGCATTGCATATCTCACGATCGATGAGGAACGCATCGTGATCAATTCTACTTATGAACGTATCGAGGTGGATACGCAGCCCGTCAGAGGGGACTCGAATCGCAATTAGCTCGGTGGTCTGGAATTTATTTGAGGTCAGGAGCTCTTTGGCAAGTGACTCGACGGCGGCGGGTTCAGTTCGGTCAGAGATTCCAACTAATATTGTCTTAGCACTGATAACAAGAATGTCTCCGCCTTCGATATGGTAACTACTCCTGTTCAAATCACATACTGGGGTTTCTCCCATGATCTTGTGGTGGGTGAATATCTGCCGGTATAAGGCGACCTCACGATCACGCTCAGGCCAATACATATGATTTAGGATGATGCCGTCTCCGACTACCACAGCAGGATCACGAGTGAAAAAAAGCGTGTTGAGGGGATTGACCAAGAGCGAGGCGGGGTCAAATTGCTCGTGCACGAGCGCCCGTAGTGTTTCCGACTGGTTTGAACATAGCTCAGTGTCTCCAAAGCGAATGCCGTTGAGTACTATATCCACCAATTCCTGGGTGTTCTTAGCGTTCTCAAACAGCTGGGTTATTGCCTCGAGGAACTCTCTGCCTGTTGCCCCACTGCAACGGAGGTAGTCATCAATAAAATATTTAAGTGATTGGGGCTCAGTTTCAAGTGAGTCTTCGAGAAGGTCCCTAATTTCAATGGTTTCTACGCCATGCTTCTCAAGCAATTGAACCATGGAATCGTGCTCATATATTGCTTTGTCGAGGTCAAAACGACCGCTCCATTTTCGCAGGGAGAAAACTTGGCTGAAGTCGGCATCAGGGTAGTTTTGTGTTTCAGCTCCTGGTCGATGGACAAGTACGGCTTTTAAATGACCGATTTCATTTGTTATGTGTACGCCTTGCATGTCTGTCTCCTGTCCTGCTGGTTTTTATATAAGGCTAAGACAGGTTCCTTGTTGTGTTGCGGAAAAGTTAAAAGACGTATGTAATTGATAAATAACATCAATTTTTAATATCAGATTGATTAATAACGTCACTTTAGCTGCCGTTCATAGGTGAAAAGCGACACGATGGCGATGGTTGGCCGACCACCGCTAGGCAACCTCATACATTTATGGTGCCAGCTGGATAGATGGGAAATGGAATGAAGGAGGAGATATGGCAGCGGAAAGTTCGAAAGGCATCAAGCAGTTCAAGGTCCCGCACGTATATGCGATCATCTTTGCACTTATGGTCATCTTCGCTGTTCTCACGTGGATTGTTCCCTCTGGGTCCTATCAGCGTCAGGAGGTGAACGGTCGTGAAGTCACTGTCGCAGGTACGTATGAGCAGAGTGAAAAACATATATTGACGAGGAAACCGGGGATGAAGTAGATCTCAGACAAGGCGTCTTCGATGTTCTTCAGGCTCCAACGCGCGGTATACAAGAGGCAATTGAGGTCGTTGCATTCATCTTGATTGTGGGCGGTTCGTTTCAGGTTATTACTAAAACGGGCGCTATCACGAGCGGAATGGGTCGTGTCGTTCGCCGCTTTAAGAACAAAGACATTCTAATTATTCCTATTGCGATGGTTCTCTTTGCATTGGGCGGAACGAGCTTTGGCATGGCGGAAGAAACTCTCCCGTTCTTTGCGATCTTCATGCCAATTATGATGGCTATGGGCTTCGACTCGATGACGGCGTTCATGGTCGTGTTCGTTGGAGCGCGCACGGGTTACATCGCCTCAACGATTAATCCGTTTAATGTTCTCATTGCGCAAGGTATTCTTGGTATTCAGGGCAACCCCCAGCTGTGGCTGCGTATGATTGCCTGGGTTGTTTTGACCGCCGTTGCAATTACTTGGGTTGTCCTCTATGCACGAAGGGTAAAGAAGAACCCTGAGTCATCGATCACATTTGAGGATGATATCGCCAAGAAAGTCGAGTTCGCTGCCGATGAATCTGCCCTTGACGCGGAATTTACGGGTCGTCAAAAAGGCGTGCTTGCGGTATTTATCGCTGGAATGTGCCTTATCATCTGGGGACTTGTGACCCAGGGCTGGTATATGAACGAGATTTCTGCGGTCTTTTTGGCCATGGGCCTGTTGGCTGGTGTTATTGCGGGCTTTAGTCAGGACGTCATCGCTCAGGAATTTGTTGCGGGTATCGCTGACTTTGCTTTCTCGGCAATTGTCGTTGGACTTGCGCGTGGCATCCTTGTCATTGCCTCTGACGGCATGATCATTGATACCATCCTCAATGCGCTCGCTACTGGTCTGGGCGGCATCCCGGCGGTTCTCTTTACTACGCTTCTTTATGCGGTTGAGAACCTCCTGGCGATTCTGGTTCCCAGCTCATCTGGCCTTGCAGCACTGACCGCTCCCATTTTTGGACCTTTGACCGAACTCATGGTCCTTAATCCCGAGGCTGCCGTGTGGGCTCTCTCCATGGGTAGCGCGACGATGTCTTTGATCTGTCCTACTAGCGCCATTCTTGTAGCGGGTTTGGGCGTGTGTAAGATCAAGCTTGGCCAGTGGTGGAAGACCGTTTGGAAATTCTTCTTGGTCGTGTCGCTCATCAATATCGTATTCGTAGCAATCTCGGGACTTATTGCCCTGTAGGTTTCATGGCTGAAATGGAGTAACAGGAATGTCTAAAGGACTGAATGTACACAGCGAGATTGGTAAGCTCAAGAAAGTTGTGCTTCACCGCCCCGGTCGTGACCTTGTGAACGTAAAGGCGGAAGAGTTCGAGGATGTCTGGATTCACGACTGTTTCTATCTTGATGTGGCTCAAAAGGAGCATGATGCCTTTGCGGATCTTCTGAGGAGCGAAGGTGTTGAGGTTCTCTATATGGAGAAACTCGTTGCTGAGGCGCTGGATGCATGCCCCTCGGCTCGCGCTGAGTTTACCGATACTTTTATGGCTGAGAGCGGGATTGTCAATCCTCTGCTTGAGCAGGCTGTTCGTGAAAAGCTCGACGCTATTTCAGATTCGTATCAGTTTGTACTTGAGGCTATGGGGGGGTATCGTTATCGTGACCTTGAACTGCCTCGCGTCTCGACTACGCTTAGTATGATGGATAATGAGGATGCGAAGCCCGATGATTTGGTGTTGAAGCCTCTTCCGAGCTCATATTTCTCTCGCGATCCTCTTGCTTCCGTGGGCAAAGGCGTTCTGCTTCACCATATGTATTGGAAACAGCGAGATCGTGAAGTGCCCTTCTATGAAGCGATTTTCAAATACCATCCCGATTATGCAGGGACTCCGATTTGGTATGACCATAAGAATCCCTGGCATATCGAGGGCGGTGATGTGCTTAACATTAACGCTCATACCTTGGCTATTGGAATTAGCCAGCGAACTGAGGCGGCTGCGATTGAGGAGCTTGCAAAGAATTTGTTCTGGGGATCTGGGAATTCTGAGATTGATACCGTTTACGCTATTAAAATCCCCAACGGCTATGCTTACATGCATCTTGACACCGTTTGCACCATGGTGGATTTCGATAAGTTTACAGTTTATCCCGGTATTTTTGAGACCCTTCGTGTTTATCGTCTGACTCGTGGTGACTCTGAGGGAATGGTTGCTGTTCAAGAGATTGATGACACGCTTGAACATATTCTTGAAATAGCTACTGGCGTGGAGAAGGTGCAGCTTATTGAGTGCGGTGCCGGCGATATGGTTGAGGCATCTCGCGAGCAGTGGAACGACGGGTCGAACACTCTTGCCGTTGCTCCTGGTAAAGTCTGTGTTTACGAGCGCAATGTTGTCACAAATGATGAGCTCTACAAGAACGGTTTGGAACTTTTGGTCGTTCCCTCCGAGGAGCTGTCCCGCGGTCGTGGCGGCCCGCGCTGCATGAGCATGCCCTTCTGGCGCGAAGATATTTAGTTGCAAATCCACTGTGATAGGAGATGGCGAATATGGGTGTTAACATCGCTGGGCGCAGTTTTCTGAAGCTGCTTGATTACACGACGGAAGAGATTGAGTATCTGCTTGAGCTTTCTGCTAACTTCAAAAGCATGAAGCGTGCCGGTGTTCCGCATAAATACCTTGAAGGTAAGAATATTGTTTTGCTATTTGAGAAGACTTCCACGCGTACTCGTTGCGCCTTCGAAGTTGGTGCACTTGACCTTGGCATGGGTGTAACTTATTTGGATCCGGGCTCGTCCCAGATGGGCAAAAAGGAGTCGATTGAGGACACGGCTCGCGTCCTTGGCCGCATGTATGACGGAATTGAATACCGCGGCTTTGAGCAGGCGAAGGTTGAGGAGCTTGCTGCAAAAGCTGGGGTTCCCGTTTGGAATGGGCTGACTACTGAATTTCACCCGACTCAAGTGCTTGCCGATATTCTGACCATGCGTGAAGAGTTTGGAGAGATTAAGGGTAGGAAACTTACATTTTTTGGTAAGGCGGCCGGAAACGTCGCCGATTCGCTCATGGTCATTTGCGCTAAGCTCGGCATTAACTACTGTTCTTGCGGCCCAATCGGGGGAAATTCGGAGGGGGCTACATCCTATGACCCTGAACTCCTTACAGAATGTAGTCGTATTGCGGCCGAGCATGGATCGACGATTACCATTACAGAGGATATTGAGGAAGGCGCTCGTGATGCCGATGTAATTTACACGGATGTTTGGGTTGGCATGGGTCAGCCCGCAGAGCTGTGGGAAAGCCGCATTAAGCTCATGTCGCCGTATCGTGTGACCGCTGAGGTGATGTCTATGGCAAAGCCCGAGGCGATTTTCCTCCACTGCCTTCCGAGCTTCCACGATACTAATACTACTGTTGGTGCCGAAATTGCTGAGAAGTTTGGAGTCACTGAAATGGAAGTCACGGACGAGGTTTTTGAGTCCGATAAATCTCGTGTTTTCCAAGAAGCGGAGAATCGCATGCATACGATTAAGGCGGTGATGTACGCAACGCTTAAGTAGCGGGGCGTTGAGAAAACAGTCGCAAATCTGTTTCCATACTATATTTCTCTCAACAAGCTGATAGGATACAGGGGAGAATGATGCGCGCGTCAGTCGATTTTTTCGACTGACGCGCTTTGTGAAAGAGGCAAAGATGCGTACCGATGATTTTGACTACAACCTGCCCGAAGAGCTCATCGCCCAGGCGCCTGCCGAGCCGCGCGACTCCTGCCGCCTGCTGGTGATTGATCGCAAAGGCTCCGAGACAGGAACGCCGCTAGAGCATGGCGGCACCGTCGAGCACCGCATCTTCCGTGACATCATCGACTATATCGAGCCGGGCGACGTGCTCGTTATCAACCAGACGCGCGTGATGCCGGCCCGCCTGATCGGTCGCAAGGCCGGCTCGGGCGGCGTGGTCGAGACGCTGCTGCTCAAGCGCCGCGAGGATGTGGATCCGCTGGGTCACGTTTGGGAGTGCCTGGTCAAGCCGGGTAAGCGCCTGAAGCCCGGTGCTCAGATTGAGTATCGTGCGGGCGGCGCCCATGCGCCCGAGGGGGCTCCCGTAGTGCTGACGGCCGAGGTCGTCGACTTTGTTACCGATAGCCGCGGTGGCCGTCTGGTGCGCTTTGAGCCGGCCGGTTGCAATGCCGCCGGCGACCCGCGTACGCTCGACGAGGCCATCCACGCTGCCGGCCACGTGCCGCTGCCGCCCTACATTACCGATTACGAGGGCGATCCCGAGAAATATCAGACCGTCTACGCCATGAAGGAGGAGCACTCGGCTGCCGCTCCTACGGCGGGTCTGCATTTTACTCCTGAGCTCATGGCCGCTATCGAGGCCAAGGGTGCCAAGTTTGCCGCCGTCGAGCTCGAGGTGGGCATCGATACCTTCCGCTTGGTGGAGGAGGACGACCCTACGCAGCACGTCATGCACACCGAGCGCTACCACGTGTCGCAGGAGGTTGTCGACGCCGTGCATAAGGCCAAGGCCGAGGGCCATCGTGTGATCGCCGTCGGCACTACCGCGGTGCGCTCGCTCGAGAGCGCGTTTGACACGGACGCGCCGGTGTCCGATCCGGCCGTGACGGCGCGCTATTTTGAAGGCCGCGAGGACGGGGCCGATACGCTTGCCTGCGGTGACATCGTGGTGCGCGAGAACGCCACGACGCAGCTTTACCTCATGCCCGGCTCGACCTATCACGTGGTCGATGCGCTGATCACGAACTTCCATGTGCCGCGCTCCACGCTCATGATGCTTGTAAGCGCGCTTGTCACCCGCGACCAAATCATGGATGCCTACGCCGCTGCCATCGAAGAACGTTATCGCTTCTTCAGCTTTGGCGACGCGATGCTCATTCTGTAGGTTACGGCGTTTTACAAACGCCGTAACCGGTCGACGCTGCAAACCCGCCAGAGCGGCAATCTGCC
>CABQLI010000051.1 GCA_902464965.1 uncultured Collinsella sp.
TCGCCTTTGGCATTGGCGCCGAGCGCGTCGCGGCCCTGCGCTACGACCTGCCGGACCTGCGTACGCTCATGACGGGCGATATGCGCTTCTTGAACCAATTTTAAGTTGACCTGTCCCGGCGGCTTCCCGAGCCACCGCACCTTGCCTTTCAATCGTCGGTTGCGTACCTAAGTACGCGGCCCTCCTCTTTCAAGGCAATCTGCGGCACCTCGGAAACCCGTCTCCGTAGCTGGAGTTTTCCGTCTGTTTATTGCAGACGTTACAGATGAAAGGAGACCAGTTAGATGCGCGTTTCTTACGACTGGCTCAAGACCATGATCGATATTCCGGAGGATCCCAAGACCCTTTCGGACGAATATATCCGTACCGGCACCGAGGTCGAGGCAATCGACACCGTGGGCGAGTCCTTCGACCACGTGGTGACCGCCAAGGTGCTCACCAAGACCCCGCACCCCGATAGCGACCACATGTATGTGTGCTCGGTCGATGTGGGCGACAAGAATCTCGACGCCGACGGTAACCCCGCTCCGCTGCAGATCGTCTGCGGCGCGCAGAACTTCGAGGCCGGCGACCACATCGTCACGGCCATGATCGGTGCTGTGCTTCCCGGCGACGTCAAGATCAAGAAGAGCAAGCTTCGCGGCGTCGTGTCCATGGGCATGAACTGCTCTGCGCGCGAGCTCGGCCTGGGCGGCGACCACTCCGGCATCATGATTCTGCCCGAGGATACGCCTTGCGGCATGCCGTTTGCCGAGTACGTGGGCTCGAGCGACACCGTGCTCGACTGCGAGATCACGCCCAACCGTCCCGATTGCCTGTCCATGATCGGCATGGCCCGCGAGACCGGCGCCATCTTCGACCGCGAGATCACGCCCAACCGTCCCGACTGCCTGTCCATGATCGGCATGGCCCGCGAGACCGGTGCCATCTTCGACCGCGATTTCCACGTTGAGCTGCCCGCCATCAAGGCCGAGACCGGCCGCGCGACCGACGACGAGCTTTCGGTCGAGATTGCCGACGAAGGCCTGTGCGACCGCTACGTCGCCCGCATCGTGCGCAACGTGAAGGTCGGCCCCTCGCCTGACTGGATGGTCAAGCGCCTCAACGCCCTGGGCGTGCGTCCGCACAACAACATCGTCGACATCACCAACTACGTGATGATGCTTACCGGTCAGCCGCTGCACGCCTTTGACCTGGACACCTTTGCCGAGCGCGAGGGCAGGCGTTGCGTGGTGGTTCGCGCCGCCCAGCAGGATGAGAAGTTCACGACGCTCGACGGCGAGGAACGCACGCTTGACGCCGGCATGGGCCTTATCACCGACGGCGAGCGTCCCGTGGCGCTGGCCGGCGTCATGGGCGGCATGGATTCCGAGATCGAGGACGATACCGTCGATGTGATGGTCGAGAGCGCCTGCTTCAACGCCGGTCGCACCTCGCACACCAGCCGCGATCTGTCGCTGATCTCCGACGCCTCCATTCGCTTTGAGCGCCAGGTCGATGAGACCGGCTGCGTGGATGTCGCCAACGTTACCTGCGCGCTCATCGAGGAGATCGCCGGCGGCGAGGTCGCTCCCGGCTACGTCGACGTTTTCCCCGCGCCCAAAACCATCGACAGCATTAAGCTGCGCCTGGCCCGCGTGCATGCCATCTGCGGCGCCGACATCGAGCCCGACTTTATCGAGCGTTCGCTCACTCGCCTGGGCTGCACCGTCGAGCGCGACGGCGAGGACTTTATGGTCACTCCGCCGAGCTTCCGCCCCGACCTGCCGCGCGAGATCGATCTGATCGAGGAGGTCCTGCGCCTGTGGGGCATGGGCCGTGTGACGGCGACCATCCCGGCTGCCAAGAACCACATCGGCGGCCTGACCCGCGAGCAGAAGCTCACCCGTAAGGTCGGCGAGATCCTGCGCGCCTGTGGCCTCAACGAGACCACGACTTTTGGCTTTGCCGCCCCGGGCGACCTGGAGAAGATCGGTATGTCCACCGAGGGCCGCGGTTGCCCCGTGGTGCTCATGAACCCGCTGGTGGCCGAGCAGACCGAGATGCGCCGCTCGCTGCTGCCGGGCCTGCTGCAATCCGTGGCCTATAACGAGGCCCACGGCACGCCCAACGTGCATCTGTACGAGGTCGGCAGCCTGTTCCACGGTCGCGAGAACGCCAGCCTGCCCAAGGAGACCAAGTCCGTCGCGGGTGTGCTCTCGGGCCAGTGGAGCGAGCAGTCTTGGAGCATGAAGTACCGCAAGCTGCGCTTCTTCTTTGGTAAGGGCATTGTCGAGGAACTGCTCGCCCAGCTGCGCATCGAGAAGGTTCGCTTCCGTCCCGTCGAGGGCGAGGGCTACGCTTTCTTGCAGCCGGGTCGTGCGGCCGAGGTTCTGTCCGGCGGCACCGTGCTGGGCTGGGTCGGCGAGATTCACCCCAAGGCGCGCGAGGCGATGGGCATCGATGAGGTCGTCGTTGCCTTTGAGCTCGATCTGGACAAGCTGATCAAGGGTGCCCGCAACCAGGAGAACTACCGCGAGTTCTCGCAGTACCCGGCTGTTGAGCACGACCTTGCTATCGTGGTCGATAACTCCGTGACCTGCGAGGATCTTGAGCGCCGTATTACCAGCGCCGGCGGCAAGCTGCTCGAGGGCGTGCGCCTGTTCGACGTCTACCGTGATCCGGTCCGCGTGGGTGTGGGCAAGAAGTCCATGGCCTTTGCGCTTACGTATCGCTCCGACGACCACACGCTCACCAGCGAAGAGGTCGAGAAAGCGCACCAGAAGATCGTCACCAAGGTGTGCAAGGGCGTAAACGGCGAGGTCCGCGGCTAGGGCTTGCTCTGGGGGCGTAGGGCCTGATGGCGGTTGCTGTGGGCTCTGCGTGACCGCGGTGTTCGGAATAAGGCACCGTTGAGCCTGCATATATGACACGCGCATTACATAACGGCGTGCTGCTTTGTCGGCAGCGCGCCGTTTTGCTATGATAGCCCGCGGCGTGTTACGAATCTGACAATGCGTAACACTGACAAGGTGATTTAAGCGGCGTTGCAATTCTGTGCGCCGACAACCGGGAGGCGTACATGCACATTCCAGATAATTATCTGTCTCCGCAGACCGATGCTGTCATGGCGGTGGCAATGGTGCCCGTTTGGGTCCACTGCATCAAGAAGGTGCGCGCCACGCTCGATCGCGAGCACATGGCTTTCCTGGGCATCTGCGCCGCTTTTTCCTTCTTGCTCATGATGTTTAACGTTCCGCTGCCCGGCGGCACCACAGGCCACGCCGTCGGCGGCGCACTCATCGCGCTGCTGCTGGGCCCCGAGGCCGCGGCTATCGCTGTCTCGGTCGCGCTGGCGCTGCAGGCGCTGCTGTTTGGCGACGGCGGCATCCTGTCCTTTGGCGCCAACTGCTTTAACATGGCCTTCGTGCTGCCGTTTGTTGCCGCCATGGTATTCCGCGCGCTCAACAGCCGCCTGCACGACAAGAGCTGGGGCACCTCGGTTTCTGCCATCGTGAGCGGCTGGGTTGGCTTGTGCGTGGCTGCCCTGTGCGCGGCGATCGAGTTTGGCATTCAGCCGATGCTCTTCACCAACGCCTCGGGCGCGCCGCTGTACTGCCCCTTCCCGCTGTCCGTGGCTATTCCGGCTATGTTGATCCCGCATATGCTGGTTGCCGGCGTGATCGAGGGCGTGGCAACGGCCGCCATCTACGGTTTCATTAAGAAGACGGCGCCGGGCATTATCGTCGGCCCCGAAGCCGCCGATGGCCAGCTTACCGCCGATGGTACCGCCAAGAAGACTTCCCTGGTCCCCACGCTCATCCTGATCGCCGTGCTTGTCGTGGCCACGCCGCTGGGCCTGCTGGCCACGGGTGACGCCTGGGGTGAGTGGGACGCCGAGGGCGCCGCGACCGCCGTTCAGGAGGCTGGCGACGACAGCCTGCAGGCTTCGGTCGGCCTTGATACCCCGACCTTTGCCGACGCTCTGCCTACGGGTGATTACCTGCAGGCCTATTCCGAGGAGCAGGGCCTTGGCTTTGCCGGCCAGGCCGCGATGTATATTCTTTCGGGCGTGATTGGCGTGGCGGTGCTTACCATTGCATTCCGCCTGGTCTCGCTGACGGTCAAGGAAAGCGGTGCTCATGGCAATAGCCGAGCTGCCTAGCTGGCTTGCGGCCGAGGAGCGATATGAGCCCGTGGGGGCTCGGCATCGTGTGATGCAAAAGAATGTCCTGCACCTGGCGAGCCTGCTTGAGCGGGTTCGCCTGGGTGGAGGCGCGCACGAGGGCGGGTCGATGGTCGACCGCGCCCTTTCTTGCGTTTCGGCTCCGGTGCGCCTGGTGGGGATGTTCGTTTGCGTCCTGTGCGTGTGTCTGACGCAGAGCCCGCTGTACCTCATGTTGATGGCGGCTATCGCGCTGGTGCTCGTTGCTGTGCGCCCTGTACGCGGGCTGCGCGCGACCTTTGTGCCGGCTCTCGGTGCCGCGGGACTCGCAGTGGTTCTGGCGCTGCCTGCCCTGCTGCTAGGCGCTTCCGCTACGGGCGCCATGCTCAAAATTGCGCTCAAGACGTTCATTAACCTGTCGCTCGTACTGGGCGTTTCGTGGACGCTCACCTGGAGCCGCATGTCGGCGGCGCTCAAGATGCTGCATCTGCCCGACGAAGTTATCTTTACGTTTGATATGGCGCTCAAGCACATCGAGGTGCTGGGTCGCACGGCGCACAATCTGTGCGAATCGGTCATGCTGCGCAGCGTTGGCCGTGCGCCTGAGGGATTTTCGCGTACCGACTCGCTGGCGGGTATCATGGGCATGACCTTTATCAAGGCGATGGAATGCAGCCGCGCGATGGACGAGGCCATGCTGTGCCGCGGCTTTGCCGGTACGTATCCGGCGCTCGCGCGCGCCGGGTTTAGCTGGCGCGATGCGGTCTATGCGGCCGGCGTGGCGCTGCTGGCAGTGTTGTGCGCCGTGCTGTAGTGCGGGCGGCCGAGCCGTCGATGTGAGTAGGGAAGGGCGACGTTTTGACGATCGATATGAAGAGTGCGGCGGGCACGAACGGTGCGGGCGGCGCCGAGACCACGCCGCTCATCGAGTTTCGCGACGTGGTGTTTTCCTATGCGGGGCATACGGTTGTCGATGGCGTGTCGCTGCAGGTCGATCGTGGTGAACTCGTTGCCCTGCTCGGTCCCAACGGCTGCGGTAAGACGACGATTATGCGCCTTATTAACGGCCTTGAACTCGCGGACGCAGGGGCATACCTGTTTGACGGGCACGTGATCGATGCGGCGTTTCTAAAGGATTCCGCGGCCGCTCAGCGTTTTCATCAGCGCGTGGGCTTTGTGTTCCAGAATGCCGACGCCCAGCTGTTCTGTGCTACGGTGGGCGAGGAAGTTGCCTTTGGTCCCGCGCAGATGGGGCTGCCGGCAGACGAGCTCGAGCGCCGCGTGCGCGATGCCATGGGGCTGTTCCAGGTTGCCGACCTTGCCGACGCCTCTCCCTATCAGCTCTCGGGCGGGCAAAAGAAGCGCGTTGCGCTGGCTGCGGTGGTGTCGATGAACCCGGATATCTTGGTCCTCGACGAGCCTACTAACGGACTTGACGAGGACTCTTGCGACATCGTGGTCAACTTCCTACTGGCCTATGTTGCTGCCGGTAAGACGGTCTTGATGAGCACACATCACCAAGATTTGGTACGCCGCCTGGGGGCCCGCGCCATCTATATCGATCGATATCACCATGTGGTCGAGGCGCCTTCGCCGTCGTATGGAACCGAAAGCGGTGCTACGGACTAGTTGCTGCGTAGAGCGTGCGTAGCCGCCCGCGCGGCTTTGCCGTGATGGTATAGTTATCCAGGTTTTTTATGGGGGTGGCTATGCCAAGCTGGAACATTCATATCGCTCAGACGGAGCGTTTGCTGGAGCGCACCGGTGCGCTTGCCAAGAACGTGCGCGACCGCAATGCCTTTTTGTTTGGCTGCGTGGTTCCGGATATCTTCGTGGGCTATATGGTCCCTGGCATCGCCGATCCCATTCCGTACCGCATTACGCACTTTGCCAAGCCTGAGCCCATCCCTAAGCCTCGTGAGCATGAGTTCTGGGATACCTATGTGGCACCGTTGCTTAAAAGTTCGCCCACCGGTGCGCCGGCCGCGGCGACCTCGATTATCGAGGAACGCGAGCGGCTGAACCGCGTGCACTATCCCCAGCGCTACAAGGATGCCGAGCCGGTTGTCGGTCCCGGCGCCTGTGAGTTCTCGCTTGCGTCCGAAGATGTGGCGCAGTCGTTGCTCGATTTGACGCTGGGCGTCTGGTCGCATCTGGTGGCCGATACCGTATGGAACACGCGTGTGAATCAGTACCTGGAGGCGCACGGCGGCAAGCCGTGTGAGGAGTTCCGCATTAAAAAGCAAGGCGACTTTGACTGGTTTGGCAAGACGCTGGGCATTGTCTCCATCCCGCGCGCGACCGATCGCCTGTATACCGCTGCGACGCGTTTTGGGCAGTATCCCATCCATAAGGAGTATGTGCTCAAGACCATCGGCGTCATGCACGAGATTGTACGCGAAAACCCCGGCGAGCCCGATCATCCGCCGTATCGCCTGTTAACCGAGGAGTTTTTCGATGCAACGTTTACCGAGGTCGTCGAGCTAACCGAGGCAGGCTTTGCGGCTCGCGTTGCTGCACCTGACGTTCCTGCAGTCCCCCTGATCGCTAGCTGCTAGCCGGCCGGCTTAACGGAGAACAGTTCATCCCAATTGACCAACAGCTCCCGTCGCAGGGCATCTTCGGTGGTGCGTTCCTGATCGGTCTTTGGGATGTAGGGGAGTCCCGTCTTTTTATGAATGAGCTCGGCGATGTTGTTAAAGCTCTTTGTGTCCTTGATTTGCTCATAGGTTATCTGGATAACGTCATAGCCCATGCTTGTGAGGGCGGTGGTGCGCTCGGCATCGGAGAGGCTTGCGGCTTCGTTGTCATGGGCGGAGCGGCCTTGGCATTCCAGAATGACGCCCATGCTGTTGGTGGCACTTTCGATGAGGATATCGGCGTAGCAGCAGGTTTTGTCATACAGTGAGCGCGCGGCGTCGCTGAGTAGGATGCGCACGTTGTTTGCGATGTTGATGCCCATGCCGCCCTCGTCGCGGGGGAGCGAGACAAGTATGGATGTCTGTACTTCGAAGGGCGAGGCGGTCTGCCCTGTCATGTGCTCGGCCGCCCAGCGCAGTTTTTTGACGCCGCGCAGGCCTGCGGCTTGCTTGGCGAATGCGGCGATATCCGTTGCGGAAAGAAGCGGCGTGCGCTTCCACAGGTTAGTGTCATTGCCCTTGGTGTCGACAACGCGTTTCCAACCACAGTCGGGCGGAATGAGCATAAGCGAAATAGCTTCATCGAGTTGTTGTTGCGTTCGCTCGCAGGGCTTAAACACTGCAAAGGAGCCGCACATCTCGTAGCAAGCCATGAGTAACTGGTTGCGTGAAACCTGCGTAGCAAGGTTGAGCAGCGTGAACTCCGGTGACGTGACATCAAACCCATGTTCAGTCTGCCTAAACGACCCCGGAGGTGGTTCTTGGGTCAGGAGGTGCGATTTAAACAGGCTTCGCGACCCGGATTGTGCCCGAGTGAATACAAGCCTGTGAAGTGGTGCGTGAAACAGGTCTTTTACAACTGCGTGACTTCCGAGGCCACAACATCTGCGATCCATATTGCCAAGGCTAATGGCGGGGTAAAGGCCTAATACCTGCGGCGGGATACGGTGATAGTAAAAAGCGGATTGACCGCATAGCGTCAGGTCCATAATGCCCTCCTGGCCGAAATCATCTCTTTGAAGCGAGTGATGCCAGCGTCAATCCGGAAGTATGCGGCAAAATCTGAACCCTATGAGCAGACCTGGCTTTTGAGGCTAGTTTATCAGGCATTTTGTTGCGAAAAAACAGGGTGTGCTCGGAGGTTCCAGAATTTGCCGCATACTTCCGAAAGCCAGGTCGATTTGGTTCTTGCTAAAACGATTTATCAGCTCTGCGTGAGGTGCGGTCTTGCCACCGGGCGAACACTTTTAGCGCTTGGGATCTTATTTTGGGCCTCGAAGGGTGGATTTCGCGCTTTTGGTAAAGAAATGAGTGCGTGTTTTGCCGTGCGCCGGCATTGACGCAAAGAAAAGGGTCCGGAAGGCGAAGCCTTCCGGACCCTTTGCAATGCAAATCTGCTTGCAAGTGCGATTTAGCGCACCTGAGCGACGTAAGCGACGTTGGTCGAGGAGACCTTGTCCTCGAGCTGGACGCTCATGCGGGGATCGCCGGCGGTAGCGACGGTCAAATCGCCAGTCTTGACGTAGCCGAGCTCCTTAGCGGTCTCGATCGCCTTGACGATCGTGCCGTTGACGGTGCCCTGGGTAATCTCTGCCTGGTGCGGGATGACGCCCCAGTACATAATCATCTGCTGGACGGCCCACTCGTGGCGGGAGAACGCGCAGATCGGCATGTTGGGACGGAAGTGCGAGATCAGGCGGGCAGTACGACCAGTGGTCGTCGGCACGGTGATGCACTTGGCGCCAACGGTGGTGGCCATGTTCACAGCGGACATACCCACAACGTTGTTGACGACGCGGGTGCCGTGAGCGTCAGCCGGAACCTCGAGCGGAGCGTGAGCCGGGAGGTACTTCTCGGTCTCGAGAGCGATGCTGGCCTGCATCTTGACGGCCTCGACCGGGTACTTACCGGCAGCGGACTCGCCGGAAAGCATTACGGCGTCGGTGCCGTCGTAGATGGCGTTAGCGACGTCGGCAACCTCGGCGCGCGTCGGGCGCGGGTTCTGCTGCATGGAGTCGAGCATCTGCGTAGCGGTGATAACGGGCTTATAAGCCGCGTTGCACTTAGCGATGATCTCCTTCTGGATGTGCGGAACGAGCTCGGGCTTGATCTCGATGCCCAGGTCGCCACGGGCGACCATGATGCCATCGGAAGCCTCGAGGATCTCGTCGAAGTTCTCGACGCCCAGGGCGCACTCGATCTTCGGGAAGATCGTCACGTGCTCGCCGCCGTTCTCGCGGCAAAGCTCGCGGATGCCGCGGACGGACTCGCCGTCACGGATGAAGGAAGCGGCGATGTAGTCGATGTTCTCGGTCAGGCCAAAGAGGATGTCCTGACGATCGCGCTCGGTGATAGCGGGCAGCGAGATGTTGACGTTGGGCATGTTGACGCCCTTGCGCTCGCCGATCAGGCCGTCGTTCTTAACGACGCAGGTCATGTCCTGGCCGTCGACGGACTCGACCTCGAGGGCAACCAGGCCGTCATCGATCAGGATGAGGGAGCCCTTCTCGACCTCGGAGGGCAGAGCCAGGTAGTCGAGGGAGATGTGCTCAGCGGTGCCGTGGAAATCCTCGGACGTGGGCTGAGCGGTGACGACGATCTTGTCGCCGGTCTTGACGGCGACCTTCTTGCCGTCGACCAGAAGGCCGGTGCGGACCTCGGGGCCCTTGGTGTCGAGCAGGATGCCGACGGGCAGGCCGAGCTCCTTGGAAATACGACGGACGCGCTCGATGCGACCGTGGTGCTCGTCGTAGGATCCGTGCGAGAAGTTAAAACGGGCGACGTTCATGCCCGCCTTGATCATCTCGCGGATGGTCTCGTCGCTATCGCAGGCGGGACCCATGGTGCATATAATCTTAGTGCGCTTGTACATTCAGACCTCCATCTGACATCGTCTTGCGCTGATAGATAAACCATAAGAAATAAAACTGAGATGATTATAACGAAATGCCGACCGAATACCCCAAAAAATCGACCGTATGCCGAATTAGAAGTTCATTTTTTGCGAAAAAACGGTATATGAAAAACCTTTACCAACCGTTCTGACCGCTGCTATCTGGGCGATATTTCAGTTTGACGATGCGCTGATGAAAAAACGTTTTATCAATATTGAGCATCACACGGTCTGCATCGTTGCACTCGAGCCGTGTTTCCAATTGGAATGTTTTGGCTAGACGCGCTGCTTTGGGGTACCATAGCTCCACTATCAACTGCCGCTCAGCACGGCAGCCTTGATGAGCCCTTGCCCTTCTCCTGGGAATTATGATCGGGCATCAATCTGCTGAGTGGCCCGAATCCCAGGAGGGGACTCTATATGCAAAAGGAATACCTGTCCGCCGCGGCGGAGGTGCTCAGCGACCAGGGCGTCGATGAGAACCTCGGCCTGAGCAACGGCGAGGCGTCGTCGCGCCTCGCCAAGACAGGCCCTAACAAGCTCGAGGAAGCCGAGAAGACACCGTTGTGGAAGCGCTTCTTTGAGCAGATGGCCGACCCCATGGTCATCATGCTGATCGTTGCCGCCGTCATCAGTGCGCTCACGGGCATGGTCAAGGGCGAGGCGGACTTTGCCGATGTCGCCATCATCATGTTCGTCGTTATCGTCAACTCGGTGCTGGGCGTGGTCCAGGAGGCTAAAAGCGAGGAGGCTCTCGAGGCCCTGCAGGAGATGAGCGCGGCGCAGTCCAAGGTGCTGCGCGACGGCAAGCTCGTGCACCTGCCGAGCGCCGAGCTCGTGCCCGGTGACGTGATCATGCTCGAGGCGGGCGACTCCGTCCCGGCCGACTGCCGCGTGCTCGAGAGCGCCACGATGAAGATCGAGGAGGCCGCCCTTACCGGTGAGTCTGTGCCCGTCGAGAAGCATGCCAACGTGATCGAGCTCGCCGCCGGCACCGACGACGTGCCGCTCGGCGACCGCAAGAACATGTGCTACATGGGTTCCACCGTGGTATACGGCCGCGGCCGCGCCGTCGTGGTCGGCACCGGCATGAACACCGAGATGGGTAAGATCGCCGGCGCCCTGGCCGAGGCCAAGGAAGAGCTCACGCCGCTGCAGGTGAAGCTCGCCGAGCTCAGCCGCATCCTTACCATCATGGTTATCGTCATCTGCGTCGTGATCTTTGGCGTCGACATCCTCCGCCACGGCGTGGGTAACGTCCTTACCGACCCGACTGCCTTGCTCGATACCTTTATGGTTGCCGTCTCGCTCGCCGTCGCTGCCATCCCCGAGGGCCTGGTCGCCGTCGTGACCATCGTCCTTTCGCTTGGCGTGACCAAGATGGCCAAGCGCCAGGCAATCATCCGAAAGCTTTCCGCCGTCGAGACCCTCGGCTGTACGCAGACCATCTGCTCCGACAAGACCGGTACCCTCACCCAGAACAAGATGACCGTCGTCAAGCACGAGCTCGCCGCGCCCGAGGAGAAGTTCCTGGCTGGCATGGCGCTGTGCTCCGATGCCCAGTGGGACGAGGAGCTGGGCGAGGCCGTGGGTGAGCCGACTGAGTGCGCGCTCGTCAACGACGCCGGCAAGGCGGGGCTCACCGGCCTGACCGCCGAGCATCCGCGTGTGGGCGAGGCCCCGTTCGACTCCGGCCGCAAGATGATGTCCGTGGTCGTCGAGACCTTGGACGGCGAGTACGAGCAGTACACCAAGGGCGCGCCCGATGTGGTGATCGGCCTGTGCACCCATATCTACGACGGCGATAAGGTCGTCCCCCTGACCGAGGGGCGTCGCGCCGAGCTCGTGGCCGCCAACAAGGCCATGGCCGACGAGGCCCTGCGCGTGCTGGCGCTGGCGAGCCGCACCTACACCGAGGTTCCCGCCGACTGCAGCCCCGCTGCGCTCGAGCACGACCTGGTCTTCTGCGGCCTGTCCGGCATGATTGACCCTGTCCGCCCCGAGGTCGCCGAAGCCATCCGCGAGGCCCACGACGCTGGCATTCGCACCGTCATGATCACGGGCGACCACATCGACACCGCCGTGGCCATCGCCAAGCAGCTGGGCATCGTCACCGATCGCAGCCATGCCATCACCGGTGCCGACCTCGATCGCATGAGCGACGAGGAACTCGACGCGCACATCGAGGACTACGGCGTGTACGCCCGCGTCCAGCCCGAGCACAAGACACGCATCGTCGAGGCTTGGAAGTCGCGCGACCAGATCGTGGCCATGACGGGCGACGGCGTCAACGACGCCCCGTCCATCAAGCGCGCCGACATCGGCGTTGGCATGGGCATCACCGGTACCGATGTCACCAAGAACGTCGCCGACATGGTGCTTGCCGACGACAACTTCGCCACCATCATCGGTGCCTGCGAAGAGGGCCGTCGCATCTACGATAACATCCGCAAGGTCATCCAGTTCCTGCTTTCGGCCAACCTTGCCGAGGTATTCTCGGTGTTTATCGCCACGCTCATCGGCTTTACCATCTTCCAGCCGGTGCAGCTGCTGTGGGTGAATCTAGTTACCGACTGCTTCCCCGCGCTCGCGTTGGGCATGGAGGATGCCGAGGGCGACATCATGAAGCGTAAGCCGCGCAACGCCAAGGACGGCGTCTTTGCTGGCAATATGGGCCTGGACTGTGTGGTCCAGGGCCTAATCATCACCATGCTGGTGCTGGCGAGCTTCTTTGTGGGCGTGTACTTTGACATGGGCTACATCCACATCGCCGATATGATCGCCGGCAATGCCGACGAGGAAGGCGTGATGATGGCGTTCATCACGCTCAACATGGTCGAGATTTTCCACTGCTTCAATATGCGCAGCCGTCGTGCGTCGCTGTTCACCATGAAGAAGCAGAACAAGTGGCTGTGGGCTTCCGCCGCGCTGGCGCTGGTGCTGACGGTGATCGTAACCGTGCAGCCGACGCTTGCCGAGATGTTCTTTGGCCCCGTGACGCTTGAGCTCAAGGGCGTTGTCGCTGCCCTGGGCCTGGCCTTCCTGATCATCCCGCTGATGGAGATCTACAAGGCGATCATGCGCGCGGTTGAGAAGGAGTAAGTTAACCTGTCCGGGCCCGCCCCTGCGTGTTTTCTTCTTCGCTGGTCCTCGCGCTTCGCGCTGCGGGATCGCTCAGAAGAAAACACTCCCGGGGTGGGCCCTACGGTATCCTTGCTGGCTTTACTCCCGCGCGGATGAAAAAGGGCTGAGGGAAAGTTTGTGAGCTGGTCGGGCTTTGCCCGGCCAGCTCTAATTGATTTAAAATACCTGCTCAGTTGTGTGGTTTTGTGCTGGGAGGCATCTGTGGGCAAGGCTAAGGCTAAAGCGAAGAAAAAGACGACGGGGGCGCGGGCTAAGCGCGATCGTCGTCGGAAGCTCGCGACCGAGGCTCCCGCATCTGCTGAGGAGCTGCTGGCAAGCGTGCCGGGACTCGACGCGCTGCAGGATGTTCCGGCGTTCGATGACCTGCCGGTCGATGAAGCTCAGCAGGCTGCCTTTGATGATTTCTGCGCACATGCCGAGGAGCCCGAGCAGATGCAACTTGGCGCCGTGGTGCGCTTGGATCGTGGGTTTCCGCTGGTGGCGACTGCCGACGATACCTTCCGCGCCGAGCATGCCGTGGGATTTGCCAAGTCGCGCGGTGGGGACGAGGTCCTGCTGCCTGCCGTGGGCGATCGTGTGGCGGTGCGCCGCGCTCCCGGGCACGATATGGGCGTGATTGAATGCGTGCTGCCGCGCCGTACGAGCTTTGAGCGTTGGCGCGGCCGTGCCCGCGGAGAGCGCCAGGTGCTCTGCTCCAACGTGGATAGCGTGCTAATCGTGCAGGCGCTCGGTGCCGGCGAGGTGCTGCTCGACCGTGTGGCGCGCTCGCTGGTGTTGGCGCTCGACTGCGATGCCGAACCGGTGGTGGTACTCACCAAAGCTGACCGTTGCGATGCCGAGGAGCTCGAGCGCGATCTGGACCGCGTGCGCCGCCTGGTGGGTCCGGACGTGCGCGTGATCGTGACGTCCTCTGCCGAGGGCCGCGGCCTGGACGAGGTCCGTGCCTGCGTGCCTGTCGGGAGCTGCGCCATGATTCTGGGCGAGTCGGGTGCCGGCAAGTCGACGCTGCTCAATGCACTGCTGGGCCACGATACGTTGGCGACCGGCGGTGTGCGCGAACGCGACGACCAGGGCCGTCACACTACCGTCGCGCGCGTGATGGTAGCGCTGCCGGGCGACGCCGGCGTGATCGCCGATGCCCCGGGCCTGCGCAGCTTACCGCTCGTGGGTCACGAGCGGGGTCTGGCGCGCGCCTTCCCCGAGATTGTCGAGGCATCGCGCGCGTGCCGATTTGGCGATTGCACGCATACCCATGAGCCGGGTTGCGCCGTTCGCGAGGCCGAGGACGCCGGGCAGATCGACAGTCTGCGTTTGGAAACGTTCCAAAACCTGGCGTCATCCATGCGCGTGAGTGCTCAAATGCTCGATCCCGATGTCCATCTGTAATTGATTTTTCCTATGACAGCCGTCTCCCAACTGTTCGGGAGACGGCTTTTTTGCTGCGGAAAAGCCTCGAAACATGCAGTTTGCTGACGTGCTGACCAAAACCTTGCCACGAGCTTGACGGGCTGGTCAGTTTTTGGTCAGCGATTGGTTTGACATCGAAAACCAAGATCGCGATTGCGCCGCTTTGCACTCTGACCGCCCAGACAATGGTGGTACGGGCATTCGCCCGGCACTGCCATGAGAGGAGCGGCCGTGAACAAGAGCAAGCGCATCGCCATCAGTCTGGTCGCGGGCGTGCTCGCTGCTCTGCTTTGCATGGTTTACGGCTCGTCGATCCGCTCGCAAGCCGAACAGGTCCAGGCTGAGACCTTGGCCAAGTACGGTGGCGATCGCGTCGAGGTATGCGTCGCGGCGCGCGATATCGATGTGGGCGAGACCCTCGATGAGACCAATGTCATAACCCAGGAATGGCTGACGAGTCTGCTGCCGCGTGACGCGGCGACCGAGCTGCGCCAAGTGCGCGGCGACGTGACGACTTCGCGTATTCCCAAAAACGCCGTGATCTGCAATGTCTACACCAAGGCCGAGAGTCACAAGCTCGAGGTGCCTAAGGGCAAGGTTGCCGTTTCGGTGGCGGTCGATGCCGAGCACTCGGTCGGCGGTGCTACGGGCGTGGGCAGCTACGTGGATGTGTATGTGCAAAAAGACGGCGTAACCGATCGACTGTGCGGCGCGCACGTGATCGATACCAGTGAGGATTCCGGTGCCACGCGCGAGGGCAAGATCGAATGGGTGACGCTGGCGGCTGACCCCGAAGACGTCAAGGAACTGTTGGGTGCCTCGGGCAAGGGAACGGTCAGCTTGACGATTCCCGCCACGGCGCGCGGCAAAAAGAGCGGAGGCGACGAGTGATGAAGGCGATCTGGCTTGCGTGCTGCGCGTGCGGCGATTACGGGCTGTTGCAGCGGGAAGTCGAGGGCCGTGATGCGGGTGCACAGGTGCTTCGCGTGGGTGACCTGGACGGGCTGGTTTCCATGGCGCGGGCGTTTCCGTCGCGCCGCGGGGCTGCTATCATCGCGGCGTCTCTGTTTGATACCGAAGATGTGCGCAAGACTGTTGCGCGCCTGACGGCCGAAGGCCGCGTGAGTCGCGTGGTCGTGTTGATAGAAGTGCTCGATCCGTCGGATATCGAGGGACTGTTTCGCGCGGGGGCGACCGAGGTCATCGCTGCGCACAGTATATGCGGCAACGGGCGCGCGGGCGAGGGAGCGGTTGATTCCGATCGGCGCATGACGATTGAGCCCGATGCTTTTGTTGATAGGGAACCCGGGGCGCCTCGCGCTACAAGAGGCCCGCGTGTTGATGATTATGGAAAAGCGGAAGCCGAGCATGGTCGGCGCCCCCGGAACCCCCTTGTATACGATGACGCTGGAGGGCCGGCACAGCATGCTGGCGACTCCCCGGCTGTAGATATGGGATACGTGCACGGCGTGAATCTGGCGGATGAACTCGACGAAGTTGAGGGCTTTGCCGGGTGCGGCGAGTTGTCGCTGATGCAGCATGAGCAGATTGCACAGAACGAGCCTGCCTTGCAGACCGAACAAGCCGCCATGCCGGCTTGGACGCAGCGTGTGGTTGCGGCGGGGGG
>CABQLI010000052.1 GCA_902464965.1 uncultured Collinsella sp.
TCTCCACCCGAGCATTGAATGAGGCTCCAACGCAAGTTGGGGCCTTTTTTCATATCTAACGATTTAAGCCATGTGTTGGTTGGGTAGCATCTTGGCGACATTCCCATTGTTAATTACGAATATGAATGTTAATAACTTTACGTCTCTGGATGGCAAAGCTAGTTTGCAGCGCTAATAACAAAGAGGCCGGGCGTAATGCCCGGCCTCAAAATACTCTGGTGGGCCCTCCGGGATTCGAACCCAGAACCCAGGGATTATGAGTCCCCTGCGCTAACCGTTGCGCCAAGAGCCCTTATGAACGGTGAATGCAATTCTAATAAAGGCATCTAAGGCCTAATTTCTTCGCTTCCCGTCGTGAAATACTACCATGCACGAGCAAGTCGCACAACGCAAGATAAAGTCCAATGCTAAACAACAACCAATCTAGGCGCGTCGCAGAAAAGACGCGTTTTAGAAAAAGTTAAGGCCATTAATTCAGGGCTCCAACACATTTAACCGCGAAATCAAGCTGATGCCATTTCAAAACACCGCCAGTTTACTACGACTGATCGGCGACTCCCGAGCACCGCGTGTTCCCCGTTTACAAAACTGCAGGTAGGGAGCCCGACGGTTGCGTGAAAAGGCGTGCGTGGTCGAACATTCCTGATTCATCGTAGTAAACCGGCATAGTTCTGAGGCGCAGAGGAGGGGCAGTTCGCAATCGGGCCCGATAATGGGACTGGCGGAGCACGGGAAACCCGGTTGAGCGGGCGGGTCGTGTTTCGCCCGCGCCGCGACTGCGAAATTTTCCAAAATTGTCCTTGCATCGTGGTCCGAGTTCCCGTATAGTACTTTTTCGCACGGGGGCGTAGCTCAGCTGGGAGAGCGCTTGACTGGCAGTCAAGAGGTCAGGGGTTCGATCCCCCTCGTCTCCACCCGAGCATTGAATGAGGCTCCAACGCAAGTTGGGGCCTTTTTTCATATAGGAACACAAGGTCAAAGGCGGCACCATGATCCTCCTGGTCGACAAGATCGAAAAAAGCTTCGGCGCGCGCGTCCTCTTTAGCGGCGCGTCCTTCCAGATCAACCCCGGCGAGCGCTTCGCGCTCGTGGGACCCAACGGCGCCGGCAAAACCACCATGCTCAAGATCATCATGGGCATCGACAGCCCCGACGCCGGCCAGGTCCAGTACGCCAAGGACTGCCAGGTGGGCTACCTAGAGCAGGAAACCAACCTGGAGCAAAAGGACACCACCATCCTTGCCGAGGTCATGGCCGCCGCCAAGGAAATCCGCCGTATGGGCGAGCGCGCCAACGAGCTGCAGGCCCAGATCACCGAACTCTCCGAGCAGGGCAAGGACGTCGACGCCCTCCTCAACGAGTACGGCCAGGTCCAGGACCGCTTTGAGCACCTGGGCGGCTACGAGCTCGAGAGCAACGCCCGCAAGATCCTGTCCGGCTTGGGCTTTAAGGTCACCGACTTTGAGCGCCCGTGCTCCGAGTTCTCGGGCGGCTGGCAGATGCGCATCGCGCTGGCCAAGCTCTTCCTGCGCCACCCCGACCTGCTGCTCCTGGACGAGCCCACCAACCACCTGGACCTCGAGAGCGTCCAGTGGCTGCGCGGCTTTATCGCCAACTACGACGGCGCCGTCCTCATCGTCAGCCACGACCGCGCTTTCATGGACGCCTGCGTCGACCACGTCGCCGCACTCGAAAACCGCCGCGTGACCACCTACACCGGCAACTACAGCAGCTACCTCAAGCAGCGCGAGGACAACCTGGAGCAGATGCGCGCCAAGCGCGCCGCCCAGGAGCGCGACATCGCCCACATGCAGGTCTTCGTCGACAAGTTCCGCTACAAGCCCACCAAGGCTGCCCAGGCCCAGGAGCGCATCCGCAAGATTGAGCAGATCAAAAAGGAGCTTGTCATCCTGCCCGAGGGCCACAAGCACATCGACTTTAAGTTCCCCGATCCGCCGCGCTCCGGCGACATGGTCGTAGGGCTCGAGGGTGTATCCAAGTCATACGGCGACAAGCACATCTACAGCGACATCGACCTCAAGCTCTACCGCGGTGAGCACGTGGCGCTCGTCGGCCCCAACGGCGCCGGCAAGTCCACCCTCATGAAGATCATCGCCGGCCTGGAGCCGCCCACTACCGGCACGCGCGACCTGGGGACCAACGTGGGTGTGGCCTACTATGCCCAGCACGCGCTCGAAGGCATGACCGAGTCCAATACCGTCCTGCAAGAGATCGACACCGTCACGCCCAAGTGGACCGTGCCGCAGCAGCGCAGCCTGCTGGGCGCCTTCCTATTTAGCGACAACGACGCAATCGAAAAGCAGGTCCGCGTCCTCTCCGGAGGCGAAAAAGCGCGTCTGGCCCTGGCAAAGATGCTCGTGGCCCCCGAGGCGCTCCTGTGCCTGGACGAGCCAACCAACCACCTGGACATCGACTCGGTGGACATGCTCGAGAACGCCCTGCAAAACTTCCCCGGCACCATCGTGCTGATCAGCCACGACGAGCACCTGGTACGCGCTGTGGCCAACCGCATCATTGACATCCGCGATGGCAAGGTCACGGTCTACGACGGCGACTACGACTACTACCTCTACAAGCGCGAGGACCTCGCAGCCCGCGCCACCGCCGAGGCGGCAGGGGAGAGCGCACCGGCCACGGCCAAGTCCGCTAAGGTCACCGCGGCCCAGCCCGATGCGCCCGCCGCCGCTTCCAAGCCGGCCGAGGGCAAAAAGACCAAGGAGCAAAAGCGCGCCGAGGCCCAGGCCCGCGCCGCGCTCAACAAAAAGCTCAAGGGCGTGCGCAACCAGCTCAAGAAGATCGAAGCGGAGCTCGACAAAAAGCGCGCCCGCTATGACGAGCTTATGGAATTGATGGCAAGCGAAGAGCTTTATGCCGATCAGGATAAGTTCAATGCCGCGCTGGGGGAATATAACGGCCTTAAGCAAGAGCTGCCCAAGCTCGAGGACGAATGGCTCGAGCTTTCCACCCAGATCGAAGAGGAGACCGCGCGTGAACTCTCGTAAAGCCACTGCCGTGGCGATGAGCATCATCGCCGTCGCCTGTCGCATCTGCGGCATATTTATGAGTGCGATGACCGTGCTGCTGTGCTTTAGCGGCCTCACCGCCAAGCTGCAGATCGTTGGCTTTGTCGTTGAGCTTTCGCGCGCGCTGCCGAGCGCCATCGCCGGCTACGGCGTCATCACATCGCCCTTTGGCGGCGTCTTCCGCTTGGATTACGCCATCGTGGCCGTCATCCTATTTGTAATTGACTACCTGCTCACGCGCGCCTCGCGCCGCGTCCGCTAGGGGAGCGCCATGTCCAGCAGCTACATCATGAACCTGCTCGCGAGTGCCGTCGCCGTCATTGTGGGCATCGTCATCCACGAGAGTGCGCACGCCGCCGCGGCCTGGGCACTCGGCGATAAGACGGCCCGATCGCGCGGTCGTGTCTCGCTCAACCCGCTCAACCATATCGACCCGTTTGGCACCATCATCTTGCCGCTGCTCATGCTTGCCGCCGGCGGCCCGGTGTTCGCCTTCGCCAAGCCCGTGCCCGTCTACCTCAACAACCTCAAGCACCCCAAGCGCGACGAGGTCCTGGTGAGCGTTGCCGGCCCCGCATCAAACATCGCGCTCGCATGTCTTGCCGCAGCCCTCATGCACACGGCATACGGCAACCTCTACGCCAGCATGTCCTTTGCCGTGGCATCACAGATCATGAACTTCGGCGCCACGTTCATCGTGGTCAACCTGTCGCTTGCGTTCTTCAACCTCATCCCGATTCCGCCGCTCGATGGCTCGTCGATCATCGTACCCTTCCTCAAGGGCAAGGCTCTCAACAACTATTATCGTCTGCAGCAATACGCTATGCCCATCCTCATCCTAGTGCTGTACCTGCTGCCCATGTGGACCGGCATCGACGTGATCGGCCGCTATTTCGACGTTACCGTGTATCCGCTTGCTGAACAGCTGCTCAACTTCGCAATCGCCGGCATCTAAGGTAAACTTACAGGTCGGCCGTGCAAAACGGTCACAACATGCACCCAAACCGCGCCGCGAAGGCGCCGTCAAAGGAGGTCGAAGATGTCGTATCGCGTGTCGACGCAGGTCTACAGCGGACCGTTCGACCTGCTGCTGCAGCTGGTAACCCGCCAAAAAGTAGATATCGGCGCCATCTCGATCAGCGAGGTGGCCGAGCAGTACCTTGCCGAGGTCGAGCGCATCGAGGCGCTGGACCTGGACGTGGCGAGCGACTTTTTGCTGGTCGCGGCAACCCTTTTGGACATCAAGGCCGCCTCTCTGGTGCCGCAGGAGGCACCGCGCAAAGCCGATGACGATGATGGCGAGTTCGACGAAGACCTCGAGGAGCTCAGCGCGCTCGACGGCGACGCCCTGCGCGAGGTCCTGATCCAGCGTCTGATCGCCTACAAGCAGTTTAAGGGCGCGGCTGCGGCCCTTGGCGCGCGGATGCAGGCCGAAAGCCGCATGCATCCGCGTGTGGCCGGCCCCGACCCCGAGTTCCTGGGGCTCATGCCCGACTACCTGGCCGGCATCACCCTGCGCGGTCTCGCCGTCATCTGCGCCGACCTGGACGGCAAGCGCCAGACCTTCCTGTTGGAGGCCGAGCATGTGGCGCCGCATCGCGTACCGCTCGACCTGACCGTGGCCTCAGTCGACCGCTTTACCATGGCACACCAAACCTGCACCTTCCGCGAGCTACTGGACGGCGATGCCACGACCGAGCAGCTCGTCGTCACCTTCCTGGCCATGCTTGAGCTCGCCAAGCGCGGCTCGCTCACGCTGAGCCAGGACGAGATCTTTGGAACCATCTGCATCAACCGAGTCGAGGGCGCCGAGGCCTATGTGCCCGGCGAGGGCCCCGAGCTCACCGAATAGGAGCCGCAACCATGTCAACCCTTTCCACGCTGGAGGCAAACAGCCTTAAAGGCGCCCTCGAGGCACTGCTGCTGGTGTCGAGCGACCCGGTGAGTGCGCCCGCGCTGGCCGGCGCACTGGATATCGCCCCCGGCGAGTGCGCGTCGCTGCTCGCCGAGCTCAAGGTTGAGTACGAGGAGGCCAACCGCGGCTTTCAGCTGCGCGAGGTCGCCGGCGGTTGGCGCCTGTTTACGCACCCCGCCTACCACGACGTGGTCGAGGCCTATGTGTTGAGCTGGGACACGCAAAAGCTGTCGCAGGCAGCGCTCGAAACCCTGGCCGTGATCGCCTACCACCAGCCCGTGACGCGCGAGGTGGTCAAGGGCATCCGCGGCGTCAACTCCGATGGCGTCATCGCGTCGCTCGTTGACAAGGGTCTGGTGCGCGAGCTCGGCCGTGACCCCCAGCGCGGTCAGGCCATCATCTACGGCACGACCAACGCCTTCTTGGAAAAGTTCGGCCTGCGTTCCACCCGCGACCTGCCCGATCTGGAGCAGTTTGCCCCCGACGAGCAGTCGCGCCAGTTTATCCGCGAGCGCCTGAGCGGCCGCAGTATTCAGTCCACGCTCGAGGAGCAGGCCGAGGACCTAGACGAAGAGCGCGAACTGCTCGATACCGATGTTGAAGATGTTGAGGCAGTCGAGGAAGAGGACACCCTGATCGTCGACGAGACCTCGGAGGATTTGCATGACGAGGACTAACGAAGTAGGGGAGACGTGCACCGTGGGCAACGCGGCACCCGCAACCGACGCCCAGCCCGTCTACCCGCACACCATGCGCCTGCAGCGCTTTTTGGCGCGCGCAGGCGTGGCGAGCCGACGTGGCTCGGAGGATCTGATGACCGCCGGCCGCGTGACCGTCAACGGCGAGGTCGCGACCGAGCTGGGTACCAAGGTCGATGTCGACCACGATCACATCGAGGTCGACGGCATGCCCGTCAAGCTCAACCAGGGCGCCGTGTACCTGATGCTCTACAAGCCAACCGGCTACCTCACCACCATGAGCGATCCGCAGGAACGCCCTTGCGTGGCTGACCTGGTCCCGCGCGACCGTTTTCCGGGGCTCTTCCCGGTGGGTCGCCTGGACCGCGACACCACAGGCCTTTTGCTCTTTACCACCGACGGTGATCTGTCGCAGGACCTGCTGCACCCCAGCAAGCACGTCTACAAGACCTATCAGGCGCTCGTGGACGGCCACCTGACCGATCGCGACTTAGAACCGCTCCGCCGCGGCATCGAGCTCGACGACGGCCTGTGCCAGCCGGCGATCTGCCGCGTCATTACCGCGCGCGAGGCCGAGGCCGTGGCTCCGCAAGGCGTCAAGCCCGGCACCACCGCCGTGGAGGTCATCATCCGCGAGGGTCGCAAGAATCAGGTCAAGCGCATGCTGAGCAAGATCCACCACCCGGTGATCCGCCTGCACCGCTGTAACTTTGCCGGCCTGGAGCTCAAGGACGTGGCCAAAGGCTCGTGGCGCGAGCTCACCGAGCGCGAGGTACAGATCCTCAAAAGCGGTGGCATCCCTCCCAAGCAGGCCAGCGCCATACGCGGCGGCAAGCCCCAAGACACGCCCGCCAGCCGCACGCGTCACCACGGCAGCCACGGCTCCGCACCCAAGCGCAACACCTACCGCGAGCGCTACACCGGCTAGGCAACCCGCCGCGCCCCAACGCCCGCGAACCATACCAGCACGTCAATCATCGAAAGGAAGCATTGCATGATCGTCGCCATCGACGGCCCCGCCGGTTCCGGCAAGTCCACCATCGCCAAGGAGATCGCCCGCCAGCTGGGCTTTAACAAGCTCGACACGGGCGCCATGTATCGCGCCGTCACCTTCGCCGCGCTCGACCGCGGCATCGATCTGGACGACGAGGCGGCAATCGACGCCCTCGCCGAGCAGATCGAAATTCGCTTTACCAACGGCACCGGCGAGGATACGCGCCTGACCATTGACGGCCAGGACGCTTCGGCCGCCATCCGCACCCCACAGGTGGACGCCAACGTCTCCAAGGTCTCGGCCTATCCGGGCGTGCGCGCCGCCATGCTCATCCATCAGCGCCGCGCCGCCGAGGACCGCGATATCGTGGCCGAGGGTCGCGACATCGGCACCGTCGTGTTCCCTAACGCGCAAGTCAAGGTCTTCCTGACCGCCGACCCGCGCGAGCGCGCCCGCCGCCGCGTGCTGCAGCGTCACCAAAACGACGCCCAGCCGCTCACCACCGAGCAGCTCGAGACCGAGGTCGACGAGACGCTCGACGCCCTTAAGCAGCGCGACAAGCTCGACAGCAGCCGCGAGGTCGCCCCGCTCGTGCCCGCCGAGGACGCCGTGCACGTCGACTCCACCGCCCACACCATCGACGAGGTCGTCCGCATTATCGAGGACCTCATCAACCAAAGGAGGTAGCCCATGCGCCTGTTTAAACAGACGCCCGAGGACTATTACAACGCCCCGTATGCCGAGTTTCCCGCGCTCATCCGCGGCACCGTCTTCGTGGTCATGGCAATCCTTTGGGCTTTCTCCAAGCTCATGTGGCGCTGGAAGGTAGAGGATGCCGATCTGCTGTTTGAGCGCCAGGACGGCCGCGGAAGCGTAGTCATCTGCAACCACACCTCGATGGCCGAGCTCTTGGCCGTGGAGACGGCGCTGTTCTTTGGGGGGCGCCGCATTCGTCCCATCTTTAAGTCCGAGTTCGCCAAGAGCAAGATTGTGCGCTGGGCCTTTAGCCGCGTTGGCGGCATCCCCGTGGAGCGCGGTACCGCCGACATGAAGTGCTTGCGCGCCGCTCAGCATGCGCTGCAGCGCGGCGAGGACGTCCTGATCTTCCCCGAGGGCACGCGCATCCGCTCGCGCGAGATCAAGCCCGAGGTCCACGGCGGCTTTGCGCTCATCGCCCAGATGGGCAAGGCGCCCGTCAACCCGCTCGCCATCTGTGGCTGGTCCGACATCACGCCCGCGGGCAAAAAGCTCATGCGTCCCAAGAAGTGCTGGATTCGTGCCGGCAAGGCCGTCTCACTTTCCGACGCACCGGCCGGGCTTAAGCGCACGGAGCGCCTGGCCTGGTTTGAATCCGAGGCCATGAACCGCGTCTATAAGATGCGCGACGAGCTGTGCGCCGAGCATCCGGGCAGGTTCTAGCCATGAGCGAGAACGTGACGAACACCGCTGCGACTGCGTCCGACCAAGCAACCGCGCCCACCATCGAGATCGCCGCCCACGCCGGCACTTGCTACGGCGTACAGCGTGCGCTCGATATGGCGCTGGCCGCCGCGCCGCAGGCAGGGGAATGCACTCAGGTCCATACCTTGGGTCCGCTCATCCATAACCCCATCGTGGTGCGCGAGCTCGCTGAGGCAGGCGTTGGCCTGGCCGAGAACCTGGACGACGCCGCAACCGGCACCGTGATCATCCGCGCCCACGGCGTGGTGCCACAGGTGATTGATGCTGCCCGCACGCGCGGCCTCAACGTGGTCGACGCCACCTGCCCCTACGTGAAGAAGGTCCATATGGCAGCCGAGCGCCTGGTGCACGAGGGCTACCGCGTGGTGGTCGTAGGCGAGCCGGGGCATCCCGAGGTCGAGGGCATTCTGGGTCACGCCGGCGACGATGCGCAGGTCGTGAGTTGCGCCGCTGATGCGGACGCGCTGCCGCTCAAGGGCAAGGTAGGCCTCGTCGTGCAGACCACTCAGACCGCGCAGAACCTCGCCGAGGTCGTGGCAGTCATCACCCCGCGTGTGCAGGAGCTGCGCGTGATCAACACCATCTGCGCCGCCACGAGTGAGCGTCAACAGGCAGCAGCCACACTTGCCAACCGCTGCGACTGCATGGTCGTGGTGGGCGGCAAGAACTCGGGCAACACCCGCCGCCTGGCTCAGATTTGCGCAGACGCCTGCGAGCGCACGTATCACATCGAGGAAGCTTCCGAGCTCCAGGCCGCGTGGTTTACCGACGCTCACCACATCGGCATCACCGCCGGAGCCTCCACCCCGCAAGAACACATCGAGCGCGCCGTCGAGCGCATCAAGGAGCTTTGCCGCTAACCATGGACCATACCGTACCCGCATACGCCGCCGAGGTGGCCGATTACGGGCGCAGCCGCGACCCCGAGCCGGGTGAGGGCGCGCTCGTTAAGAACGTGCGTCCCGAATCGCCCGCGTGGGATGTGGGTATCGAGCCGGGAATGCGCGTGCTCACGGTCAACGGCGAGCAGCTGACCGACATGATCGTATGGCTTTGGGAGGCCGACGATGATACCGTCGACCTCGAGGTTTTCGACCCACGCGACAACACCGTCACCTCCGTCGAGCTCGACCGCTTCCCGGGCGAGGACTGGGGCCTGGAGTTCGACGGCCCCATCTTTGACGGCATGCGCACCTGTGTGAACGCCTGCGTGTTCTGTTTTATGACCATGCTGCCCAAGGGCGGCCGCTCAACGCTCTATATTCGCGATGACGACTACCGACTGAGCTTTTTGCAGGGCAACTTTGTCACGCTCACGAACCTCACCGACGAACATGTTGAAAACGTCATCCAACGCAACATGAGCCCCATGAACGTGTCGGTCCATGCCGTAAGCCCCGACGTCCGCCGCCGCATGATGGGTCGCAACGCCCAACGCGGCATGGACGTGCTCGAGACCATCATGGCCGCCGGCATCGAAATCCACGCGCAGATCGTACTGTGTCCTGGCATGAACGACGGCGAGGAGCTGGAAAAGACCCTGCGCTTTTGCGAGGAGCACGAGCAAATCACAAGCCTGGGCATCGTGCCGCTCGGTTTTACCAAGCATCAGAACCGTTTTAGCTGGTCCTACAGCGACAAGCCCGAGCTAGCGCGCGAGACCATCGCCATGATCCGACCGTTCCAGGACCGCGCCTATGAGCGCTTTGGCCGCCACACCTTCCAGATGAGCGACGAGTTCTATCTGGACGCCGGCATCGATCCTCCCGAGGCAGACTTTTACGACGGTTACCCGCAGTACTACGACGGCATCGGCATGATCCGATCGTATCTGGACGAGACCGACGACGTGCTTGCCGCCGATGCCGAGCGACTGGCCCGCGTCCGCGAGGCCATCGCCGCTCGCAGCCAGCACCTGCTGTGCCTCTCGGGCGCCAGCGCACGCGACACCGTGGCGCGTTTTGTGGAGTCGCCGCATGGTCTCGCCGGCACCGTCACGGCCATCAAGAATCGCTACTTTGGCGGCAACGTGGACGTGACCGGCCTCATCGTCGCCTGCGACATTCTGGAACAGCTGCCGCAGGACCTCTCGGGGGTTATGCTCTTTGTGCCTAAGCTCATGTTCAACGCTGACGGCATGACGCTTGACGAGTATCATCGTGACGATTTACTCGCAAGCCTTACCAGTCGCGGCGCCGAGGTTCATGTGGTGTCGACCATGCCGCATGAGCTGCTCGATACCCTGGAGCACATCCTTGGCATTGTGCCTGCCGACTCTAACACTTCCACTGACCCTACCCATTAAAGGAGTGCAGATGAAACCTATCGTCGCCGTCGTCGGACGCCCCAACGTGGGCAAGTCCACGCTCGTTAACCGCCTGGCCCAGACCTCGGACGCCATCGTCCATGAGTCCCGCGGCGTCACGCGCGACCGCTCGTACCACACGGCCGATTGGAACGGCCGCGAGTTCACCATCGTCGACACGGGCGGCATCGAACCGCTCAAGAGCGATGACGTCTTCGCCACGTCCATTCGCGACCAGGCCCTCGCCGCCGCCGAGGAAGCCGCCGTCATCCTGTTTGTGGTCGACGGCCGCACCGGCGTCACCGAGGAGGACGAGTCGGTCGCCCGCATGCTCAAGCGCTGCGACAAGCCGGTCTTTCTGCTGGTGAACAAGCTCGACAACCCCGATCGCGAGAACGACAGCATCTGGGAGTTCTATTCGCTCGGTATCGGCGAGCCCACGCCGCTCTCGGCCCTGCACGGCCACGGCACGGGCGACCTGCTCGACGACATCGTGGCCCTGCTTCCGGAGGAAGAGGACGAGGTCGCCGATGAGTTCCCCGACGCGCTGAACGTCGCCATCATCGGCCGCCCCAACGCCGGTAAGTCTTCGCTGTTCAACCGCATCCTGGGCGCCGACCGCTCCATCGTGTCCAACATTGCCGGCACGACGCGCGACGCCATCGACACGGTCGTCGAGCGCAACGGCAAGCACTACCGCATGGTCGACACCGCGGGCATTCGCAAGAAGAGCACCGTGTACGAGAACATCGAGTACTACTCCATGGTTCGCGGCCTGCGCGCCATCGACCGCGCCGACGTGGCGCTGCTCGTCGTCGACGCCTCCGTGGGCGTTACCGAGCAGGACCAGAAGGTCATGGGTCTTGCCATCGAGCGCGGCTGCGCCATCGTGGTGCTGCTCAACAAGTGGGATCTGCTCGACGACGACCGTAAGCGCGAGGCCTGCATGGAGACCATCGACCGCCGTCTGGGCGTCATGGCTCCCTGGGCCCAGTACCTGCGCATCTCTGCCCTGACCGGCCGCAGCGTCGAGAAGATCTGGGCGATGGTCGACGCCGCCGAGAAGACGCGCTCGCAAAAGATCAGCACCTCGCGCCTCAACACGTTTCTCACCGACCTGCGCGAGTTCGGTCATACCGTGGTGGACGGCAAGCGCCGCCTGCGCATGCACTACGTGACCCAGACGGACGTCAACCCGCCGACGTTTACGTTCTTCGTCAACCACAGCGACCTGGTCAACGACACCTACCAGCGCTACGTGGAGAACCGTATGCGCTCGACCTTCGATTTTTCCGGCACGCCCATTCGACTCTTCTTTAGGAAGAAGGAGCAAAAGGATGCATAATCCGATTCTGCTGACCGCCATCTGCGCCGTGGTCTCGTTCTTTATCGGAGCGATTCCGTTTGGCTTGATCCTGGGCCGCGTGTTCAACCACACGGACATTCGCAAGGCGGGTTCCGGCAACATCGGCACCACCAACGCCCTGCGCGTAGCCGGCCCCAAGGTGGCCGCGCTCACGCTGCTGCTCGACTGCCTTAAGGGCGCCATCTGCGTTCTTATCGCCCGTCCGCTCATCGCCGATCTAGGCTATGGTTTTCCTCCGAACATCATGGCGCCTGGAGCCCCCGGCGACTGGATGCTCGGCGTCATCTGCCTGGCGGCCGTATGGGGCCACATCTTCTCGCCCTACCTCAACTTTCACGGCGGCAAGGGTATCGCCGTGGGTCTGGGCGTCATCCTCGCCTGGTACTGGCCCATTGGCCTGTCGCTGCTGGGCATGTTTATCGTGGCCGTCGCCATCACCAAGTTTGTGTCGGTGGGTTCACTTGCTGCTGCCATCGGACTTCCCATCGCCGCCTGCGCGGTCTTTCCGTACAGCAGCCTGGGACTTAAGTTTTGCATGGCGGTGATCGGCATCACCGTGGTGTGGGCCCATCGCGCGAACATCAAAAAGCTCATGACCGGTAAGGAGTCCAAGCTCTCGTTTACCAAGCGCGTCACCGAGCCCGACGATCAGTAGGAGAGAGTCATGAATGTTGCGCTGATTGGCTCCGGCTCCTGGGGAACCGCCGTCGCCGGCCTTGCCGCCGCGCGAGCCGAGCGCGTGACCATGTGGGCCCACAGCGAGCAGACGGCCGCCGGCATCAATGGCGAACACCGCAACCCCCGCTACCTTGTGGGCTACGAGCTGCCCAGCAACGTCGTCGCCACCACGGACCTGGTGCAGGCGCTCGACAGTGCCGAGGCCATCATCTTTGCCGTTCCTTCGACGCACCTTCGCAGCGTGTGCCACCAGGCCGCGCCCTTTATCGCAGCCAATACCCCGGTGCTCTGCCTCACCAAGGGCATTGAGCCCGAGTCCGGCCTGCTCATGAGCGAGGTCATCGCCAGCGAGATCGGCAACGAGGCGCGCGTGGCGGCGCTCTCGGGCCCCAACCATGCCGAGGAGATCTGCCGCGGCGGACTTTCTGCCGCCGTCATCGCCAGCAAAGACGCGCAGGTAGGGGAGACCTTTAAGAACCTGCTCCTATCCACGGCCTTCCGCATCTACCTGTCGCAGGACATGACCGGTGTCGAGGTCTGCGGCGCCATGAAAAACGTAATCGCCATCGTGTGCGGCATCTCCGCCGGCACCGGTGCGGGCGACAACACGCTCGCCCTTATCATGACACGCGGCCTGGCAGAGATCAGCCGTCTGGTGCACGCCCGCGGCGGTCAAGCTATGACCTGCATGGGGCTTGCCGGCATGGGCGACCTCATTGCCACCTGTACCTCGGAGCATTCGCGTAACCGCACCTTTGGCTACGAGTTTGCCCACGGCGTGTCGCTCGACGAGTACCAGACGCGCACGCATATGGTTGTCGAGGGCGCCGTCGCGGCCCGCAGCGTCAGCGAACTTGCCCGTTCACTGGGCGTAGACATTCCGCTCACCTTTGCCGTGGAGCAAACGCTCTACAACGGTGTTACTTTGGATAGGGCGCTCGAGATTCTTACCGACCGCGTCCCTTCTCAAGAGTTCTACGGACTCACCGACTAGCGTAGAAAGGCTACTACCATGGGTTCCATCAAAATCGCTCCGTCCGTCCTTTCGGCCGACATGGCCAACCTCAAGGGAGAGCTCGACAAGATCGCCGGCGCCGACTACGTTCACTTTGACGTTATGGACGGCCACTTTACCGGCAACCTGACCTTTGGCGTTGACATCCTTAAGGCCGTCAAGCGCTCCACCAACGTGCCGGTCGATGCGCACCTCATGGTGTCGAACCCCGACGAGACCGTCGATTGGTACGCCGATGCCGGTGCCGACATGATCACCGTGCACTACGAGGCCTCCACGCACCTGCATCGCACGCTCACGCACCTGCAGCAGCGCGGCGTCAAGGCCGGCGTGGTGCTCAACCCCGCCACCCCCGTGTGCGTACTTGAGAGCATCATCGACGTCGTCGATATGGTGCTGCTGATGAGCGTGAACCCCGGCTTTGGCGGTCAGAGCTTTATCCCGGGCACTATCGCCAAACTGCACGAGCTCAAGGCCATGTGCGAGCGCCACGGCGTGTCGCCCATGATCGAGGTCGACGGCGGCATTTCTTCCAAGAACATTGCCGAGGTCGTCAAGGCTGGTGCCAACGTTCTCGTGGCCGGCTCCGCCGTATTTAAGTCCGAAGATCCCGCCGCCGAGGTTGCGCTGCTGCAGAAGCTGGGCAATGAGGCCGCACAGGAGGCATAAACCCTTATGACCGCAGGTCAAAACCGCATACCCGTGAATCTTGACTACGCCGCCTCGACGCCCATGCGCGCCGAGGCGCTCCTTGCGCAGCGCGAATATGACGACAGCGAGCTTGCCGGCGTCAACCCCAACTCGCTGCACTCGCTCGGCCGCAAGGCCGCCGCGCGCCTGGAGGTTGCCCGTCGCGAGATCGCCCATAGCTTTGGCGCACGCGTCCGCCCGTCCGAGATTGTTCTGACCAACGGCGGCACCGAAGCCAACCAGCTGGCGCTGCTCGGTCTTGCCGAGGGCGCTCGTCAGCGCGATCGCAAGCGCGATCGTGTAATCGTTTCGGCCATCGAGCACGATTCGATTCTGGACAACCTGCCGCTGCTGCGTGCCGCCGGCTTTACCGTCGACCTGGTGCAGCCCTGCCGCGCGGGCTACATTGAGCCTGCCACGCTGAGCGACTTGCTGAGCGACGACGTGTCGCTCGTGAGCATTATGGTCGCCAACAACGAGATCGGCGTGGTGCAGCCCATCCGCGAGCTTGCCTCGGCCGCTCATACCGTGGGCGCAGTGTTCCACACCGATGCTATCCAGGGCTATCTGCACATTCCACTCGATGTCACCGAGCTGGGCGTCGATGCTATGTCCGTCGCGGCCCACAAAATTGGCGGTCCTGTGGCATCCGGCGCGCTCTACGTTAAGACCCGCACGCCACTGCGCCCCCGCATCTTTGGCGGCGGACAGGAAGCCGGACGTCGCGCCGGCACGCAGGACCTGCGCACGCAGCTAGCCTTTGCCGCTGCTGCCCGCACGCTGGTGCCCCATGTGGCCGAGGAGCGCGAAAAGCTGCAAGCCCTTTCCGACAAACTCTACGCCACGCTTACGGCCCATCCACGCATTCATGCCACCATGGGCGACTACGAGCAGGTCGACCGTCTGCCGGGTATGGTTTCGATCTACGTCGACGGCATGGACTCCGAGGAGCTCATCGTCAAGCTCGACGCCGCCGGCTTTGAGGTTTCGGCCGGCTCTGCCTGCTCGAGCGGCAGCATGGACCCGAGCCACGTTTTGAGCGCGATGGGCATCGGTCGCGAGCAGGCATTGGGAGCACTGCGCATTTCCTTTGATGACCGCGTGAATCCGAGCGATCTGGACGAGTTCGCCCAGACGCTGCTCTCGATCGTAGGTGCTGCATGATCGTCGCCGAGCTTGAACGCGCGCTGCTGGCGCGCTACCCCAAGGCGGACGCCGAGGGCTGGGATCATGTAGGGCTCTCCGTGGGCGACCCTGCCGCCGAGATTGCTGGCGTGGCCTGCGCGCTTGATGCGACCGAAGCTAATATTCTCCGCGCCCAAGAAGCCGGTGCAAACGTGCTGCTGACGCATCATCCCATCTATATCAAGGCGCCTGAGGCGTTTTGCCCGGCGGATGCGACGCGCCCCCAGTGCAGCGCAGCGCTGTTTGAGGCCGCCCGCTGCGGCGTGAGCATTATCTCGCTCCACAC
>CABQLI010000053.1 GCA_902464965.1 uncultured Collinsella sp.
AACCCTGGACCTTGGGATTAAGAGTCCCCTGCTCTACCAACTGAGCTAACGACCCAAAGCTAAAGTCCGTTGTGGCGGACTTTAGAGGAGATATCGTGTGGTGGGCCGTCAGGGGGTCGAACCCTGGACCTTGGGATTAAGAGTCCCCTGCTCTACCAACTGAGCTAACGACCCGATATCAACACGAAGCAAGAACTGGGGTGGGTAAAGGGACTCGAACCCTCGACCTACGGGACCACAACCCGTCGCTCTAGCCAACTGAGCTACACCCACCGTGTCCTGTGCGCTTCGCGCTCGACTATTATTGCAAGGAACGCCACGCGATGCAAGCCCCAATTTTCAAGAATTTTGAAAAGAGTTTTTCGAGACCATTTCGAGCAAATCCCACCGGTTTCATAGGAGTAAACTTGCCCCACTGCAAATGCTCGAAAGGACCGGCATGAAAGAACTCTCCAACCGCACGGCAACGTTTACCGATTCCGTCATCCGCCGCATGACACGCATCTCCAATAAGTACGGCGCTGTCAATCTCTCGCAGGGCTTCCCCGACTTCGATCCCCCGGCGCAGCTGCTCGATAGCCTCAGCGCCATCGCCACCGACCCCAAGCCACTTTACCACCAGTACTCCATCACCTGGGGCTCCCAGGCCATGCGCGAGGCGCTTGCCGCCAAGCAGGAACATTTTATGGGCATGTCGGTAAACCCCAACGAGAATATCGTAGTCACCTGCGGCTCCACCGAGGCCATGATGGCCGCCATGATGACGGTCACGAACCCCGGCGACAAGGTCGTCATCTTCTCGCCGTTCTACGAGAACTACGGCGCCGACACGATCCTTTCGGGGGCCGAGCCCATCTACGTGCCGCTCAACCCGCCCACATTCGACTTCGATCGCGAGGTCCTCGAGGCCGCCTTCCGCGATAACGATCCCAAGGCGATTGTCCTATGCAACCCGTCCAACCCCTGCGGCAAGGTCTTTACGCGCGAGGAGCTCACCTTTATCGCCGACCTCTGCAAAAAGTACGACGCCTACTGCATCACCGACGAGGTATACGAGCACATCGTCTACGCGCCCCACGAGCACGTCTATATGGCCACGCTGCCCGGCATGTTCGAACGAACCATCAGTTGCAGCTCGCTGTCCAAGACGTACTCCATCACCGGCTGGCGCCTGGGCTACACCATCGCCCCTGCCGAGATCACCGAGCGCATCAAGAAGGTCCACGACTTCCTCACCGTGGGTGCCGCCGCTCCCCTGCAGGAAGCCGTCGTCACCGCCCTCAACTTCAACGACAGCTATTACGATGAGGTCCTTGACCTCTATACCGCCAAACGCGACCTGTTCTGCCAGGGACTCGACAGCATCGGTCTTGAGCATAACGTGCCGCAGGGCGCCTATTACGTGATGATGGATATCTCGGAGTTTGGCTATGACAGCGACCTCGAATTCTGCGAGGACCTCGCGTCTAAAGTGGGTGTGGGCGCCGTGCCCGGCTCGAGCTTCTTCCGCGAGCCCGTCAACCATCTGATTCGCTTCCACTTTGCCAAGCGAGACGAAACGCTCAACGCCGCGCTGGAGAACCTCAAGTCGCTACGTGATAAAATCAAGCCGCGCGGGTAAGGACGGCCCGGCAACTAAAGCAACCAAAGAAGCCCCTCATCGCCCGCCGCGTTGAAGGGCTTCTTTTTATAGCGCTTTCTTAAATGGTTTAGAGCCCTATACTTTAGTCACGGAGCAACTCGTCCCAGAGAGAGGAATACTATGGCAGAACAGCAGCTTATCGGAGCGCTCGAGGCCGGCGGCACCAAGATGGTCTGCGCCACGGGCTATGCAGACGGTACGGTCCTGGAGCGTGAGCAGATCGCGACCACGACCCCGCAGGAGACCGTTGAGGCCGTCAATGCATGGTTTGCCGACAAGGGCATCGCCGCGCTGGGCATCGGCGCCTTTGGACCCACCGCAGTCAACCCTGCCTCGCCCCAATACGGCAAGATCCTGGAGACGCCCAAAACGGCATGGCGCTACTTCGACCTGCTGGGCACCATCCAAAACGAGCTCAATATTCCCTGCGGCTACGACACCGACGTCAACGTTGCCTGCTTGGGCGAGGTCACCTTTGGTTGCGCCCAGGGCCTCACGGACGTGGTCTACCTGACCATCGGCACCGGTGTGGGCGCCGGCGTGCTCTCGGGCGGTAAGCTCGTACACGGCATGATGCATCCCGAGGCCGGCCACATCCTGGTCACGCGCGACCCGCGCGACACCATCGGCGAGCATAGCGCCTGCCCCTTCCACGACAACTGCCTCGAGGGCCTCATCGCAGGTCCCGGCGTTAAAAAGCGCTGGGATGGCAAGAGCGCCGGAGACATGGCCGATGACCCGGAGGCCATGGACCTGCTCGCAGGCTATCTGGCACAGGCGCTCATGACCTACACGCTGTGCTACGCGCCGCAAAAGATCATCATCGGCGGCGGTGTGGCCGACCACACCCCCATCGTGCCGCTCGCGCGCAAGAAGTGTGCCGAGATGCTCAACGGCTATATCGTCACGCCCGAGGTCAACGACATCGATAACTACATCGTCAACAACAGCCTCGAGGGCAAGCAGGGCATTATGGGCTGCCTGGCCCTGGGCGCACAGGCGCTTCAGTAGCAGACGCACCCACAGGGCGTGGCGCGCCCGGCAAATCCGACCTACGGAACGACGCCACCACGCCTCATATAAGCCCTCTAATAAAAAAGGCCGCCTAGGACCAAACATTCGTCCTAGGCGGCCTTTTTGGCACATATGAGCGATCGTAGTAGATATCGGAGCACAACGCCCGTTGCCGCTCCACAGCAGTCGATCATCACATCGGTGATCATGCCGGCGCGTCCCGGCACAAAGAGCTGAATCGTCTCGTCGATCGAGGGAATCAGCAGCAGGAACACCGCCGTGGGCAGCAGCACGTCAAAGGTGCGCCGGCCCTCAAAATCAAAGGCGTGCGTTGCCAAGATGCCGAGCACCATATACTCGGTAAAATGCGCGCACTTGCGAACAACAAAGTTGGTCACCCATTCATATGGAAGTCCCACGCTGTGCAGGAAACCGCGGATAGCTTCCATGACCGTTAGGCTCAGCGAGCCCGACCCCGAGCCGGGAACCAGCGAATTGCCCCAGATCAAGAGCGCCATCAGGCAAGTCACGACCGCCCATTTTCGATTGATCTTAACCATGCAGAAGTTATGCCTCCGCGCGGAGCGGCGCGAAGCTAGCGGTACCGCCCTCGATAACGCTCAGGTAGGCACGGCCCGTACGCTTGGCGGTAGAGGACTGCAGGCGCTCGATCTCTTCCTCGAGGATCTGATTGACGCGCTCGTGACGACGGTTTTCCATAATGCCGGCGGCAATAGCCTCGGCCCGCTCGATGCTCTCGCGCGAGATACGGGCAGTATCCTCGGGGAACACAGCGCTGTGACGGCCGACATAGGCGGGGGCAGCAGGCTGAGGGGCAGCGACGGGAGCGGGGGCTGCAACAGGAGCAGGCTCGTCAATCTCATCTAGAATCGCGGTGGCGGCGGCCCACATGTCCTCGTGGCCCGAGTAATCGGCCATGGGAACATCAACCTCGAGCGAGGCGTCCGGAAGGTCGCCGGTGTCGATGCGATCTTGGGCATCAATCGATGCGGTGATGGCTGCAGGCTCATCGAGATCGTCGAGATCGATGTCCGCGGCACCGGAGATGATAGGCATGCTGGCGAGGTTTGCGTTGTACGGCGCAGCCTCAGCCGCCTGCTGCTGGGCAGGAGCGCCCCACAGCGAGCTTTCGGCGGCACGGCGGGCGGCAACGGCCTCCTCGTCCGCGGCCATGGCTTCATCAATGTACGAATTGTCGGCAGAAGCGTTCGCGTCCGCCGAGGTAGCGTTGTAGGCGTTATTGGCTGCCGCGTTGGCCACAAGCGCCACGAAGGCTGCGGTGCTGCCCGCAGGGGCGGCATGAGAGCCCGAGACGGCGCGTGCGGCAGCGGCAATGTCATCGCGATTGTAAGAACCGGTCTTTCCACCGTTGGTGAGCTCGTCGATAGCGACCTGGTAAACGTCGCGTGAGCGCGTGGGATCGCAGCTGACTGGGGAATCGTCATCGAGCATGCTGTCAATCATAGACCACGCCTCGGCCTCATCCATGGCGTTAGCCGCGCGCGCGATGGTGGGAACGCCATCGTCGGCGTGGCGGCGCTGGAACGCACCGGTCAGGCCGGAGAGAAATGCGGAAGAAGGCTGTGCGGCATTGGCCTGGTCGGCCGGGGGAGCAGGCTGAGGTGCCGCCCCCTGCTGCTGCGCGGGAATCGAGGCGGTCTTGAACTCGTTGTGGGTCCGACCAAACTGAGCGGCGCCGCCCACGGCATCGGGCTCAAACAAGCGGCCATCGTGCTCGGCACGATACTCGGAAATGCCCAGCGAGGCAGCGTAGATGCCCACACCCGCCACCGCACCCACGGCAAAGGGAACAGCGCCCGCGACGACCGTCTCGTTCACCGACGAAAACGGCAGCGTGGCGGCATACATCACTACGGGAGCGGCAAGGCCGATTCCGCAGGAAAGTCCAGCAAGGACTGCTCGTTGTGTTGCATCAGAAGAAGCCATGAGCTCTCCCCATCTTCCAGCACCCAAATCGCATCATTCAGTTGGCTGCGCGAGAGAAGATGAAGCGGGGCTATGCCCCAAAGCAACGGTATATGGTTCGTTTCATCTGCGTTTTCCGTCGCGAAGCTTAACAGCTATTATGCGAAACCCCCTTGGGGATTGCAAGCGACGAAGCGGGATTGAAACGGGAAAATCGCTGCTTGCCGGTCGTGAGGTCAATAATCGTTGGCGAGCGGCTATACGAAAAGGGCCAGGATCTAAACCCCGGCCCTTCTGGCATGTCTATGGTTGTTGTCGCGTGCGGCGAGCGACTTAGAACGTCTGCTCGTAATCGCTATGCTTTTTTGCCGAACGCACCAGGAATTCCTGGTTGGTATTGGTGCCCTTGAGGCCCTTGATAAACGACGCGGCCGCGCGCTCGGTATTGTTCATGCCGACGAGGATACGACGCAGGCCAAAGACAAACGGGCGCATCTGCTCGTCGACCAGCAGGTCCTCGTTGCGCGTGCCCGAGGCAACGGGATCGATGGCCGGGAAGATACGGCGGTCGGCCAGGTCGCGGTCGAGCTTGAGCTCCATGTTGCCGGTACCCTTGAACTCCTCAAAGATGACCTCGTCCATCTTGGAGCCGGTATCGATGAGGGCGGAAGCCAAGATGGTGAGCGAGCCGCCGTTCTCGATGTTGCGGGCAGCGCCCAAGAAACGCTTGGGCGGATACAGGGCCGCCGAATCGACACCGCCCGACAGGATACGGCCCGAGGCGGGAGCGGCCAGGTTGTAGGCGCGGGCAAGGCGCGTAATGGAGTCGAGCACCACCACGACGTCGCCACCCAGCTCCACGATGCGTTTGGCACGCTCGATCACGAGCTCTGCCACGCGAGTATGGTTGTCGGCGGGCATATCGAAGGTCGAGGCCACGACCTCGCCCTTGATGGAGCGCTGCATATCGGTGACCTCTTCGGGGCGCTCGTCGACGAGCAGACAGATGAGGTGCACCTCGGGATTGTTGATCGAGATAGACTGGCAGATCTTCTTGAGGATCGTGGTCTTGCCGGCCTTGGGCGGAGACACGATCAGGCCGCGCTGGCCCTTGCCGATCGGCGACACGATGTCGATGGCGCGACCGGTGATGGAATCCTTGCCGTGCTCCATACGCAGAGGCTCATTGGGATAGACCGGGGTGAGATCGCCGAACTTGGGGCGATTACGAGCCTGCTCGGGATCAAGGCCGTTGACGGTCGTGATCTTGGCAAGGCCGGCGCGCTTGTCGCCGCCGCGCGAGGGACGAAGCGAGCCCTCGATCACATCACCCGTACGCAGGCGTGCGGAGCGGATGAGATATACGGGAACAAAGGCGTCGTCGCTGGACTTCATGTAGCCGTGGGCATGGATGATGCCGGAGCCGTCCGGGCGAATCTGCAGAATGCCCTTGATGTCACGGAAGCCCTCGGCCTTCGCAGCGGTGGTGTAGATTTCCTCGACGAGCTCGGCCTTCTTTTTGCCGGTCGTCTCGATCTCGAACTCCTTGGCCTTCTCGCGCAGCTCGGCGACCTTCATGGCCGCGAGTTCCTCGCGCGAAAGCGTAGGCTCGGTCGGGGCGGCGTTGCGCTCCTTATTACGCTGCTTGCGGTCGCGCTGACGGTTGCGGCGGTCGTTGTTGCGCTCGTCTTTGCGCTCGTTGCGCTCGTCGTTGCGCTTGTGCTGGCGACGGTTGGGGCGGGCGTTCTCGTCGGTCTCGGCGGTCGTGGCACCCTCGGCCGCCGGAGTTGCGGCGTCGGTGCCGGCCGGGACTTCGTTATCGGCCTTGGTATCGGCATCGGCATTGGGCTCAGCATCGGCCTGCTGCTCGACGGCCTTAGCCTTTGCAGACTTCTTGCGCGTACGCTTGGGCTTCTCGGCTACCGGCTGACCGGCGTTCTCGGCATCGGAAGCGGAGTCGACGGTTGCCTCGGCGATCTCGTTGCCAGAATCCTCGAACGCGTCCTTTTTCGAACCCTTGGCCTTGGACGAGCGCTTAGCGGCCGTGCGACGGCTGCGACCGGGGCGAACATCGGCGGGCTCGCCCTCGGCGGGTGCGCCGGCCTCGGTGGCAGGGGCTCCCTGGGCAGGAGCGTCGGCGACGGGCGCGAGCGCGGCGGTCATCGCGGCGTCCTGAGCTGCGGCTGCTGCAGCGGCGGCGGCAGCCTTCTCGGCCTCGACGAAGGCCTTGGGCTTGCGGCCGCGACGGTGCGGGCGAAGAGCGGGATCGACAACGGGAACCTCGTTGGCCTCGGCAGGTGTTGCAGACTCAGAGGGCTGCGCACCCTCCCCTAGCGCAGAACGAGACGGAGCTTCACCGGACTCTTGAGCCGCCTGCTCAGCATCCTGCTGAGACTTGGCCGCACGACGACGCGTGCGCGGAGCCGGCTTCTCGGTCGGCTGCCCCGCGACAGGGGTCTCGGTGGCCGCAGGCGCCTCGGAGACGACCGGCGCTGCAAGCTCGGTCAGCGCCGCGGCCTCGCGCTCGGCAGCACGGCGACGGGCGCGTACAACCTGAGCCTCGCTGATTTGTGCCAGCGCACGGGCCTGCGCGACCTCATCGGAAATGGGGGCCGAGGCATCGGCGGCAACGGGCCGCTTCGCGCGCGTGGTGCGCGTCGTGCGACGCTTGGGCTTTGCAGCCTCCTCGCCGTCAGCGGCGAGCTTAGGCGCACGGCGTGTGCGCTTGGGCTTTACGGGCGCGGCGTCCTCTTCGGCCGCAGGGGCAACTCCCTCGCCAGCAGCAGGCGCGACCTTCTCAGCCGATGCGGGCGCAGGCGTCGAAGCGGCCTTGGAGGCCTCAGGAACCGAGGCCTGCACCGGCGCGGGCATCGCGACCTGGTCCGACGCAACCGGTGCAGCGGGAGCGGTTTGCGCCGTCGTTATTTCGTTTTCTTGCTGTTGATCAGACACAGTGTTTGCTCAACTTTCTTTTCAAGCCCTGTGATCACATGCTCCCTGCATATACCTTCAGGGCGGCTAAACAGTCTAGCTCCGCACAAAAACGACGGACATCATTGATCTGTATCGAGATGATTGCGTTATATACGCAGCGTTAGTGTAACACAACCGCAACCACCTGCAACTTAGTCATCGGACGTTCTTAAACGCCCAGTCATCAGGGACACTCTCCCTCAAAAGCGCCTTGAAATGTCGCTCCAGAGGAGTGAAGCCGTGGCATCCGGAATAGCTGCGCCACGAAACGCGCCCATCTACTACGTTTGACCCACGACCCCTGACCATTCCCTCGATCTTCCTAAAATCGCAAGCCCGCTACCTGCGGTTCTAATATCGCACCTTTAATCATGGTTCGGGGTATGCGACTAAACGTAGTAGATAAGCGCGATTCGTGGCGGACGGTTTCGCACTACTCTCACCCGGGACAAAAATGATCCGTATTCCTCCGTCCCCAAGGGGTCATTTTCAAAACTATGGCGGATTACGGTGCAAGAACGGCGCAAGCCAACCATACCCTGCATTTTTTATATTCGGCAAGCCGTCTACCTGCGGTTTTAATTTCGCTATTGGCGCCATGGTCGCCAGTTGGCGATTCAGCCCCGTAAACCGGTATAGTTGCGTTTTTTAGCATTTTCCAACACGCCAAAAAGCCCCGTCAAACGCAAAAAGCCCGACCTCCGCATGGGAGATCGGGCTCATAGGGCTCAGCAAAGCCGAACCTACACGGTCAAACGACCCGTAGATTACATCTGCTCGGGGGCAGTCACGCCAACGAGAGTAAGCACCAGGGCGAGCGTTACGCGGACGGCGTCGCAAGCGGCCAGACGGGCGCGCGAGAGCTCGGGGTCGACGGGACGGCCCTCGCTCGGCAGCACCTGACAGGCAGCATAGAAGCTGTGGAAGTCACCGGCGAGCTCCTCGGCAAAGTGCGCCAGACGGAACGGAGCGCGGTCGCGAGCGCAGCTGGCGATAAGGTCGGTAAGCTCGTTGAGCTTACGCGAAAGGGCGAGCTCGGTCGGGTCGGTCAGCAGCGAGTAATCGACATTCTCACCGATGGCCTTGGCGGCAACGGCCTTCATGCCCATCTCGTCAGCCTGCTCGGGCGTAACGTCAGCGGCACGGCGCAGGATGGAGCATACGCGGGCGTGAGCGTACTGCACGTAGTACACCGGGTTGGAGTTGTCGCGCTTCTTAACGGCCTCGATATCGAAGTCGACCATCTGGTTGGAGCTCTTGGAGATGAGCGTGTAGCGAGCGGCGTCGGAGCCGACCTCGTCAACAAGCTCCTGCAGGGTCACCATGGTGCCCTTGCGCTTGGACATACGGACGGGCTTGCCGTTGCGCAGCAGGTTGACGAGCTGGCCCAGCAGAACCTCGAACTTGCCGGGATAACCGAGAGCGTCGCAGACGCAGCGGACGCGCTCGATGTAGCCGTGATGGTCAGCGCCCCAGATGTCGATAACGTGGTCGACGCGCTGGAACTTGTCCCAGTGATAGGCAACGTCGGAGGCGAAGTAGGTGTACTCGCCGTCGGACTTGATCAGGACGCGGTCCTTGTCGTCGCCCAGATCGGTGGAGCGGAACCACAGGGCGCCGTCCTTGGTGTAGAGGTAGCCCATCTTGTCGAGCTTCTCAAAGGCGCGGTCGACGGCAGAAGTACCGGCGGTCTCGCCCTCGGTGTCCTTCACGTACAGCGAGCGCTCGGAGTACCAGCGGTCGAAGTCGCAGTTGACGGCGTGGCAGAGGTCGCGCATGTTGTCGACCATCTTTACGTAGCCGCGCTCGCGGAAGCTCTCCATGCGCTCCTGCGGATCGGCCTCGACCCACTTGTCGCCGTCGGTGCGCCAAAACTCGGCAGCCTCGTCGATGATGTAGTCGCCGCCGTAGGAGTCCTTGCCCAGAGTCTCGGCAAAGTTATCCTGATACGGATGGGTCTCGGGGTGCTCGTCGTTCTCATCGGCAACGAAGGCGTCGCGGTCGGCGATCAGCAGTTTGTGGGCCTCATCGATATCCACGCCCTGCTTGGCGATGATGTCGGCAAGCTGCATGTAGCGCGTGCTGATGGAGTTGCCGAAGGTGTTCATCTGCGAGCCGTGGTCGTTGATGTAGAACTCACGCTGGATGTCGTAACCGGCGTGGTCCATAACGCGGCAAAGGGAGTCGCCCAGCGCGGCCCAGCGGCCATGGCCGATGTGCATGGGGCCGACGGGGTTGGCGGAAACGAACTCGACCTGGGTCTTCAGGCCGCCGCCGACGTTGGACTTAGCGAAGTCCATGCCCTTCTCGCGGGCCTCGCCGAAGATGGCGTTCTTGACGGCAACGGAGAGGTAGAAGTTGATGAAGCCAGGACCGGCGATCTCGACCTTCTCGATTGCGGGATCCTCGGGCATATGGGCAACGACGGCCTCGGCAATCTTGCGCGGGGCGCAGTGGGCCAGCTTGGCGGACTTCAGGGCCATGGTGGAGGTCCACTCGCCATGAGAAGTGTCAGCCGGTCGTTCGATGGCGCAATCGTCAAGTTCAAATGCGGAAAGGTCGCCGGCCTCCTGGGCCGCAGCAAGCGCAGCGCGTACCAGCTCTTCAATCTTCTCGGGCATAGATCCTCCTTGTGTTAAAGCCCCCGAGCTCTTGGTCACTCGTAGGGCAAAAGCCAGAGTTTGTAGCACTCTATCACAAGCGACGCACACTGTCGCAGGGTAAAGCTAATAGATATTGCATATGCACAAAAATGACTACCGCTCCTGCGCGGCAGTACAAGGTTGGCGGTTTGCCTGCAGATTATGCACGCGTTGGAACTGCATAAACATATGAATGGGCGGCGCATTTTATCGAATACTCTTACCTATCGGAGTTGTGTGCTTTTCCTGCATAAAGTAAGGGTTTACGCACGTCAGCGTGGTATTCTTAACATACGTGAATTCGTATAAGTTGGAGGTAGCATGTTCTCAATCGGTCAACACGTCATTCATCCGGGTCAGGGAGTCTGCACTGTCGTCGGTTTTAGGGACGACACGCCGCAGCCCATGCTGTTGCTCGAGACCAAGCAGGGACATGCGCAGACAATCCTCATGTATCCCGTGGCGCAGGCCGACCGTTTGCATGCCGCCATCTCCCAGCAAGATGCCGAGCACCTGCTGAGCCACTACGACGAGCTGGAGTGCGACACCTTTACCGAGCGCAACAGCTCGCTGGAGGAGACGCACTTTAAGCAGCAGCTCAAGCTGGGCGCGCCCGAGACGGTCCGCGTGGCAAAAACCATGATGCACCGTATTCGCCAGGCCGAGGAAGCAGATAAAAAACCCAGCTCTTACTACATGCGCGTACTCAAGGAAGCCAAGCGCCGCTCCATCGAGGAGTTCGCCGTGGCCCTGGGTGTCACCGAGGAGGACGCCGAAGCCCGCCTAGCCCAAGCCGCCCTCAACTAACCCATCCGCACCAAGAACCGCCACAAAGGGGACAGGTACCTTTGTGGCGGTTTTCTTGTTCTAGTAGTATTCATTCTTATCGATACCTACGAGCACAAGGAGTCTGTTATGGCAGAGCTGCTTACCGCCGGAATCACCCGCGACCGTGCGTTCGAACTGCTCAACGAGCACAACAAGGACCCGTTCCACATCACGCACGGCGAGACCGTCGAGGGCACCATGCGCTACTTTGCGCGCGAGTTCGACCCCGAGAACGAGGAGTTTTGGGGCATTGTCGGCCTGCTGCACGACTTGGATTGGGAGGAGCATGAGGATGACCCCATGAACCACACCGTCTATGCCGCCGAGATTCTCGAGGGTGAGGGTGCGACTCCCGAGCTTATCCGCGCCATCCAGACACACACGTCCGATTTCAACTCTTCGCTGCCCAAGCCCGAGCTGCAGATGGAAAAGATCCTATTTGCCTGCGATGAGCTCACCGGCCTGATCGGTGCTGCTGTGATCATGCGTCCGAGCAAGAGCGTCATGGACTTTACGACCAAGTCGCTCAAGAAGAAGTTCAAGGACAAGCGCTTTGCCGCCGGCTGCTCGCGCGATGTAATTTCGCAGGGCGCCGAGATGCTGGGCTGGGAGCTTCCCGAGCTCTTCGACCGCACCATCGCAGCCATGCAGTCCTTCGCCCCCGACCGCGACACCTTCCAGGCTTAACCGCCACAAAGGGGACAGGCACCTTTGTGGCGGTTTTCGTTTACGAGGGGTTTAGGGGCGGACCTGGCCGGTGCCGCGGAGCTTGTATTTGTAGGTGGTGAGGGCCTCGGCGGCAAAGGGGCCACGGGCGTGGAGCTTTTGGGTCGAGATGCCGATCTCGGCGCCCAGGCCAAACTCGCCGCCGTCAGTAAAGCGAGTGCTGGCGTTGGAGTACACGGCCGAGGCATCGACCGCATCGAGGAAGCACTCGCAAGCATCCGTGTCCTCGGCAACGATGGCCTCGGAGTGCATCGTGCCGTAGCGATTGATGTGTGCGATGGCCTCGTCCTCGTTTGCCACGACCTTCACGCTCATCTCGAGAGCCAGGTACTCGCGACCCCAGTCCTCCTCAGTCGCGGCGACGTAGTTGTCGCCCTCGGCAAGCCCAGCGTCGGCGCATGCGGCGCACGTGGCCTCGTCACCGTGAATCAGTACGCCGTGGTCGTGCAGCACGGCAACGACTGCGGGCAGGAAGCGATCAGCAACGGCACGGTCGACTAGCAGCGACTCGGCGGCATTGCACACGCCCACGCGCTGGGTCTTGGCATTGACGATAATGTTGAGCGCCTTATCAAAGTCGGCGGATTCATGCACGTAGATGTGACAGTTGCCCGTGCCCGTCTCGATCACCGGCACAAGCGACTCGCGCACGCAGCGCTGGATCAGGCCTGCACCGCCGCGCGGAATGAGTACGTCGACGATACCGCGGAGCTTCATGAGCTCGCCGGTGGCTTCGCGATCGGTGGACTCAATCATCGAGACGGCCTCGCGCGGGAAGCCCTTGGCCTCGAGCGCATCGGCCAGCAGCTCGGCGATCATGGCACACGAGTGATAGGCCAGCGAGCCGCCGCGTAGAATGCAGGCGTTGCCGGTACGGATGCAGATGCCTGCGGCGTCGGCCGTCACGTTGGGGCGCGCCTCGTAGACCATGGCGACCAGGCCCAACGGCACGCTCACGCGGGTCAGGTCCACACCGCTCGCGAGCACGCGGTGGTCGAGCACGCGGCCGACGGGATCGGGCAGCTCGGCGAGCTTCTCCAAACCGGCGGCCATGCCCTCGACGCGCTCAGGCGTCAGCAGCAGACGGTCGAGCAGACCGGCCGAAGTGCCCGCATCGCGCGCGGCGGACATATCGAGCTCGTTAGCGGCGACGATGGAGTCGACACCGTTGCGCAGTGCTGCGGCCATGGCGCGCACGGCCTCCTGACGCTGCTCATCGCTCGCCGTGGCAAGCGAGGCCGACGCTGCCTTGACGGCAACGGCAAGATCGTGGACATACGTGGCTATATCGACCGACATGGGCGGCCCTTTCTCCTAGAAGTTTGCAACCATGGTAGCCGATTTGCGCATGGCCTCGCCCGCGGCGGTAGAATTGGTCAACCCGAAACACCGCAACGAACGGAAGACTCACATGGCCCTCATCACTTCGTACCACGTCCCCGGCCTTTATGTCGAGGACCACAGCATCGACGTCCCCCTTGACTGGCGCGGCCTGGAGCCGATGCTCCTGGCCGTCGGCAGCACCATGCGCCGCGGCGCTATGCCGGCACCAATCGCCGGCGCGCCCGAGAGCATTAAGCTCTTCTACCGCGTGGTTTGCGCGCCCGACCGCATCAACGACGATCTGCCGCTGCTCCTGTTTTTGCAGGGCGGCCCCGGCGGCGAGAGCCCGCGTCCGCTGTCGCCCACAAGCGACGGCTGGATCGAGGAGGCCGTCAAGCACTTCCGCGTGGTCCTTCCCGACCAGCGCGGCACCGGACGCAGTAGCTGCGTGGACGGACGCACGATCAAGGCACTGGGTGATCGCGCAACGGCCGCCGGCGCCGATACAGCACGCTCGCAGGCTGACTTCCTCAAGCGCCACCTCGCCAGCTCCATCGTGCGCGATTTTGAGTACCTGCGCCTGGTGGGCTTTGGCGGCAAGCCCTGGGTCACACTCGGGCAGAGCTACGGCGGCTTTTTGACGTTGAGCTATCTGTCGCTCTTCCCCGAAGGCGTGGTGGCAAGCTTTACCTGCGGCGGCATCCCCCACGTGCCCGCGAGCGCCAGCGAGGTCTACGCGCACACCTTCCCGCGCATGGTAGCCAAGACGCAGCAGTACTACAACCGCTACCCCGCTGACGTCGAGCGCGTGGCAGCCCTGGCCGATGCGCTCGAGGCCCAGAAGCCCGTGCTGCCCGACGGCTCGCCGATGACGGTCGAGCGTCTACAGCTCATGGGCAGCGACTTTGGCATGAAGCCGAGCTTTGAGCGCATGCATTGGATTATCGATCACGCGTTTGTTGACGGCGACGGCACGCTAACCTGCGGCGCCTCGGTATCTGACAGCTTTTTGATGCGCGTCTTCGAGCGCACCAACACGCGTACAAACCCGCTGTACTGGACACTGCAGGAGTTCATCTACGCCGACGGCGACACCATGCCCATTCGCTGGGCCGCGGCTGAAGAGAAGGCACACCGCGCCGAGTTCGACACCCTCGCGCGCCCGCTCATGTTTACCGGCGAGGCCATGTTCCCGTGGATGTTCGAGCAGATGCCCGAGCTTATGCCGTTTAAGCCCGCCATGGACCTGCTGATGGAAGACACCAGCTGGGACAAGATCTACGACCCGCAGCGACTGGCGTGCAACGAGGTGCCGCTCCAGGCCGCGGTGTATTTCGACGACATGTACGTGGATTCGGGCCTGCAGCTCGATACGCTCAGCCGCGTGGGCAACTCGCATGCCTGGGTGACCAACGAGTTCGAGCACGACGGCCTGCACGGCGGCGTGGTGTTCAAGCACCTCTTCGACGAGGCACTCAACCGCGGAGACCTGCGCCGAATTATCTAGCGAAGGAGTGTCCCCGCCTGCCGGCAGTGGGACCCCGCCGCCTCAACGAGTTGCGGTGAAATAGGGACTGTTAAAGGCTTTAAAGCCGCCAAACCATCCCTATTTCACCGCAACTTACGATATACCGACGTTACGGCCATCGCAGGTAGAAGGCGGAAAGCGAAAACGCCTCTAAGCGAGCAAGGTGACGTGAAAGAGGAGGGCATTGACCTTTTTGGTCATGCCCGACGATTGAACGTCAGATTGCCGCTTAGGGGCGTTTGCAGCGTCAATTGGTTAGGCGAAGACGATTAAGTTATCCCTGTGTATCGCCGGCTTCTCGGCCAGGTTAGCGAGCAGGCGGTTGCTGGCGATCTGGTCCTGGCGGCGACCGGCAGCAAGTTCCAGCACGTCCGAATCGGCCTCGGCGATACCGCGGGCGACGACCATACCGCTCGGATCGCACACATCGAGCACATCGCCCTCGGCAAACTGGCCATCGACCTCGCGAATACCCACCGCAAGCAAGGAAGAGCCACGGCTAACCAGCGCCTTCGCAGCACCATCATCAACCGTCACCGAGCCGTGGGCCTTGTCGCCCAGCGCGATCCACAGCTTGCGGGGTGCGATGTCCAGACGCTCCGCCGGCGGATCGAACAGCGTGCCCACGCTCTCGCCGCGGGCGAGACGCACGAGCGCATCGGGCTCCTCGCCCGAGCAAATCACGCTCTGAATGCCCGCAGTCATCAGGATACGGCTCGCGCGGATCTTGGTAATCATGCCGCCCGTGCCCACCGATGTAGAAGAATCGCCCGCCGAGGCGATAATCTTGGCATCGATCTTATGCACGACCGGGACAAACTCGGCCGTGGGGTCCTCATGCGGATTGGCAGTATAGAGACCATCGATGTCCGAGAGCGTCACGCACAGATCGGCAGAAACCAGGCAGCTCACAAGCGCCGCCAGTGTGTCGTTGTCGCCAAACTTGATCTCGTCGACGGTGACGGTATCGTTCTCGTTGACGACCGG
>CABQLI010000054.1 GCA_902464965.1 uncultured Collinsella sp.
CCGCTAGGCGGGCACTTTTACCGGGCGGCTAACCCACACAAACCCCCGAAGAGCCCTTTTTGGCAGGTTGCTAGCTGTGACGGTACTCGGCGATGATGAAGTCGATATCGGTCTGGAGCGTGTCCAAGTTTGCCAGGCGTTCTTTGTCGGCGGGGCGCGTGCGGTAGTAGTAGGGCGTCATCTGGAACACCGCCTCGCTGTCGGCCTGGGTCTGGAGCGTAATGTTCGCAGACACCCGCTGCGTTCCGACTAACTCGAGCTCGGTGGTCTTCGGCAGCTTCTCATCGTTAAGGTACGGCGTGTCGTAGAGCACCTCCTTGAGCCCAAACAGATGACGGGCACCCGGCACCACGGTATAGAGTGAGCCCTCTGGCGCCAGCACGCGGGCAAACTCACGCTCGTTAAAGGGAGCGAAGAGCTCGGTCACCATATCGAAGGCGCCATCGGCCACGGGGATGTCCTTCATGTTGGCCACGAAGTAGGTCGCATCGCCGCGCTTGGCGGCAAGGCGCACCATCTCTTTGCCCAGGTCAAAGCCGTAAGCATCCACGCCCGGCACCGCGCCCATGGCGCTGGTGTAATAGCCCTCGCCGCAGCAAATATCGAGCAAGGTCATGGGACCATTCGCAGACGCAGCGCGCCCAGTCGTCCGCTCGTGCACCAGCTCGACCATCGCATCGCGCAACGGCGCGTAGTATCCACGGTTCAGAAAGTCACGGCGGCTGCGCGCCTGCGACTTGGGATCGCCCATGGAGTCGCCACTCTTGGACGAGCGCAGCAGATATAGATAGCCCTCGCGCGCGCGGTCAAACCGGTGTCCGCCCGCGCATGCAGCACCGCGCTCGTCGTCCACCAACGGTTCATGGCAAACGGGACACAACAACATGGCAACTCCTTAGCGCGGACAACACAACGCCCACCATTGTCGCACGCCTTCCCCACCTAGTCATTGGGGACGTTCTTGAATGACTAGTCGTTTAAGAACGCCCCCAACGACTGGTTACATTAGGAGTATCATCGTCTGCGCAAATAAGCACGAAAGAGCATGTTAGAGATTGAGAGCGTATGGCTGATACCGCATCTAAGCACATCGACATGACCACCGGCTCGCTGTGGCGAAATATTCCCCTGTTCGCCTTCCCCGTGGCTGCCACAAGCATCTTGGAGCAGCTGTCGAACCTCATCGCCACGGTCATCATCGGTAACTTCTCGGGCGACCAGGGAACCCTCGCCATGGCGGCGGTCGGCTCCAATGTTCCGCTTACCAGTCTTATGCTCAACCTGTTTATTGGCATGTCGCTTGGCTCCAACGTGGTCATCGCCAACGCTATCGGCCGCAACGATCAGAACATGGTCAAACGCGCCGTCCATACCTCGATTTTAATGGCGCTCGTAGGCTTTGTCGTCATCGCTCTGGGCGAGATCTTTGCCGAGCCCATGCTCGCCGCGCTCAACGTTCCCGCCGAGACCATGCCGCTCGCCTCACTCTATCTACGCGTCTTTTTGCTGAGCATGCCCTCGATCTTGCTTTACAACTTTGAGGCCGCGATCTTCCGCTCCGTCGGCATCACCCGCATGCCGCTGCAGGCGCTTGCCGTGTCCACTGTCCTCAACATTGCCCTGGATCTCATCTTTGTCCCCGTACTCCACTGGGGCGTCGCGGGCGTCGCCATCGCCACCGCCATCGCCTACACCGTCAGCGCCGCTACGCTCTTTATTCGCCTGCTCAAGACCGACTCCGTCGTCCGCGTCACCCCGCGCGACCTGGCTATCGACCCCGTCGCCCTCAAGCGCATCGTTAAGATCGGCCTGCCCGCCGGCATCCAAAGCGCTGTCTTTGCCGTCGCCAACATCATCATCCAGTCCGCCATCAACAGCCTGGGCACCGAGGTCATGGCGGCATCGAGCGCCGCCATGAGCCTGGAGTACGTGTGTTACAACCTGCTCAACAGCTTTAGTCAGGCTTGCACCACCTTTGTGGGACAAAACCACGGTGCCCGCCAGATCGACCGTTGCACCAAGACGCTCAAGGTCTGCCTGGTCGAAGGCGGCATCGTTGCACTCACCACAATTATCGTTATTGTCGGCCTGGGGCGCGAGATCTTGTCGCTGTTCAACAGCGATCCCAACATCGTCTCGATCGGCTATATCCGCGTGTGCTCGATCTTCCCGGCGTACGCCTTTAGCATGTTCTACGAAAACATGTCAGGCTACCTGCGCGGCTTTGGTATCTCGCTCACGCCCGCCCTCATCACCATGATCTGCGTCTGCGGCATCCGCTTCTATTGGGTGTTCTGCGTGTTCCCGCACTTCCGCACCTTTGCGAACATCATGATGGTCTACCCCATCAGCCTGGGCACCACGGCGTTCTTTATGGTCGTGGCGGTATTGCTCTGCCACCCGGCACGCACCTATCGCGTCACCCAAGCCAAAGCGACAGCCCGCTAAACACCGCACTCAACGCCACACCAGCCATTAATTGACAATATGCGAGCTCATATAGTCGATAAAGCGCCTCGTGGCGATGGGCATGGTGTCCCAGCTGCGCCAGGCTGCCACCACGTCGCGCGAAGGAGCGTGCACGATGGGCCGCACGCGAATATCGGCCCGCATGCCCTCAACAGTACGGCGATAGAGCATACTCACGCCTAGGCCCTCCTCCACCATCGCCATGATGGTGTAGTCGTCGGTTACCTCGCTCGTCACGTGTGGCGACAGTCCATGCGCCGCGAATGCATCGAGCACCAGGCTCTGTTCGCCCTCATCCAGCAGCACAAACGGCTCGGACGCCAGGTCGGCGAGCGTTACCTTTTCCTTTGCCGTCAGTGGATGCGCGGCCGGCAGCAGTGCCACCAACTCGTCGTGATAGACCACGCGTTTCTCGAGCCCCGCGGTAAATCCGCGTGCCGTAAAGCAAAAGTCAACTACGCCATCGTGCACCCACTGGGCGTTGCGCGTGTAATCGCCCTGCTTAAGGGTAAAGTGCACGCCCGGGTGCAGCGCACCAAAGTCGCGGATCACACGCGGCAGCACGGTACGACTCACGTTGGTAAACGTCGCAATGCGAATATCGGTCGACGAAAGCCCCAACAGCTCCTGGCGCTTGCCCTCGAGCTCGGCTTCGGCGGTCACAATCTGGCGCAGGTACGGCAGATATTGTTTACCGTCGCGCGTAAGCGAAACGCCCTGCTTACCGCGCTCGATAAGCGTGGTGCCCAGCTCGCGCTCGAGCGTCTTGACGGCCTGGCTCACCGCACTTTGCGTATAGCCCAGCTCGTCCGCTGCGCCTTTAAGGCTGCCGCGATCGACCACCATACAAACAATCTGATACCGCGATGCCATCGTGCCTCCACATCAATGCAGCCGTAAAACGTTTTGCCAGGGCTTTTCCCGCCAACATTAGCATTTCTTAATCATACTGAAGATACATTCGCTTTACTACATCCAAATCTGGGAGCAGAATCCCTTTTACGAAATCGTTCTGTAACAAAAGGAGTCCCATGGATCGCAAAAAAGCAATCGCGCTCTCATTTTCCGTTCCCGTCGCATGGGGCTTTTCGTACCCCCTCATGAAGATCGGCATGGACAGCATGAACGCCACGAGCATCGTCGCGCTGCGCTGCATCATCGCCTTTGCGGCCTGCCTACTGCTCTTCCACAAGCGCGCTTTCCGCATCAATCGCGACCTTGTGGTCCGCGCCGCCATCATCGGCGCCATTATGGCAACCGAGCTCACCTGCATGTGCCTGGGCTCCAGCCTCACCTCTGCCTCCACTGCCGGCTTTTTGCAGAGCCTGACGGTCGTGATCGTGCCGTTTGCCAACGCCGCCCTGCTGTGTCGCGCCCCCGAGCGCAAAGTGCTCGTCGGCACCGCCATCGTCACCTGCGGCATGCTGCTGCTCTCGGGCGCCGACTTCACCAGCCTGAACCCGGGCGCGCTCATCATGCTGCTCTCCGCCTTTATCTATGCCAGCCACATTATCGTAGCCAAGCGCTTTGTCGAAGATGTCGACCCGCTGGCTCTGGGCGTTTGGCAGCTGGGCTTTGGCGGCCTGTTCTCGGGCATTGCCGCATGCGCCTTTGGCGGCTTCATGCTTCCCAGTACGCCCAGCGAGATCGTGGTCGTCGTCGCGCTCGCACTCATCTGCTCTGCCTATGGCTTTATCACCCAGACGCTCGTGCAGCCCCACGTGCCTGCCGAGACCACCGGCTTCGCCTTCTCGCTCGAGCCGGTCTGCTCCGCCGTCTTCTCGTTCTTCCTGGTCGGCGAGGTCCTGAGCCCCATCGCCTTCTTTGGCGCCGCTCTCATCCTCACCGGCGTCATGGTGGCAACCGTCGAGCTTCCGCGCCTTCACGCACATGGACAGGCTCGCATGGCAGGAGCGCCCGAGCGCGTCTCGTAGACCCCACTCCTTATACAGCCGCGGCATAAAGGCAACCGGTGCGCCTTTACAATAGATGCAAACAGAGCATCTGACGCAAAGGAGTCCCATGGACGCCGCGACCCGCGACCGCAACATAGCAACTTGGTTGGGCGATGCGCCGCAGCCGGTACGTGACACTACGAACCAGCTGTTCGAGCGCATCGCCCTTTTGCGTGCCGAGCAGACCATCTATCCGGCACAAGACGACATTCTCAATGCCCTCGCCTACACGCCGACCGACCAGGTCAAGGTTGTCATCTTGGGTCAGGACCCCTATCACGGACCCAACCAGGCCATGGGGCTGTCGTTCTCGGTCCCCGCGACGCAAACCAAGTTGCCGCCGAGCCTGCGCAACATTTACAAGGAACTCAAAGCCGATCTGGGCTGCCCCATTCCCGCCACGGGAGACCTAACCCCATGGGCACGGCAGGGCGTCCTGCTCCTCAACACTACGCTCACCGTGCGCGAGCATGCCGCCAACTCGCACGCCAAACTGGGCTGGAGCACGCTCACCGATTACGTTATCGAACGCTGCTGCCAGCTGCCCCAGCCGGTAGTCTTTTTGGCATGGGGTCGCTTTGCCCAACAGATGGTCGAAGGCAAGCTCGTCGCGACTGGCGCGGACAAGGCAGCCGATAAGTTCTGCCTGGCCTCTACGCATCCCTCGCCGCTTTCGGCCAACCGTGCCACGGCAGAACTCCCCGCCTTTATGGGGTCGCGCCCCTTCTCGGCAGCCAATCGGCTACTCGAACAGCACGGCTCGACCCCCGTCAACTGGAATTGCCTCGGCTAAAAATCGATACATCAAAAACGCGCCCGACGGCTTTCCATCGGGCGCGTTTCCTATTCGGGCCAAATAAATTGTGTGCGGCCGGCCTCGCCGCCATCGATCAGCAGGCTCTGCCCGGTCATAAACCGGTTGGTCACGCCCACAAAGTAGATCCACTCGGCGATCTCTTGGGCAGTGGCCCAGCGCTTAAGCGGCGTGAGCTCCATAATCTGGTTCCACAGGTGTTCGTCTTCCATCACGCAACGGTTGAGCGGCGTGATAACGCCGCCCGGGTCCACACTGTTGGCAATGGCCTGCGGTGCCAGGCGGTTTGCAAGGTTCTTGGTGTAGGCGATAATGCCGCCCTTGCTGGCAGCATAGGCGGGAAACTCCGATCCCGTATGCCCGCTCGCCGACCCCACATTGACCACGGATCTGATAGCCGGCGCCGGCTTGGCGGCAAGCCCCTCCCCCACAAAGGCGTAGCGCTCGGTCACGTTGATGGTGCCACACAGGTTGGCGGCAATATCATCGGCCGAATCCTGCACACCGGCAACGTTCACGATTATCTGAGGCTCAAGGTCGCCTGGAAACGAGCCCGGCTCGCGGACATCAACGATCAGATGGCGGTAGCGCTCGTGTTCGATCGCCGCCGGCAGCAGGTCAAAGCCCACGACCTCGTGGCCCTCGTCCAAAAAGCGCTGCACGCACGCGGCTCCGATACCGCCCGAAGCGCCCGTGATCAAAACCCGCATACTTGCTCCTTAGGCGGTTGCGTGGCGCTCGAGGTACTCGGAACCCACATTCTCGCGCTCCCAGCCGCGCACGACCTTGTAGCCCACGGGGCTCAGGAAGACCTCGCACAGCAGCTCGGCAACAGCGCCGGTCAGCGAGCACATAAGGACCTGCACCCAGGTCCAACCAAAGAACGTGTGGCTCACTACAATGGCAAAGACCAGGTTGTCGATAAACTGGCCGACACCCGTGGACACATAGGAGCGGAAGGCGAAGCTCGCAAAGTTATTCTTTTTGAGCATGCGGCCGAGCGACTGGTTGAGCGTGGAGTTAACCACGGCAGAAACGAGCATTGCCAGCGAAGAGCCCAGCACCACGTACCAGGTGCCGCCGATGGTGGCGTTAAGGGCGTTGTTGACCTCGATCATGCCCGTGTCGTAGTAGGCGCCCCACATGCCGGGCGTGAGCGAGCATGCCCAAAAGCACAGACTCACGGCCAGGTTGACCAGCAGCGCGAGGATAGAGATTTTGATGGATGCCTTGGCGCCAAAGCGCTTGCAGATCATGTCCTGGCACAAAAACGAAACCCAGCTCACCACAAAGCCGCAATCGAGCGCCAGATACGGCAGGCTGATGAGCTCTTTGTTGGCCAGCAGGTTCATCATGATGACGCTCACGAAAAACAGCGAAACCGTTGCCGCGGGAATGCTCCGCAACAGGACCTTGTAGTCCTCCATGACCTTCTTGATCATTATGTACTCCTTTGGTTTTAGGTTTAACGAGCAGGATATCGGACCCGAACTGCTCGGACGCCCCGGTCTTGAGACGACGGTGGGTATGATAGCCGCTCACACGGCATCAGGCAAGCAAACGGCGCGGCAGCCCCGCAAGGCCACCGCGCCGATGCGTTAAAAGGCCACGTTGCCAAACTCCGACAGGATAAGGTCGGGGTTGTGGTCGGTTGCCCAATCCACGTTCCACGGGCTCGTGAACAGCAGCAGCTTACCGCCGCGCATGTCCTCGACGCGCAACGTGTCGCGCGTGAGCGAAAGGCCCGGGATATCGATGGTGTCGGGGTCGTTCTGGATCCAGCGGATGTCCGTATAGGGCAGCGGCTGGCGACGGACCTCAACACGGTACTCAGCCTTGAGGCGGCGCTCGAGCACCTCAAACTGCAGCACGCCGACCACGCCCACGATGACGCTCTCCATGCCGGCACCCAGTTCGCGGAAGATCTGGATGGCGCCCTCCTGGGCAAGTTCCTCCATGCCCTTGACGAACTGCTTGCGCTTGAGCGTATCGACCTGCGTAATGCGAGCGAACATCTCGGGGGCAAACGTCGGGATCTGCGGGTACTGCACATGGCGCTTGCCGGAGCACACGGTGTCGCCGATGCTAAAGATACCCGGGTCGAACAGGCCCACGATATCGCCCGCGTACGCCTCGTCCACGATGGCGCGGTCATCGGCCATCATCGACGTGCCCGTGGCAAGCTTGAGCTTGCGGTTGCCCTGCACGTGAAAGGCGTCCATGCCACGCTCGAACTTGCCCGAGCAAATGCGCACAAAGGCAATGCGATCGCGGTGGTTCTTGTCCATGTTGGCCTGGATCTTAAACACAAAGCCGCTAAAGTCGTCGCGGCAGGGATCGACCGGTTCACTGGTGAGCGTATCGGTATAGGCGCGCGGCGTCGGGGCCAGGCGCAGGAACTCCTTAAGGAAGGGTTCCACGCCAAAGTTGGTAAGCGCCGAGCCAAAGAACGCCGGGCTCAGCTTGCCGCAGGCCACGGCATCCAAGTCGAGCTCGTCGCCGGCGCCATCGAGCAGCTCTATGTCGTCCATCAGGTTCTTATGGTTCTCCTCGCCGATAAGCTCGTCCATGGAAGGATCGCCCAGCTCGGCCTCGACCTCGGCGACCTTCTTGGTGGCGTTGGCGTGACCGTCGCCCTCAAAGGCGATAACGCGACGGGTCTGACGGTCGAACACGCCGCGGAAGTTGCGGCCGCTGCCGATCGGCCAGTTCATGGGATACGTATTGATACCCAGGACGTTTTCGATCTCTTCCATGAGCTCAAACGGATCGCGAGCCTCGTGGTCGAGCTTGTTCACAAAGGTGAAGATGGGAATGTGGCGCAGCGTACAGACTTTAAAGAGCTTTTTGGTCTGGGCCTCGACGCCCTTGGCGCCGTCGATGACCATGACCGCAGCATCGGCGGCCATAAGGGTACGGTAGGTATCCTCCGAGAAGTCCTGGTGGCCGGGGGTATCGAGGATGTTGACGCAGGCGCCGTTATAGGTGAACTGCAGCACCGAGGAGGTAACGGAGATACCGCGCTCCTTCTCGATGTCCATCCAGTCCGAAACGGCATGCTTGGCCGAGCTCTTGCCCTTGACCGAGCCGGCAGTTTGGATGCTGCCGGTATAGAGCAGCAGCTTCTCGGTAAGCGTGGTCTTACCGGCGTCCGGGTGGCTGATGATCGCGAATGTGCGGCGCGACGAGATTTCATCCGACAGGCTTGCCATGCGGATCCTTTCTTGCATTGAGTGCATTACGTCGTTGTAACCGCACTATTGTAGCCGCGAAATCCCGTCATAGGGCACCTATCAGGACAAATTCATCAGTTGGGGCCCAGGGTAGCAGTCGATGGCGACACTCCGCAGCAGTTTGTCTCGATCTGTAACATCTAGACGGTTTTTGAACCTCTACCTGTTACAGATTTAGACAAACAGGTGGACGTCCCAGAAAGATCTCGATCTGTAACATCTAGCCACTCAAAACGGGTCCATCTGTTACAGATTGAGATATAAGGATAGACGGGTGGCCAATGTCTCAATCTGTAACATCTAGCAGCCAAAAACTTCTCCAGTTGTTACAGATTGAGATGAACGAACGAGCGGACAATCCCTATTTACCTCTTGAATAACTGTGTATAGTGTATATATACTGTGCTTACCGGTTATATACACGTGTAGCCCATCAGCTAAGGAGCCGCTGTGGACATCATCCTATCCAATTCGAGCGATAAGCCCATCTACGAACAGATATCCTCGCAAGTCAAAGCTCAGATCCTTTCGGGCACGCTCGCTGCGGGAGCCAAACTCCCCAGCATCCGTGCACTCGCGAGCGACCTTGGCGTGAGCGTCATCACCACCAAGCGCGCCTACGCCGACCTGGAGCAGCTCGGGTTTATCTGCACCGTGCAGGGCAAGGGCTGTTTTGTCGCCGATGGCAACCAAGAGCTCTTGCGCGAAAACCAGCTCTGCCATATCGAAGATCTGCTTGCGAAAGCGGCAAGCCAAGCCGAAACCCTGGGTGTCACGCGCGACAAACTGCACGAGATGCTCGACCTGGTAGCCCCCGAAACCATGCAGTAGCCATCTGCAAGAAAGGCTATACCATGCAAAACTTGCTAGAACTCAAAGGCATCTCACGCCGTGTGAGTGACCGTTTTTCGCTGCGTGATGTCACGCTCGCTGTGGAGCCCGGCCAGATTGTCGGCTTTGTGGGTGCCAACGGTGCCGGCAAAACAACGACGATTCGAGCCGCGCTTGGGCTTATCAAACTCGATGCCGGCGAGGTGCACCTGTTTGGGCAGCACTGTGGCGCCGACGCGCCCGATGAAACGCAGCGCCATCTACGCTCCCGCGTCGGTCTTGTCCTGGACACGTGCCCCTTCCCCTCCACGCTCAAGGTGGGCCAGATCGAGTCGCTCGTAGGCCCGGCGTACCCCACGTGGGACCGCGAAACGTTCGCCGGATTCATCAACCGATTTGGCCTCGATCCCAAGACAAAGGTCAAGGACCTCTCCCGCGGCATGGGCATGAAGCTGCAGCTTGCCTGTGCACTCAGCCACAATGCCAAGCTGCTCGTTTTGGACGAAGCCACCGCGGGCCTCGATCCCATGGCACGCGAGGAACTGCTCGACGAGCTGCTTGCCTTTGTCGCCGACGGCCAGCACAGCGTGTTACTCTCGAGCCACATTACGTCCGACCTCGATCGCGCCGCTGATCGCGTCATCTGCATCGATAATGGCTCGATTATTTTTGACCTGCCGCGCGAGGACATTACCGACCGCGCCGGCATCGCCCACTGCACCCAAGCACAGGCCGCCGAGCTTATGGCTTGCGTCGAAGGCGCCCGTGCCGTCCACCACGCCTATAGCGTAGACGTACTCGTGCCCAACCGTCGCGAAACACTCGAGGCCTTCCCCGAGATTCCCTGCGATCGGGCAACCATTGATGACTATCTGCGCCTCATGCTGAAAGGGGCTTCGAAATGAAACGCGCCTTTATGTCCGAGCTCGCCATCGTTCGCACGCTCATCCCGAGCATCGCGGGCGTCGGCCTGTTCATCTTCGTCGTGCTAACCCTTGCCAACGCGTCGGATGGCGATTCCGGCATGAGCGCCGGCGCCTGCGCCGTCAGCGCCATGTCGCCCATCATGGTCATGAACTCACTGGCCGGTTTCGACAATCAAAACGGTTGGGAGCGCTACCGGGCAACGCTGCCCTTCTCGCGCAAAGACATCATCTGCGCACGCTACCTGAGCGTTATTGTCTTCTCCGCCGTCATGGCATGTGCAGCTACGCTTTTGAGTGTCGTCGCCATCCCGCTCTTCAACAGCGCGGGCATTCCTTCGACAGGACAGACGGTCTTTGAAATCGCAATCGCCTCGGTAGCATCGATGCTCATCTCCCTCATGATGGTGTTTTTGGCGCAGCCACTGTTCTTTCGATTTGGACACATGGAGGCGCTGCGCCTATCCGTTGGCCTGTTTGCCATGCTCGGATGCCTTGCCATGGCCACGCTGAGCTCCTCCAACCCCATCAGCAACTGGCTCATGTCGATTGCCGGAGCGAATCCCGATCCCGCCGTCCTTGGCTGTCTGTGTGCAGGAATTGCAGTGCTGGCGATCGCACTATGTGCAATCAGCTGCGCTGTCAGCACCAAGGTTTATCGAGTACGCGATCTGTAATCGACAGCTAAAAAAGCTTAGGTGGTACCCCGCTTATTTTTTCAATGAAACAAGGCAGCATAGCGTCACCACCGCCCCTCACAGCAGGCCGTCTAGTTCTTGGCAACCAAAAAGACACCGTCAGCATATCGAAGGTGAATACTTTTCCGAGAAGTGAACGAGTAAAAACAGCGCCCTGTAGCATCGACATTTTTAAGGACTCAATTCCTGCGGTTTTTGTCTAAGAATCCTGCAGTTTTGTTCGAAAAAGTGTGCATGTTCCAGGGGTCCAGATTTACTCGTTCACTTCGCGGAAAACCATTCACCTTCGATTCGAGCCTTAACCAAATGTCCTCTCGAACTATGGCCCCTGCCTCACCACAGCGATATCAAAGCTTCATGGCGGGACGGTATCATCGGACGAGCGCCGTAAATCTGGCGCGGTTGTTCTTTGGGGAGGCATTTCACCCGTGTCGTGGGTCGCAGCAGCATTTGTGTCGGCTTTCTTTGCCGGCATCACATCTGTCCTGGCCAAATGCGGCATCAAACAGACCGACTCCGATGTCGCGACGGCCATTCGCACCTGCGTGGTGCTCGTTTTCGCTTGGGCAATGGCGGGCATTTCTGGAACCATCGGCAGCATCGAACCCAGATCTTGGCTCTTTCTCGTCCTCTCGGGACTCGCTACCGGTGCTTCGTGGATCTGTTACTTTAAGGCGTTGGGCATCGGAGACGTCAATAAGGTCGTACCGGTCGACAAGATGAGCACCGTACTCGCCGCACTGATCGCCATCGTGCTTTTTGGCGAGACGAGCGACCTTGCGGTTAAGCTCGTGGGAACCGCTGTCATCACCCTCGGCACGTTTTTAATGATCGAGAAGAAGCAGTCTGCCGGACCCGAGCAGCAGCAAGACCGGACCTGGCTCGCTTACGCCCTCGGCGCCGCCGTGTTCGCGGCGCTCACGTCCATCCTTGCCAAGGTTGGCATCGAAGGCGTCGAGTCAAACCTGGCCACGGCAATCCGCACCTGCGTGGTACTGGTTATGGCATGGGCGATCGTGGCAGCCAAGGGAAAACTGGATCAGGTCGCGCACGCTGACCGGCGCGAACTCACATTTCTCGCAACATCGGGCATCGCGACCGGAGCATCGTGGCTGCTCTATTACTACGCCATCGCCACAGGCCAGGTGAGCGTCGTGGTGCAGATCGACAAACTATCGATTGTCGTATCGGTACTATTTGCGCGCCTGGCATTCAACGAAAAGGTCTCACGACGCAGCGTCATCGGTCTCGCCCTCATCGTACTGGGCACCGCCGCGCTCGCAGTTTGGAAGTAGCGCGGCCAGCAGCCGCTACATCCTCACACCTGGCTTGGGATGCCTGTACTGACCGTGGGATGCCGTGCGCTTACCGTGCGAGATGGCAAATTTGGGACAACAGTGCAGGCAACGAAGGCAGGCTGCGCACTCCGGCTTTGTCCAGACGGGAAGGCCGTCGCGCATCTCAATCGCCGCCATGGGGCAGCGCTTGGCACACAGGCCGCAGCCGATGCAGCGATCGGCATCGACGGCAAACTTGCTCGTCTGTTGCATGCGCGGCAGCCCAATTGCGTGATACGCGCACGATGCAAACAGAGGCACGCGATGGCGCATCATGTTGCCCGTGCGGCGTGCCCGCACCGCCTCGATCACGGCATCAATCTGCGCCTCGGCAGCTCTATTGATACCCTCAACCTTTTGAGGGTCAGACAGGTCGAAAACAGGCGTCCAGGTATCGGGCATCTTGACGCTCATCGCCGCATCTAACTCGAGCCCACGCTCGTGTAGCAGATCGCGGGCGAACTTGGCCGATTGCCCGGTCGTCGAACCATATGTCGAGACATAGAACGTATAGGGGCGCTCGCCGCCCTTTGTGCCGGCAGCAACCGATAGGTCGACAGTCTTCAAAAACTCGATCATTGGCGTCGGCAAGCCCCAGGCGTATACCGGGGCGACAAACCCCAGCCGACAGGGGCCTTCCATCACAGCAAGGTGAAGGATCTCGGCATCAAAGCGCTCAATCGACATAACTTTGTCGCTTGTCGCCGCTGCAATGCGACGCGCCACATGCTCGCTGTTCCCTGTCGCGCTAAAGTACAGGATCATCTCGTACCCCTGGAATTGACTCGTGAAAAACCGCGCTACTTGCGCAGCGGCTTGGGCAGCGGAATGCCGGCGGCGATAACGGCGGCGATGATCATGCAGACGATACCCTTGAGCGGGAAGCACATGAGCAGCAGGCCCACGACCATGACCGGCTGACGCATGACCGCACCCATCGTCGATGCCGTGCAGACGGCGACGCAAAAGACCGGATCGGCACCGGTAAGAATGGCAAAGCCGTAGCCCAGGCTTACGCCCGAGAAGATGACGGGGAAGAAATGGCCGCCGCGCCAGCCCATATTGATGAGGGCGGGCGTCAGCATGGCCTTGACCAGACCGGTCGCGATAAGCACGCCGGCGGGAATGGTGAGATAGGTCTCCATGAGCACATCGGCCTGGGTCTCGCCGGCAAACATGGTGTAGGGCAGGACCGTGCCACAGATGGCGAGCGCCAGACCGGCTAGCATGGCCTTGACGACAGGACGCTCCCCTATGGCATGGGACAGCGTCTCGCTCGCGTGCTCCGAGACAAAGTACAGCCAACCGCATACGGTGCCGACCAACGCCAGCGGAATGAGCCAGGCAAGCTCCAGGTTGCCCACCTCGGCGGCCTCGAACCTAGGCATGCCCATGCCGCCGCCCACAAGCTGGCCAAGCAGCAGATAGGTGCCCAGACCGCCGGCAATCGCAATGCCGTAGACCACGGTCTTCTGTGCCTTGGGCAGCTTGATCGTGATCTCGTCGGACGCAGAGCCCTCGTCGCCGTCGGCGCTGCCGGCGAGCGGCGCCACAAAGCCAAAGACGGGCGCGGTGAAGAGCGCCGTCAGGGCAGCCTGGGTACCCAGCAGCGTGAGCTCCCTAAACTCGGCGCCAAAGCGACGCATGCGGTCGCCGACCCAGCTGCACAGGCCCGCGATAACGCCGGTCAGGCCGGCTTCCGGTCCAATACTTCCGCCAAACAGCAGCGGCAGCAATGCCGCGAGCGAAAGCTTGCCCAGATTGTCATACGGGTAGCGACCGTCTTGCTTAACCTTAGCCATCACCTGGTTGAGGTCATCGGTCTTGATGCCCGTAAGCTTTTCGTACAGACCGATCAGCAGGCCGCCCAGCAGGCAGACAAAAAACGGGTACGGCAGAAAGCCAAACGGGCCGCTGGCAAGCTCGGGCGAAGCGACGCCCAGCGCGTGCGGAATCTCGGTCCACAGATAGTCGATACCGTGCTCCATCGCAAAAAAGAACAGCCAGACCGCGGCACCTGCGAACGCACCGGTCACGGCAACGCTAACTAAAAACAGCGCTCGGTTCGTGGGTTTGGCAAGGTTGTCCATCGGGTCCTCCCGCGGTCAAAGTCGACATAGATACGTTTTATTGTAGAGCGAGCGCTGCCCGAACGAGCCAACCATCCGCGCTGCAAACGGCACTATTGGGAGCCATAATGGGGCAGGCTCAAGACTTATCCGTTGATAATCGAGGCAATCTCGCGCAAATCGTCGGCAAAGTAAATGCCTTGCTGGCGCCTCGGGCTCGAAAGCCCCTTATCAATCATGTGCTCGAGCATCGCCTTAAGATCGTTGTAGTAGCCCCCGAGGTTGTACAGGATGCACGGCGCATCGAGATGTCCCAGCGACACGGCGGACATAACCTCGGCAATCTCCTCGAGCGTGCCCGTCCCACCGGGAAAGGCGATGAACGCATCACCGAGCTCGATCATCTTGGCTTTGCGCTCGGCCATATCGCTCGTCACGATGAGGTCGTCAATGCCGTCGTGTTGAAACTCTGCCTCGATAAAAAAGCTCGGCTCAACACCCGTCACGTGTCCACCTGCCTCGAGCACGCTATCGGCGAGCGCGCCCATCAGGCCCGATTTGGACCCGCCGTATACCAGCGCGTGCCCGTTGGAGCCAATCCAGTTGCCCAGTTCTTGCACCGCAGGCAGAAATGCCGGGTCGTTGCCGACACTGGCACCCAGATACACGGTGATATTCATATTCAGTCCCCCTCGTCGTGACGCGCGGCGCCCGTTCTAGCGTTGGCGTCGGCGATATTCGCGCACGCGGCGCGACAGGTCGGCGAGCTCGTCACGATCGAGCTCTTCCAAATGCTCCAGATCATCCATAAAGCGCGCCATGGTGTCCTTTTGGCGCAGCTTGATGAGCGTATTGCAGTAGCTCACCGCCACGCCCGTGAGCATAGCGATGTAGAAGATGCTGATAACGCTCAGGATGACGGTAATGGCACGGGCGACCGGCGTTTCGGCCGGGATATCGCCAAAGCCGATGGTCGAGACCGTCTCGAAGCTAAACCAGAGACCATCGCCAAACGTGAGGGTCGTGGGCTCGGACAGCCAGACGGCCGTTGAGCACAACAGATAGAAGACGAGGAACAGGCCCGTGATGCGCACGAAACCGGCCTGGCGCAACACATCGGTAAGCGTCTTCAGCTTTTTCATCGCGACCCTTTCCACGGACAACCAATCACGTTCGCCCGGTATTGTCCCACAACCGTCAGTTAGGTGTTCCTATAGTTTTGTCAACCGTCGGGGCTACTCCCGGTAGGGCACCCGGTC
>CABQLI010000055.1 GCA_902464965.1 uncultured Collinsella sp.
CGAGTCACTGACCGACTGGTCGCGCCGCCCGCTGACCGATAAGCAGATTGAGTATGCGATCGATGACGTCAAGTACCTGATCGTCGCCTATACCGAGATGATGAGCCGCCTGCGCGAGCTGGGCCGTGTGGACTGGGTGCTCGACGAGCTGCGCCCGCTGGCTGACGAGTCGCACTATCGCGCCGATCGCCACGAGGCGTTCCGCAAGGTCAAGCGCATCAATTCGTGCAGCCGTCATCAGCTGGGTATCGCGCGCGAGCTCGCCGCCTGGCGCGAGGACCGCGCCGAGCGGCGCAACATCCCACGCAAGTGGGTCATGTCCGACGACACGCTGCTTGCGCTCGTTAAGCGCAATCCCGTGCGCGTTGAGGAGTTCCGTAGCATTCGCGGTACCGATCAATTGGGGGAGCGCGACGTGGACGGTGCGCTCATGGCCATCAAGCGCGGTGCGAGCTGTCCGCACGATCGCCTGCCGCTCTTGGTGCGCGGACATCGTCAGATTTCGCCGGAGCTGGAGAGCGTGACTGACCTGATGTATGCGCTTATCCGCCTGGTTGCCGAGCGCTCAGGCGTTGCGACCTCGGTCATTGCCTCGCGCGATGACCTGGCCGACTACATTGAGCATCCCGAGCAGAGCCGCCTGCGCGAAGGTTGGCGCTTTGAGCTTGTGGGCTCGCGCCTGGACGATCTGCTTTCCGGCAATATGGGGTTGACGGTGAAGGACGGCAAAATCGAACTCCTGTAGGGAAGCCTAGCCGGTTGAGTGGGTAAAATGCCTCCAACGTGTAACTCGACTCGGAGGAATTCGCATGCCTTATTACTATGGATACGGCTTTGGCATCGACCCGCTGTACCTGCTGGTTGTTCTTGTCTGCACGGTGCTTGGCCTTGCCGCACAGAACTATATCAACTCGACGTACAAAACCTGGTCCAAGGTTCGCTCGGACGGCGATACGGGTGCCACAGTCGCTCGCCGCATGCTCGATGCCAACGGTTGTAGCGCCGTGGGTATCAAGGGTGTCGCTGGCGAGCTCACCGACCATTACAACCCGCAGGACAACAACCTGTATCTGTCGGATGCCAACCGTTCGGGCGGTTCGGTCGCAAGCGTTGCCGTCGCCTGCCACGAGGCGGGCCATGCCGCCCAGCGTCAAAGCGGCTATGCCATGATGAAAGTACGTACCGCCCTCGTGCCGGTCGTCAACTTTACCCAGAACACCTGGACCATCGTGTTACTCTTGGGCCTGTTTATGAACATTGCCGGGCTCACGACCCTCGCGTTGATCTTCTTCTCGTTTAGTGTGCTGTTCCAACTCGTTACGTTGCCTGTCGAGATTGACGCCAGCCGACGTGCTGTGGCGTACATCGAGCAGTCGGGCATGAGCTCCAAGCAGGTCAACGGCGCCAAGAAGGTACTGACGGCAGCCGCGCTTACCTATGTGGCTGCAGCGCTCACTTCGATCATTCAGTTGCTCTACCTTATGGCTCGCTACAACAGAAACTCCAACCGATAACAAATGGGACAGGCAGGCGCCGCGGGGATTCGTGTCCTCGCGGCGCTGTACTATGTGTTGGACTTAATTTCGCACGGGGCCGGAGCCTCTGTGCTCGATAACGAAAGGAGGCTGCGTGGCAGGCTGGAACCTAACCGGTAATGCCGTTTCCGCCGAGTTCGACGGTTCGGACGAGCAAGAGCGCAAGGAGCTCAGCGTGAGCCAGGCGGTGGAGATTGCCGCCGGTGCGCTCGATGCCATTCCGCAGCTGAGCGTCTTGGGCGAGGTCACGGGTTTTCGTGGTCCTAACGCCCGAAGCGGCCACTGCTATTTCCAGATCAAGGACGATTCGGCCGCCGTTGACTGCATCATTTGGAAGGGTGCCTATCTCAAGCGCACGTTCGATCTGCGCGACGGTATGCAGGTGAGCTTTAAGGGCAGCTTCAATCTCTATAAGGCTACGGGCCGCATGAGCTTTGTCGCTCGCTCGTTTTCGCTGGCGGGGGAGGGTCTGCTGCGTCAACAAGTGGCGCAACTGGCCGAAAAGCTACGCCGTGAGGGTCTGATGGACGAAGCGCGCAAGCGCCGCATCCCGGTGTTCTGCTCCCGCGTGGCGGTCGTCACCTCGCTTTCGGGTGCCGTAATCGACGACGTCAAGCGCACATTGCGTCGTCGCAACCCGCTCGTCGAGCTCGTCTGCGTGGGTGCCAAGGTACAAGGCGAGGGTGCGCCGACAGAGCTCATTGAGGGCCTGCGCCGCGCCGCTTCCATTACGCCGGCGCCCGACTGTATTTTGTTGGTGCGCGGCGGCGGCTCCTTTGAGGACCTCATGACCTTTAATGACGAGGAGCTTGCCCGCGCGGTGGCGGCTTGTCCCGTGCCCGTGGTGACCGGCATTGGCCATGAGCCCGATACCTCGATTTGCGACATGGTGAGCGACCGTCGCGCCTCCACGCCTACGGCGGCGGCCGAATCGGTGGCGCCGGCTATGACGGAGTTGGCCGATGTGCTCGAGGCGCGCTATCAACGTCTGGGTGCTGCGATGGCATCGATGATTGGGTCGGCCCAGGTCGACCTGGAGATGCTCAACCAGCGCGGTCGTCGTGCCTGGGACACCTATACGGCTCGCTTGGGCGATGCGCTCGATGCGGCTGCGTGCCGCCCGTGCCTCAACGACCCAACTTTTATGCTCGAGCGTCGCGAGTCTGAGCTTGCCCTGACTGCCGATCGTCTGTCCGGCGCCATAGCGCGTTCGGTTGGGGCCTTCCGTTCCAACTTCGAGCGTCTGCCCGAGCGCTTGATCGCAAGCACCTCAGGACTCGATGGCAAGCGCCATGCGCTCACGCTCGCAAGCTCCCGCCTGGAGCATCAGGGGCGCACGATGCTCAGCAAACCCGCGTCCGACTTGGGCCGTGCGGCGGCCTCACTCGATGCCCTGTCGCCGCTCAAGGTGCTTGCCCGTGGTTATTCCATCGCGTACAGCGATGATGGGGTGGCTACGAGCGCCAAGACCTTTAAGCCGGGCGACGCCATCCGCGTGCGCATGGCAGACGGTAACGTTGCGGCAACGGTCGATACGGTCGAGTAGGCCGCGTTTCATAGCGATAAACCTTTAGGAAAGGAAACAGATATGGCAGAGAAGACCCCGGTCGAGCAGCTTACGTACAAGCAGGCCTCGCAGGAGCTGGAGCTCATCATTCGCAGCTTGGAGTCGGGCGATATGGAGCTCGAGGAGTCGCTCGAGAGCTATACCCGCGGCGTCGAGCTCCTCAAGAGCCTGCGCACCCGCCTGTCCGATGCCGAGCAGAAGGTCTCGGTGCTTCTTAAGGACGTCGACGGCAACGACGTGCTCGCCGACGGCGAAGCCGCCAATACGGACGACAACCTCTCGTTCTAACCATCCCGACCAAATATAATTGCCTTGGTCTGTGAGAAAGGAACCAACCATGTGTGATTGCATCTTCTGCAAAATTGCCAACCACGAGATCCCCTCGACCGTCGTCTACGAGGATGACCAGGTCATCGCGTTCGACGACCTCAATCCCCAGGCGCCGGTCCACACGCTCGTGATCCCCAAGAAGCACTACAGTGACATCGCCGATAACGTGCCCGCCGAGACCATGGGCGCCATGGCCCACGCCATCCAGGAGGTCGCCAAGGCCAAGGGTCTGGAGGACGGTTTCCGCGTCATCTCCAACAAGGGCGTCAACGCCGGTCAGACCGTCATGCACTTCCACATGCACGTCCTCGGCGGCAAGAACCTGGGCGAGAACCTCATCTGAGGACGCACGGCCCGTCGCCTTGGCTGCCTTTGGAGTAACCTATGCAGTTTTCTCAACTCGAATACCTTCAAGCGGTAGCGAACTACGGCGGCGTGCGCAAAGCGGCTCGCGCCGTTCACGTGAGCCCACAGGCTGTCTCGTCGGCAATTAAGAAACTGGAGTCTGAGTATCAGATCGTTTTGCTCAATCGATCGGCGGGGGAGGCTGTTTTGTCTCCGGCGGGCAGAGAATTTGCGCGTCGTGCACGCGTGATCCTGGCACAAGTCGACGATCTCAAAAAGTACACCCAATCGGGGAACGGTGGCGTTTCGCCCGACGGCCACTTTCGTCTTTACGTCCCCTGTCTTCACGGGCGGGGGCGTCTTTTTTCCGAAAACTGGTACGACTCGTTTGAAAGCTCGCACCCTCAGATTCACCTTGATGTGTGGCATCAGCCAACGGCTACATGCTTTGAATCACTTGTGCTTGGCATTTCGGATGCGGCCATCTCATTTGAGGAACCAAGGGACAGTGTCCTTTCTTCGAAATACTTGGGTGAAAAGGAGCTCAAGGTTCTTTCGTGCCCAGCGGGTCATCAATCTGTGGGTGCTATGACCGTTCGTGAGTTACTGGGCGGCAGGTTAGCTGTTCCCATTAATTTGTCGCCCTGTCTCAATGCGATCAATCAATGCCCCGAAGCTCAGCTGGTTAATTTCCGCTTCCGCGACGTCGAATACGGAAACAGAGCGCAGGCTGAGTTTCTTCAAGCCGGGGGATTGATATTGGGTTTTTCTGGCTCTTCTCTCGCATCAGATGGGTCGGAAGTGAGCGAGTACTCTATTGAAGGTTCGCATGACGTAGCCTTGCCCATCTACTTTTGCTATCGACAAAATGCCTGGACCGATCGACACCAGACGGTATTTCTTCACCTATTGCGTCATCTTGCTTCGTGAGGCCATTTGGCCTCGTGTCGTCAAGTGAATGTTGACGCCTTGTAACACATGACTGACGGCTTTGCCCTCATGCTTTTCCAAGATTTCGGTTTGGGCTATTGGCTCTTGGAGGGCGGAGCATGAAAAACCGTACGGTTTTGCTTTATATGACATTCGTTTTTCTGTCGAACTTCAGCACCATCTTGTATTTTCTAACTGTCTACCTTGAGTTCATCGGGCTTTCGATGGTAGCGATCTCTAGCATGATGATTGCCTACCAAGTGAGCAAGTTCATCCTTGAAGTTCCCACTGGCTATATTGCTGATAGGTTTGGACGAAAGACCAGCGGTCTCGTTGGCGTCGTGGGAATGCTTGGATACTACGCCGCCCTGCTTCTCGTCCGTTCTCCTCTGCTTTTAATCGGCGCGTTTGCTCTCAAAGGTTTTGCCGTTGCATGTGTGAGCGGATCCATAGAAGCGATTTACATTGACAGCGTCTCTCAGGACCAGCTCGTAAGACTTAATGTCGTTGAGCGATTTGTTTTCTATGCCTCTTATGCCATCTCCGCTTGTGTGGGCGGCTTCATTTCGTCCGTCGGTGCATACCTCATTGGTCTTTCGGCAGATATCATCGCAATGGTGCTGACGTTGGTTGTCGTTGTCTGCATTCCTGAGATGCGAAGAGGGAGCACTGCGGCGACACCTGAGCGTGGGATTAGCCCGAAGATGATCGGTGCTGCTATTGCGTGTAATGGCATTCTTCGGTCAGCGTTCATCATGGACTGTTCTCAGGCATTTGCCTTTGTCGCTCTGGAAGACTTTTTCTCACTGTTGCTTGCGGGTCGCGGAATGAGTGCCGTCGCTTCGGGCGTGACCATTGCGGCCCAGCTCCTTGCCTCCGCCTCCATAGGGTTTATTGTGCCCAGTGTGAATGCTCGTGTCGACAAGGGCCGTTTTGCGCGTATTTGCGGCATCATTCACTTAGCATTGACAGCTTTGTTTTTGATTCACCTTACTCCGGCTAATTTGCTGCCCGTGTTCTATGTGCTGCAGGAGGTCGCTTACTCGTTATTTGCTCCAATTAAATACTCAATTTTTCAAAATGCTGCCGATTCATCGATGCGCTGTTCGCTGATTTCGGTTCAAAGCCAGATGGTGGCGGTGGGTGCCATCCTTTTCTATCTGTTCAATGCTGCATTGAGCAGCATCGCGGGCATTCGAGTCATATTGCTTGTCGCGCTCGGGATCTCTTCTTTGGTGTATATCCCCGCGCTCTTTCGTCTTACCAGTCAAAGGACATGAGTATTCGGGCACCGATAACTTATATATCAACGCAATAAACCCGAGCGCGAGGGCGTTTGGGTTTATTATTGAAGCGTATGTAATCTGGCGGCGCCACACCGCCTGTTAGTAGGGAGACACATGAACGTTCTGGTCGTCAACGCAGGATCTTCGACCCTTAAGTATCAGGTCATCGATACCAAGACCCACAAGGTGTCCGCAAAGGGCTCCTGCGAGCGCGTCTGCTTTACCGGCGGTACCTTCACCCACGCTGCCAACGGTTCCAAGAAGGTGACCGAGAACATCGAGTTCCCCGACCACAAGGTCGCCATCGAGGTCGTCCTGAAGGACCTCGAGGCCAACGGCGTCAAGATTGAGGGCATCGGCCACCGTATCGTTCAGGGCGGTTGGTACTTCGGCGATTCCTCCCTCGTCGATGCGGACGTTCTTGCCAAGATCCGCGAGGTCGCTCCGCTCGCCCCGCTGCACAATAACCCCGAGGCCAACGTTATCGAGTACTGCCTGGAGCAGTATCCCGATCTGCCCAACGTCACGGTCTACGACACCGCTTTCCACTTCAACATGCCCGAGGTCGCCAAGACCTACGCCCTGCCCAAGGACGTCTGCGACAAGCTGCACATCCGTAAGTACGGCGCCCACGGCACCAGCTACCGCTACATCTCCAAGAAGGTCGCCGAGATGACCAACGGCGAGGCCCGCAAGGTTGTCGTGTGCCATATCGGTTCCGGCGCTTCCCTGTGCGCCATCGAGGACGGCAAGTGCATGGACACCACCATGGGCTTGACGCCGCTCGACGGTGTCATGATGGGCACCCGCTGCGGCTCCATCGACCCTGCTACCGTGTGCTACCTGCAGCGCGAAGGCGGCTACACCTTCGACGAGGTCGACGAGATGATGAACAAGAAGTCCGGCCTTTTGGCCGTGACCGGCGGCAAGACCAACGACTGCCGCAATGTCGAGGAGCTCGCCGCTGCCGGCGACCCCGAGGCCCAGCTCGCCTTCGATATGTTCGTCTACAAGATTGCCGCCAAGGCCGCCGAGATGGCCACCTCCATGTGCGGCATGGACACCCTGGTCTTTACCGCCGGCATCGGCGAGCACGCTCCGGCCGTCCGCGCCGGCGTGGCCGATCGTCTGGCCTTTATGGGCGTCAAGATGGATCATGCCCGCAACGCCCTGCGTGGCGACGGCGCTTGGTGCCTGTCTGCCAAGGATTCCAAGGTCAAGATCTTCGTCATCCCCACGGATGAGGAGTTCATGATCGCTTCCGACGTCGAGCGCATCGTCAACGGCAAGTAATTGCAAGAGGGGAGGGGACTGGATGGCCTTGTGCCGTTCAGCCCCCTTTTGTGCTCTTTGGGCGAAGAGATTAATAGATATTTATTGAATTCTGATAACTTCTTATTAATGATACGGCCTCCTTATAGGTTTGCCGACCGTACTGTAATCACGAAGGAGTCTCATGAACGTACTTGTTGTCAACGCCGGCAGCTCAAGCCTTAAATATCAGCTTTTGGATACTGATACCCGCGAGGTTTTCGCCAAGGGTAATTGCGAGCGTATCGGCTCGGAGATGGGCATCTTTGGCCACTCCGAGAACGGTGGTGCCAAGCAGACCGAGGAGGTTCCCTTCCCCGATCATCGCTCTGCTATCGCTCGCGTGCTCGAGGAGCTTGAGAAGACCGACTTTACGATTGATGGCATCGGCCACCGTATCGTTCAGGGTGGCTGGCACTTCGATGATTCCGCGGTCGTCGACGATGAGGTCATGGCTAAGATCCTTGAGGTGGCCCCGCTTGCCCCGCTGCACAATTACGGCGAGGCCGCGGCGATTGAGTATTGCCGTGAGAAGTATCCGGATCTGCCCAACGTGGCTGTCTTCGACACCTCGTTCCACATGACCATGCCCGAGGTCGCCTACACCTACGCGCTGCCCAAGGACGTGTGTGACAAGTACCACGTGCGCAAGTACGGTGCGCACGGTACGAGCCACCGTTACGAGTGGATGATGGCCAAGGAGATCCTGGGCTCGCGCTGCCACCGCCTGCTCTCGTGCCATTTGGGCAACGGCGCCTCGCTTGCCGCTATCGAGGACGGCGTCTGCCGCGATACCACGATGGGCCTCACACCGCTTGACGGTCTGATGATGGGTACTCGCTGTGGTTCCATCGACCCGGCTACCGTGTGCTACCTGCAGCGCGAGGGCGGCTACAGCTACCAGGAAGTCGACGACATGATGAACAAGCAGTCCGGTCTGCTTGCCATCTCGGGCATCTCCAACGATGCCCGTGACATTCGTACGCGCGCCTCCGAGGGTGACGAGCGCTGCCTGCTCGCCTTCGATATGTTCGCCTACAAGGCCATGCAGCAGGCCGGGTCCATGATTGCCTCCATGGCGGGCGTGGATACCATTACCTTTACCGCCGGCATCGGCGAGAATGACTGGTCGATCCGCAAGGCTTTCTGCGACTGCTTTGAGTGGCTGGGCGTGCGCATCGACAACAACAAGAACCGCGAGGCCGTGGGTAACGGCCCGCAGGTCATCAGCGCGGCCGGTTCCGCCGTCACGGTCATGGTCATCCCCACCGACGAGGAATACATGATCGCCCACGACGTCGAGCGCCTGACCGCGAACAACTAACGCGCGCAGTTGCAAGTAAACGAAAGGCCTCCAGAGCAACAGCTCCGGAGGCCTTTTTTCTGGCAGGTGGACGGTGGAAACTCCATCCCATTTTGAGCGCAAATTCTGGGGCACGCTTTCCGGTTGAGGCGCGTTGCGGAAAGTGCGACCCACAAAAGAGCAAAATTCCGTCCCGCAGTTTCCCAAACAGCCCCCAAGCGGAAGCTACATCCCACAATCCGCCTCCAAACCGGGACACACTTTCCGGTGGGCCAGACATCAGACCGCAGCCACCATTTCGGTCCCAAAGTGATCACCGCCAGCAACGCCTGCGCTCCCAGCATCGGCACCCATCCATTCAGATCCTCAGCCCCAGCTCGTAGCCAAACCGCCGTCCACCCCAGATGCCCTGATTGCCACGCGGCGGCAGGGACCCTACAGGGTAAAGCTCTGAAAACATTCCGCAGGACGCATGAAGCCCCCGCCGCACGTAGTGCGCAGCGGGGGCTTCATGCATGTCCGAGGACGTTTTCAGAGCTTTACCCTGTAGGGTCCCGAGGGGATACGTCCGCTACTCAGCCATCTGAGCCTGGACGGCGGTGATGGCCACGACACCCACGATGTCGTCGGCAGAGCAGCCGCGCGACAGGTCGTTGACCGGCTTGGCGATGCCCTGCAGGATGGGGCCGTAGGCGTCAGCGCCGGCGAAGCGCTGGACCAGCTTGTAGCCGATGTTGCCGGCCTCGAGGTCGGGGAACACCAGCACGTTGGCCTTGCCGGCGACAGAGGAGCCGGGAGCCTTGAGCTGGGCGACGGTGGGGACGATAGCGGCATCGAGCTGCAGGTCGCCGTCGATGGCGAGCTCGGGAGCCTTCTCCTTGCAGAACTTCACGGCCTCCTGGACCTTCTTGGCGACCTCGCCACCGGCGGAGCCCATGGTGGAGTAGGAAAGCATGGCCACGTGCGGCTCAACATTGCCCATGAAGGTGGACCAAGAGTGAGCGGAGGCGATGGCGATCTCGGAGAGCTCATCGGAGGACGGGTTGATGTTGAGGCCACAGTCGGCGAAGATCAGCGTGCCGTCGGTGCCGAACTGCGGGGTGTCGGTGCACATCACGAAGAAGGCCGAGACCAGCTTGGTGCCCGGGGCGGTCTTGAGGATCTGCAGCGCGGGGCGCAGGGTGTCGGCGGTGGAGTGGCAGGCACCGGAGACCAGGCCGTCGGCGTCGCCCATCTTGACCATCATGGTGCCAAAGTAGGTGGCGTCCATCACCTGGGCGCGAGCCTGCTCGATGGTAACGCCCTTCTTGGCGCGGAGCTCGGCAAACTTCTGCGCGTACTCCTCGTGCTTCTCGGCATTGCGCGGGTCGATGACGGTAGCGCCGGGAACATCGATCTCGTCGGGGTTGCCCAGGATGACGAGCTTTGCCAGGCCCTCCTCGATGATTTTGTTTGCCGCGACGATGGTACGCGGGTCCTCGCCCTCGGGCAGGACGATGGTCTTAAGGTCGGCCTTGGCGGCAGACTTCATACGGTTTAGGAAATCGCTCATGTTACTCCTTACAAGCGTTTCGCTAAGCTCCAGGCGCCCGGCTGTACACGAATAAACCCGCTGCTAGCGGGTTTACCTTTCAATAATGTACGCCGCGGTGCTTGAGCTTTCCTTGTGTGGCAAGCTCATTATAGGACGCATTAGCGCTATAATCGCTCTGATAAATATGTCTCGAAGAATGTTCGAGAAAAGCCCAGCTAACGAGCCCGTGGCTTTTGACAAGGAGTATCGATGCAGATTACCTCAGGCCTGCCTGAAGGCTTTAATGCCGGCGCGTACGACATGATCGTCGTCGGCGCCGGTTATGCCGGTGCCGTTTGCGCCCGCCGTCTTGCCGAAACCATCGGCTATCGTGTTGCCGTTTTGGAGCGCCGTAGCCACATTGCGGGCAATGCCTTCGACTGCACTGACGAGGCGGGAATCCTGGTCCACGAGTACGGTCCGCACATCTACCATACCTTTAATGAGCGCGTCCACAATTTCCTGTCGCGCTTTACCAAGTGGACGGACTACCAGCACAAGGTGCTTGCCAACATCAACGGCACCCTTATGCCCGTGCCCTTTAACCACGCGAGCCTTAAGCTTGCCTTTGGCGATGAGCGCGGCGAGGAACTGTACCAAAAGCTCGTGGAGACCTTTGGCAAGGACGTCAAGGTGCCCATTATGGAGCTGCGCAAGAAGAACGACCCGGATCTTGCCGAGGTCGCCGATTATGTCTATGAGAACGTCTTTTTGCATTACACCATGAAGCAGTGGGGCCAGACGCCCGACCAGATCGACCCCTCGATCACCGGCCGCGTCCCCGTCTTTGTGGGCGATGACGATCGCTACTTCCCGCAGGCTCCTTTCCAGGGCATGCCGCAGGACGGCTATACCGCGCTGTTCGAGCATATGCTCGATCACGATCTGATCGACGTATTCTGTGACGTAGACGCCCGTGACCTCTTCGAGATCGACGAGACTACCGTCAAGATCGACGGTAAGGTCTATGGTGGCGAGATCGTCTACACCGGTCCACTCGACGAGCTGTTCAACCTCGACCTGGGCGCGCTGCCGTACCGCACGCTCGATATGAAGTTCGAGACGCTCGATATGGATCAGTTCCAGCCTGTGGGCACCGTCAACTACACCACGAGCGAGGACTACACGCGCATCACCGAGTTCAAGAACATGACCGATCAGGTTTTGCCCGGCAAGACCACCATCATGAAGGAGTACTCCAAGGCCTACACGCCCGGCTCGGGCGAGACGCCGTACTACGCTATCCTGGAGCCCGAGAACCGTGAGCTCTATGAGCGCTATCTTGAGCGCGTCCAGAACCTGACGAACTTCCACCCGGTGGGTCGTCTGGCCGAGTATCGTTACTACGATATGGACGCCGTGACCAATTCTGCCCTCGATCTTTCGGATGAGATTATCGCCTGCCATGCATAAAGTCATAACATTCGGTATTCCCTCGTATAACGCTGCCAAGGACATGGACCATTGCATCACCTCCATCTTGGAAGGGAGCAATTTCGCCACCGATATCGAGATTATCGTGGTGGACGACGGCTCCAAGGACGAGACGGCCGCCAAGGCCGACGAGTGGGAGGCCCGTTATCCTGGAATCATCCGCGCGGTGCACCAGGAGAATGGCGGCCACGGTATTGCTGTCCTCTCGGGCCTGCGCGAGGCGCAGGGCACCTACTACAAGGTTGTCGACTCGGACGACTGGCTCGACGGTGCGGCGCTTTCGACCATGCTGTCGATTCTGCGTGGCTTTGAGGAGCGCGACCAGCGCGTCGACCTGTTTATCTCGAACTACGTGTACGAGAAGGTTTACGAGGGCACGCATACCGCTATTGGCTACAAGTTTGCCCTGCCGCGCAAAAAGATTTTCTCTTGGGACCAGATCGGACACTTCCGTCCCGATCAAAATCTGCTCATGCACAGCCTGTGCTATCGCACCGATGTACTGCGCGAGTCCAATCTGCCTATGCCGGCACACACGTTCTACGTGGATAATATCTACGCTTACGTGCCGCTGCCGCGCTGCAAGACCATGTACTACGCCGACATCGACCTCTATCGCTACTTTATCGGTCGCGAAGGCCAGAGCGTCAACGAGGCAACGATGGTCAAGCGTCTGGACCAGCAGTTCCGTGTTACGCGTATCATGATGGAGTCGTACCACCTGCACAGCGATGTCGAGTCGTCGCGCCTGCGTTCGTACATGATGGGCTACTTCACCATGATGATGGCGATTTGCTCGGTGCTCACCAAGCTTTCTGAGGAAGATTGCGCCGACGAGCGCCTAAAGACGCTGTGGAATGATTTGAAGGCCTACGACGAGCGCATGTATCGTCGTGCCCGCTACGGCGTGGTCGGGTTCTTCACCAACCTGCGCGGACGGGCCGGAGACAAAACCACACTCGGCCTATACCGTCTTGCCTCAAAGATCTTCAAATTCAACTAGCTGCTGAGTAATCGCTGCTGATAGGTTGACTGGGCCCCTTGGCCTTTAGTTTGCTACTGCGAACAGTCCTGCTCGCACGGAAAGCACATCAAGTGCTTTCCGGCTCGTGCGGAACTTGTATCAAACTAAAGGCCAAGGGGCCTCTGCTATAAGAATCGATTGTCAGGTTATTTGAATTTGAAGATCTTCGACGCGCGGTACACAGGGGCCTGGGCTGAAAAGAATCTGGTTGGTAGGTTGCCCGGTGGGGCTTGGTTATGTTTGTCGCGAGTTCCGCACGAGCCGAAGAGCACTTAATGTGCTCTTCGTGCGAGCCAGGACTGTAGAGCAGCAAACATAACCAAGCCCCACCGGGCAACCGGTCAGGTTAGGCTACTTCGCGGCGCCGGGGATGCCGTGGGAGGTTTTGGCGGTTTTGGCTCCGTTTACGATGGCAGTTTCCAGGGCCCTTACTGCGAGCATGCCCAGCAGGTCTAGGGGAACGGCGGCGCTTGCCTGGGCGCCCAGTTTGCCGCTGGCGAGGGTGTAGATGGTGTCGCCGTCGTTGGTGGTGTGTGTGGGGCGGATGGCGTGTGCGTAGGCGTCTGCGGCCATCTGGGAGACCTTGGTGGCTTGTGCCTTAGTGAGTTCCACGTTTGTGACGATGCAGCTGATGGTGGTGTTGGTGCGGTCGAGCGGCATCTGCATGGATCCGGCGGCGGCAAAGGCTGCGAGTTCCATGTCGACGATCTGGTTGCTATCGGCTGCGGCGCGCATGCCGGCGATCCACTCGCCGGTGAAGGGGTCGACAACGTTGCCGCAGGCGTTGACCGAGACCACGGCGCCCACCTTGATGGGGCCGAGCGCCACGGCGGCAGCGCCAAGGCCGGCCTTCATGCAGGTAGCGGGGCCCATGAGCTTACCCACGGTAGCGCCCGTGCCGGCGCCCACGTTGCCCTGTTCGAGCTTGGTGGGGGTGTTGTCGAGTGCTTCGCGCACGGCGGAGATGCCAGCCTCAATGTCGGGGCGTACGGTGGGGTCGCCAAAGGCGAGGTCGAAGATGCAGCTAGAGCAAACGATGGGCACCTGCGTGGGACCGACGGGAAGGCCGATGCCGCGGCTCTCGAGCTCGCGGGCGACGCCGCTTGCGGCCTCCAGGCCAAAGGCCGATCCACCCGAAAGGCAGACGGCGTGGACCTTGTCCACGGTGTTCTCGGGACGCAGCAGGTCGGTCTCGCGCGATGCTGGGGCACCGCCGCGAACGTCAACACCGCCGGTGGCGCCCTCGGGTGCCACGATTACGGTGCAACCGGTGCCGGCCTCCTCGTCCGTATAGTTGCCAAAGCAAAAGCCATCGACATCGCAAACGTCAATGGCCTCAAGCAGTGTATCCATGTTTTACTCCTATCGGTTTTCCGCCGGGCCTTATGCCCGGTCGGGATCCGTACGGTACGCCGAAATTGTAGGCGCTGGGGGATACCCAGCGCCAGATGCAATTACGATAGTTTTTGAATCGCACGTGCGACGCGAGCGATGGGCAGGCCCACCACGTTGTAGAAGTCGCCCGAAATATCATGCACGAGCATGCGCCCGCCGACGCCCTGGATGCCGTAGGCGCCTGCCTTGTCCATGGGCTCGCCCGAGGCGACGTAGCGCTCAATCTGCTCGTCGGTGAGCTCGTAGAACGTCACGTCGGTCACATCGACAAACGACAGGCTCTCGGCGGCGTGCGGGGCTGTGACGTCTCCGGCTCTAACGATGCAGACGCCGGTTGCGACCTGGTGCGTGCGCCCCGAGAGCTCGTGGAGCATGGTGCGGGCTTCGTCCTCGTTTGCCGGCTTACCCAAAATCTTGCCATCGAAGGTGACGATGGTGTCGGCCGCGATGGTCAGCTCACTGGGATCGGCGTGCTCGGCGGCAACGGCGGCAGCCTTAGCGCGAGCTAAGCGCTCGACAAGCGTAAGCGGGGCCTCGTCATCAAAAGGAGTCTCGTCGATGTCAGCGGGAATGACGCGGATGTCGTAGCCCGCTTCGCGCATCAACTCGATGCGGCGCGGTGATTGCGAAGCCAAAATCATAGCTGAATGCCCTCGGCAACCTTCTCGACAGCCTTGTCGCCGGCGAGCGTACGCAGCAGCTCAAGCGCAAAGGGGAGCGACTGGGCCATGCCGCTGGCGGTGATGATGTTGCCGTCGTGCGTGACCTTGTCGCCGGTATAGGCGCCCTCGGGGAAGCTCTTCTCAAAGCCGGGGAAGCACGTGGCGTGGCGTCCCTCGAGCAGGTCGAGCTCGCCCAGGATAAACGGAGCAGCGCAGATGGCGGCAACATGCTTGGTCGTGGCGAACTCGCAGACTACGTCGCAGACACGCTGGTCGGCGCGCAGGTTGGTGGCGCCGGGCAGACCGCCGGGCAGCACGACGCAGTCATACTCGTCAAAGTTGATCTCGTCAAAGAGTGCGTCGCAGGTTACGGGAATCTGCAGTGAGCTTACGACCTCGCGCATGGGCATGATCGAGACGAGCGTGGCGCGCACGCCGCCGCGACGCATGACATCGACCATGGTCAGGCATTCAATCGTTTCAAAGCCATCGGCGGCAAGAACGGCAACGCTGGGCATAAGGGTTCCTTTCATAGGGCGGCATACAATTAGCCGTCTTATACCCGAAGACCCCCGCTTGCCACGCACCATTCCCCAATGATTTTTTGGGTAGCTAATTTGGGACGGGGCTGTTTTAGCTACCCTTTGGCAGTTGGCGCATATTTGGGTTGGAACAAAGCTGACGTTAGATAACGATACTTTTGAAAACACTGGAAA
>CABQLI010000056.1 GCA_902464965.1 uncultured Collinsella sp.
CGAGCAGGCACGCCCGCGATACGGCACATGGTGATAAACGTGAGCGCCATAACGCCGCAATCGCCGCGGAGCGAGTGTGCACAGTCATCGGCGATGGAGCCCAAAAGCAGATATGGTGGCTGATAGCGATAGTCGATATGTTGCGTCAGATAATCATAGATGGCGCGAGCGCGATCGAGCGAATCCTCGAGCCCGTCAATAACACGCTCCGTCACCTGTCGCAGATACGGCGTAAACGCAATGTGCGGACGGTCCTCGGAGGTGTCCTCGGGCAGGGGCGCGTCCATACAGGGATGCGATGGGAGCGCGCCACCATAGATATCGCAATAGGCGGCATCGATGTGATAACGATAGGTCACCGAAAATGAATGTTCAGTCGAAGATGTCCAGGAGACAGTACGAGCCGAAACGTTCTCAGAGGCAACAGTGCCCTCCGACGTCATATCGAGAACCTCGACATGAGACTGTTGGCGACAGGCGGCGGCAACGGGCAGCCACGCGCGAACAGTCTCTCCCTCCAGAGCCCCAGGGACAGACACGGACGCCTTAAGCGTGATGAGGCGACTCAACCCGTTTTGCGACTCCATCTCCTTGAGCATCTGGTTGCGAAGCGCAATTCCGTCCGTAGAATCGGGACGCAGACCCGGAACCTCCCTGGGGTACACGCGAAGCGAATCGAGGAAGTTATCGAGAACAAACAGCTCGCCATCGATAAAGCGCCAGTCAATTCGCTTACGATTAATCAGGTCATCAAACTGCTCTTCGGTAAACTCAGGCCACTCCTCGCGAATCATCGCAATAGCCAGATCACGCGACACCGAAAAATGAAGCGGCGTCTCGAGCATGCGATACCGCTCGGCACGAACGCAGGCTGCCAGGGAAGGCTCAGGATTCTGCTCCAAAAGGCGATCGCAGGCAGCAACAGCCCGCGTCAAATAGCCGGCATCCTTGAGACGAAGAATCTCGGGCGGCAGTTCAATATCGAGATGACGAAAGTCATCGCAGCAAACATCAACAGAGCAACCAACAGGACCCTCGTCAATAACCTTCCCATCCGAAGGCAGTACATTAATAACAGCCATACCAAAACTCCAAGTCACTAGAACGCTTGAAGCCCATTGTAGCGAGATAAAAAGAAAGCCCCAACAAGGGAGCCATCAACACCGATAAACGGTACCTATAATAATGAATTCAGCCCAGTAACCCTGTAGCGAATTAACGAAGGAGGCCCCGTTTCCCCGGAGCTGATTCCGTCGCGCGACTTCTGGCGAAGCCAGGTGAGCGCGAGGGAAACAGCGTAGGGGAAACGGGGCCTCCGGCGGGAAGTTAAACCGCTACTTACGCCTTGTTGACGGAGCCAAACTCCTCCATGAGCTCCTTGGTGCGGGCAACGATGTTGTCGCGACCAGGCTTGAGGAGCTTGCGGGGGTCAAAGCCCTTGCCCTGCTGATCCTTGCCAGCCTCGATGTACTCGCGAACGCCCTTGGCGAAGACGAGCTGCAGGTCGGTGTTGACGTTGATCTTGGAGATACCCAGGGAGATGGCCTTCTTGATCTGATCCTCGGGGATGCCGGTGCCACCGTGCAGGACGAGGGGCAGGTCGCCGGTCTGAGCCTTGATCTCGCCCAGACGCTCGAAGGAAAGGCCAGCCCAGTCGGCAGGGTACACGCCGTGGATGTTGCCGATACCGCATGCGAGGAAGTCGACGCCCAGGTCAGCAATCTGCTTGCACTCAGCAGGATCAGCGAGCTCGCCGCTGGAGGTCACGCCGTCCTCGGTGCCGCCGATGCCGCCGACCTCGGCCTCGATGGACATGCCCTTGGAGTGGGCAAGCTCAACGAGCTCCTTGGTGCGGTCGAGGTTAAGCTGGAAGGTCTCCTCGTGAGAGCCGTCATACATGATGGACGTGAAGCCGGCCTCGATGCACTTGAAGCAGTCCTCGTAAGAACCGTGATCAAGGTGAAGGGCGACGGGAACGGTAACGCCCGTGGCCTCGACGGCAGCCTTGACCATGTCGGCGCAGACCTTGAAACCGCCCATCCACTTAGCGGCACCAGCGGTGCACTGAAGGATCAGCGGAGACTTGGCCTCCTCGGCGGCCTGGAGAATAGCCAGGGTCCACTCGAGGTTGTTGGTGTTGAAGGCACCGAGACCGTACTTGCCGGCCTCGGCCTTCTTGAGCATGTCTGCTGCGTTGACGAGCATAAAAGAAACCTCCTGTAAGGTTGCTCCGATAACGCCTGAGATTTTACCACGGCGCACCCGAGCATAAACGTTCGTTTGTTCACGAATATCGTCCAAACAGACTTTTTTGACCGTTTGCCCTACGGAATCGACCCGTTGGGGAAAAATAGCTTGACGTTTGGACGCTTCTCGTGCTTCAAAAGCCGACTATTAAGCTAAATCTGCATGAAAGGGTTCTGCATGAGCTCGCGTGCCATGGTGGTCGAATCGCCATGACCGGTTAGGCAAACGGTATCGGGCGGGAGAAGCCGGGCGAGCTTGGAGAGCGAGCGCAGAATCGCCGCCTCGTCTCCTCCAGAAAGATCGGTGCGGCCGTGCCCACCCGGAAACAGGGTGTCGCCCACAAAGGCAATGTTCCCCTGCTCGGTGGCAGCAAACAAGACGATCCCGCCCGGCGTATGCCCTGGCGTCTCGATCACCTGCAGGTAGATATCGCCCACCTCGATAGCATCTCCCTCGGCGAGCAGGCGCGTCGGCTCCCCGGGGTCAGGCGTCTCAATGCCCCACATAGCTCGCTGTTCCTCGATGTTCGCATGCGGCACCGCCACATCCTTAGCACACAGCTCATACTGGCAGCCCTCGCCAACGGTGGTTCGCACGCCTGTAACACCACCAACATGATCGGCATGGCCATGAGTGCATACGGCGCCAAACACGCATACGCCGGGATGCTCGGCTCGAATATGCTCCACCAGGCGTTCGCCTTCCCATGCGGGATCGATAATCACACACTCATTGTCCGAAATAACAGCATAGCTATTGGTCTGAATGGGACCGTTTACGAGCGTCTCGATCTCGACCGATCCCTTGGGAGTTAAATCCAAGGACACAGCACTCATGTCCCTCTCCTCTCTATAGAACTCGAGGCATCAAACGATGCCTCGAGTGTAGCGAATATCGATAATGTGACACGTTCGTCGCGACTAAACGCGGCGCTTAAGCTGGGCTCCACCCTCACCGGGCATCAGGCGGCGCGCGTCGTAGACCGAGTCAACGCTGCTGATGGAGGCCAGCAGCGGATCCAGACCACTCGCGTCCGAGATCTCGACCATAAAGCGCAGGGTTGCAATACCCTCGCGGTTGGTCGACGTGGCGGCAGAAAGGATATTGCCGCCCGCATCGCCAATGGCAATGGTGACATCCTTGAGAAGGCCCATGCGGTCCAGGCACTCGACCACGATCTCGACCTGGAAGAGGGTGTCGGCAGCGCCGTCCCACTCCACTTCGATCATGCGCTCGGGATGCTCCATAAGACCTTTGACGTTGGGACAGTTGGCGCGATGCACCGAAACGCCACGACCGCGCGTGATGAAGCCGACGATGTCGTCGCCCGTCACGGGGTTGCAGCAATGCGCCAAACGGACCAACAGACCGCTGTTACTCTCGCCCTTGACGATAATGCCGTTGCTGGCGCTCTTGCCGCGCTTTTGCGGCTTGCGGTTGGAGCCACGGGCAGGCTGCTTCACGACCTCGGCGATAGCCTCGGCCTTGGTGAGCTGCTCCTCGGGCTTGGGGTCCAAAATCTGCTCGACCTTGTTACCCACGGCGCGCGGGGCAACCTTACCGGCGCCCACGGCGGCAAACAGGTCCTCGAGCTGCTTGAAGTTCAACTGCTCCGCCACGGCGTTGAGCGCACGCGTGGATCGCGGCGTAGAGATGCCATACCCGCGCTTGCGCAGGTCCTTGGCCAGTATATCGCGGCCGGCAGCAGCGTCATCGTCTTTGGTCGCGGCAGCGAAGTAACGGCGGATCTTTGACTTGGCGGAAGGCGTCTTAACGATCTTGAGCCAATCACGCGACGGCTTGGAACTCTTGTTGGTCAGGATTTCAACGCGATCGCCCGTCTTAATCTCGTGCGTGAGCGGGGCCACCGCACCGTTGATCTTAGCGCCGACGCAGTGGTTTCCCACCTCGGTGTGAACGGCGTAGGCAAAGTCGAGCGGCGTGGAGCCGGCACGAAGCGCCATGACCTCGCCCTTGGGCGTAAAGACAAAGATCTCCTGATCGAAGAGGTCGACCTTCAGCGAATGCAGGTATTCCTTGGCATCGGTGATCTCGTCAGACGCAGCCCAATCGAGCGAATGTTTGAGCCAGTTAATCTGGTCGTCCAGACGCTGGGCATCATTGGTCTTAGACGCAGACGATCCGCCCGACTTCTTATATAGCCAGTGGGCGGCAATGCCGTACTCGGCCTGCTCATGCATCTCGTAGGTTCGAATCTGAATCTCGAGCGGGCGAGCCGTGGGGCCGATGACCGTCGTGTGGAGCGACTGGTAGTTATTGACCTTGGGCATGGCGATATAGTCTTTAAAGCGACCGGGCATGGGGTGCCACAGCGTGTGCACCGCGCCGAGCGTGGAGTAGCAATCGCGCACCGAATGCGTGATGACGCGCAGTGCCACCAGGTCGTAGATCTCGGAGAATTCCTTGCCCTTGCGCTTCATCTTTTGGTAGATGGACCAATAGTGCTTGGAACGGCCGTTGATCTGGAAGTCTTCCAGGCCAATGCGGTTGAGCTCGTCGGTGAGCGTCTTGATGGTCTCGGCCAGATAGCGCTCACGGACCTCGCGCGACTCCGCCACCATGCGTGCGATGCGCTGGTAGGCATCGGGCTCCAGGTAGAAGAAGGACAGGTCCTCGAGCTCCCATTTAATGGAGCTCATGCCCAGGCGGTCGGCCAAGGGCGCGTACACGTCCATGGTCTCGCGAGCCTTAAACAGGCGACGATCCTCGCGCAGGGCGGCAAGGGTGCGCATGTTGTGCAGACGATCGGCAAGCTTAACGATAATGACGCGGATGTCCTTGGACATGGCGAGGAACATCTTGCGCAGCGTGAGGGCCTGCTTCTCGTCCATGCTGTCGACTTCGATGTTGGTGAGCTTGGTCACGCCATCGACGAGCTCGGCCACCGTATCGCCAAACAGGCCGGAAACATCGGCAAGCGAGGTCTCGGTATCCTCGACGGTATCGTGCAGCAGCGCGGCGCACACCACGTCACAGTCCATCTTGAGGTCGGCCAAAATGATGGCCACCTCGACGGGATGGTTAATGTACATCTCGCCCGAGCGGCGCTTTTGGTTGCAGTGCTTCTCGGCGGCAAAGCAGTAGGCCTGTTCAACCTTAGAGAAGTCGTCCTCATTCATATATTTGAGGCACAGGCGCTCCAGCTTGTCGTAGCTGTCCGCCATAATCTCGGGCGGCAGCTCATCGGCATGCTTATAGTGCTCCATCTCCGAGAACGGCTGGAGGGTGGAATCATGGGCGGTACGGGCTGCGGCATCCATCGAGGTCCCCTTCCCCTAGGCCCGCGGTACGATCGGGCGGTTGACTTTGGCTAGCATATCAGATGCGCACGAATCGAGCGCCCAACTCCGGAAAGCCGAGAACTCCATGCGCGAGCGCAAGCCCTCCAAATAGCGAATTGACCTGCTCAATTGCACGCGGCCGGGGTTTTCGGCCATCGCGATGCGACGGGTGTCGTCAAGCCCCGAAACGCGGCAGAAACCAAGCTCTTCGAAGATTCCCAGGCCGCTTGCCACCGAACGTTCGTCGACCGGGGTGCGGGCATCGATGGCAAGGCACATCTGCGCGATGTCGATATCGCTTGCGCAGAATGAATCATCCCCGGTCTTACCGCGGTTGGAGCGCCACATGGTCTGCAGCGCGCGATAGAGTGTGACGAGTTCGTCACGCTCGGGTGCGTAGCAGTCGAGCAGGCGCTCGTTGATGCGGGCGTCGCGCGACGAATAGAGCAAGTAGATCACGGCGGGCCGGCCATCGCGACCGGCGCGGCCGCTCATCTGGTTGAACTCAATGGCGCCAAACGGCATGTGGTAGAGCACGACATGGCGGATATCGGGCAGGTTGACACCCTCGCCAAAGGCGGAGGTCGAAACGATGCAGCTGAGGCTTCCGTCTCGGAATGCTTCCTCCACGCGATGGCGATCGGAACGCGCAAGCCCCGCATTATAGAACGCGATATGGGTTGCGCAATCGGGCACACGCTTGCGCAACGTCTTGGCGAGCGCCACGGACTGGTCGCGCGAATTGACGTAAATGACGGTCTTCTCCCCCGTCGCCACGATCGACACCAAACGGTTCTCGCGGCTCGCAAGGTCGCGGTCGTCCTCGAGCTGCAGGTTCTCGCGCACCGTCTCGTCGACCACCGTGCGAGTGATCGGCAACATGCGGGCAAGCTCGGCCACGACCGGAGCCGTCGCGGTGGCCGTCGCAGCCATAACGACCGGGTCGCCCAGGGCTTTGAGGATATCGGGCATGTCAAGATAGGCGCTACGGTCGCCGCCCTTGGCAAGGCCGGCGTGGTGCGCCTCATCGATAACGACAAAGCCGATGCGGCCCGAACGCGTGAAACGGTCACGGTGGATAGACAGGAACTCGGGCGTCGTGAGCACGATACCGGTACGGCCCGAAGCTAGACCGGCGAACACGTCATCGCGTGCGGCCTCCACGGTCTCGCCGGTCAGCACGCCAACGCCAATGCCAAGCGCTGCCATCGTCGACGAGAGGTGATAGGCCTGGTCGGCAACGAGCGCGCGCAGCGGATAGACAAAGATGCTCGCACGCCCGCGAAGGACCGCCTCGCGCGCGGCATGCACATGGAAGATGAGCGACTTGCCGCGCCCCGTTCCCATAACGGCCAGAACACTTTGGTGATCGGCCAGGGCATCGAGCGCCTCGACCTGCGCGCGGTGCGGCTGGTTCGAGCCGATAAAGCTATGGATAAGCGAGCGCGTGAGCTCGGTATAGGAAAGCTGGGCGAGCGTCTCGCGTTTACGCGACTCCAGGCGCAGGCCGGAATCCGCCGGTTGCACGCCGCGGCGAAGTTCACATGCCGGATCGTCGACGCTGGGCAGCGTGGTATCGCGGACCAGAACATCCTTGATCATGAGCTTGGGCTTCACACGCCCCTGCCAATGCTCGGCAACGGCCTCGAACACCAAGTCGACAGCGCTATCGCAGTTGATGAGCTTATCGATTTGCGGCACGCGGAACATAATGGCCGGCACACTCGCGGCGCCATCGGTCGCCACAAAGCGCATGTGCTCGCCGGTTTTGCCCACCACGGCGCGGTCGCACATCGTCACGCCCTCGGCAGCCAGCAGCGGCACCTTGTTGCCCTGGCCAAACGGCTCAAGACGGGAGATCTGCTCGATGGTCTCGATATTCAGCTCGGAAAGGTCGACGGTGGCGGCGACCTCGTCGGTGTCTTCAAAGTCCTCGGCGGGAAGCTCCGATAGCACGGCGGAAAGGCGGCGGCGGAACTCATCGAGCTTGGATGCCTCGATGGTCACACCCACCGCACCGGCATGTCCGCCGCGACGAATCAGCAGGTCGGAACAGCGCTCGACGGCGTCAAACAGGTTAACTTTGCCCACCGAGCGACCAGAGCCGCGCGCGATACCGTCCCCGATCGAGAACAGCAGCGCCGGCACGTGATAGCGGTTGGTCAGACGGCTTGCCACGATGCCCTTGACGCCCTCGTGCCAGCCCTCGCCACCCACGACGATTGCGCGTCCGCCGTCATAGGTCTTCTCGACCTTTGCCATGGCATCGCGCGTGAGCTCCGCCTCGATCTCACGGCGCTGGCGGTTGATTTCCTCGAGCTCAGCCGCCAGTGCGCTTGCTTCGATGGGATCGCGGGCAAGCAGCAGGTCGAGCGCCAGCTTGGGATCGGCCATGCGACCGGCAGCGTTTAAGCGGGGAATGAGCGAGAACGATAGGCCATCCGCCGTAATGCTCGAAAGGTCCGCCTTGGCGAGCGCAGCAAGCGCGATATAGCCGGGACGAGCGGTTACGCGCATCTGCTGGATGCCCTCGGCAACCAGCGCGCGGTTCTCGGGCGTGAGCGGCATCATGTCGGACACGGTGCCCAGCGCCGCGACCTCGATTAGCGAACGCCAATACGACGGCTTGCCCAGGCGCTCACCCAGGACTTGCACCAGCTTGAGCGCCACACCAGCACCGGCAAGTTCACGCGAGGGCCCCTCATCCTCGAGCTTGGGGTCGGTCAGGGGCACACCCTGCGGCACCTGGTCGGAGGGCTCGTGATGGTCCGTGACCACCAAATCGATCCCCAGGCTCTCCAGATAGGAAACCTCTTCCTTGGCGGCAATGCCGTTATCGACGGTCACGATCAGCTGGGGGCGAGCGAGCTCGTTAACGCGGTCGAGTGCCGCGCGCGAAAGACCGTAGCCCTCGTCAAAGCGATGCGGAATAAACGGCGTGACATCGGCGCCAAACGTGCGCAGCGCCTCGGTCAACAGGCAAGTCGACGTAATACCGTCAACGTCAAAATCGCCAAAGACTGCAATGTGCTCGTGGTTGCGAATAGCACGCTCGACGCGGTCGGCAACGACTGACATGCCCGGGATAATGAGTGGGTCGGCCCAGTCGCGATCGAGCGAAGGCGTCAAAAACAATTGGCCCTCTTTGATGGAGCCAATGCCGTGCGCGACCATAATGCGCGCCACCAGTCCGGGAATGCCCAGACCAGCCGAAAGCTCCTTTTCGAGCTCGGGGTTTTGCTGAGCGACCGCCCAGCGATGCGTCGTCTTAAGCGATGACATAGGCACCCACCCCTGATAGGGGCAGGTCGCCGCGATACCTCTCACGGTTCATAGCGATGAGTCCTCTGTGTATGCCCGCTTCGGCAGGCAGATCTGTTGAACGGATTTATTATACCGTGCAGCGCGGACGCAAAACGCCGCGGTGCGCCGCGGTTTCGGCAAACGATGGCGGTAATGGCCTCGAAATAATCGAGCGTTTCAGCCGCACGGACGCATACGAGCGTCTAGCATATCCATACAAACGAGTTCGCGGATAAAGGGAGTCACGGGACATATGAAGCAATGGACTGGACTGGGAAAGTTCCTCGCGGGGCATATGCAGATCATCGTTCCGATTTGCGTGGCGCTCGGTGTGCTCTTTCCCCAGCAGATCGGCGTGCTCAAGCCCATTGTTCCCGCCCTCTTCGCCTTTATGACGTTTCAGGGCGCGCTCAGCAACACCTTTCACCAGGTAGCCGAGGTGTTCCACCGTCCGCTGCACCTGATTCTGGCGCTGCTGGTCTCGGCAGTGCTTATTCCCATCGCGGCGTATGCCATAGGGTCACTCTTCTTTGGCTCCAACCCCAACCTTGTCTGCGGCATCGTGCTCGAGTACAGCGTGCCCGTGGCCGTCACCGCTTTTATGTGGATCAGCATGTTCGGCGGCAACGGCCCGCTCGCGCTCACCATCATCCTGACGTCCTCGGTTATCTCCCCTGTGACGATTCCGCTCACGCTTAAGCTCTTGTTGGGTGCCACCGTCTCGATCGATGTGCCGAGCATGATGCAGGACATGGCCTTTATGATCGCCATCCCCGCCGTGCTCGGCATCATGATCAACGAGCTCACGCGTGGATGGGGACACGAGAAGCTCTCCCCCGCGCTCTCGCCCGCCTGCAAGTTCATGATGATGGGCGTTATCGCCTCCAACTCCACCGCCATGAGCGAGTACGTGCTGCACATGAACGCGGTGCGCCTGGAAGTCGCCCTCTTTATTTTGACCTTCGCCATCAGCGGCTTTGTCGTCGGTTTTCTGGTCGCCCGTGCGCTGCATCTGCCATATAGCGAGACGACTACCATGTGCTTTACCTGCGGCATGCGTAACATCTCTTCGGGCGCCGTCATCGCCACGCAATACTTTCCGGGCGAAGTTGTGTTTCCCGTCATGTGTGGAACGTTGTTTCAGCAGGTGCTCGCCTCGCTTATCGGGCACCTCTTTGAGCGTCTGACCGGCGAGGAGCGCGCCGCCCAGCGCAAGCGTGTCGAGGCCGGCCGCAACGCCATGGCACGCTAGACTGCCCGCAGTGTGCGGGCGCTCACTTTACGATGTGAGCGCCTCCAGATGTGCGCGGAGTCGCTCTGCATCGACATCGAGCGTGGTCTCAGCATTGACCTGAGCCAGCCGATACCCGACAAAGTAGGGCGAAACCACCCAACGCGGCAGCGCCTTGGCAATGGTCCGACCGCCCAGGTGATAGAAGAACAGGTTGTACGACTCTGCGCGACCACCGTGGTGCTCGTTCAGGATATAGCGCAGAGCCACCTGGATCGCATCGGCGAAGAGATCCGCCTCGGCTTGGTCTCTCGTGTCATCGCTGGCAGCGATTCCCTGCGGGGCTGAAACGTTGATCTCAAAGAACCCCATGATGGGTTCGGTTGAGATGTTGACCGAGATCCTCCCCTGTTGCCAGACATTGATGCCTTCGAAATTGGCAGAAGTCAGCGAAGTGTAGCCGTCTTCCTGCTCCAAACCCACAATCTGCATGTGCGGATGAACGAGACTACCGCCCGAGAGCGGACCCTTGTTCTTGTACATGAGTACGCTTCGATACTGCTGTGAATCGATCATCTGCTGCCAGCAATCCAGAGCAAACCGCATAACATGATGCAGCTCGTCCGGCGCATAGGTCACCAGGTCGGCATCGTGATCGGCCGACTCGATCAGCACGGTTTGACGGGTGTCGCGCAGGGTATTGAACTTATTCTCGAGCCAGATGCAATCGCCACCACGGCGAATGATGTCGGTGAGCCCTTCTGTATCGCAAAAGGGGCACGTGGTGCCGGGGCGGCGGTTGTCGTCGGGCTTACCGTTCGCCTGCTGAACGTCAAATACCAGCGCCACGGGTTATACCTCCAGCGGCACGATCTTGGTGCCATGGAGCTCGGAGACGCCCAGTGCCGCCGCCACGGTATCGCGGTTGACCGTGGAAATGCCGCCGCCGGGAAGGATGGTCAGGCGGTCTCCCGCACACTCGATAAGACGCGACAGATGCTCCAGGTTGTCCTCGATCGGCGTGCCGGCGGCACCGCCGTGCGTCAGGATGCGCGTAACGCCGCAATCGGCGAGTGTGTCGACGGCATCGAGTTGAGCCTCGGGCGAGAGCTGGTCAAATGCCATGTGGAAGGTGATGTCGATGGGCTCACGCTTGCATTCCTCGGTCGCGCAGCCCGCGGCCATCACGAGGGCGCCCAACGTAAGCTCGTCGAGCGCCCATCCGCCAGCGCAGGGCTTGCAGCAGCCAAAGACCAAGCCGTCAACGCCGGCGCTTACGGCAAGGCCCAGGTCCATCTCCATCATGCGCAGCTCGTCTTGGTTGTAATGAAAGTCACCGCCACGCGGGCGAATCATGCACATCACTCGCGCGTCATGCTCGTGAGCATAGCTGACTGTAGCGCTGATAACGCCGGCAGAAGGCGTGGTGCCACCAACGGCAAGGTTGTCGCACAGCTCGATACGCCTTGCACCGGCATCGATAGCCGCCGGCACCCGCTCAAAGTTCTCGGCACAAAACTCGTACAGCATAGATAGACCCCCAAAGACAGCAGATGTTTTCCGACGGGCATTGTCACACATCCCCATGAAGTTGCGGTGGAATAGGGGCTGTTTTGGCGTCTAGAGCCCCCATTTAGTCCCTATTTCACCGCAACTTAAAGGGGTGCCGACCGAAATGGTCAGCACCCCTTTTTGCTGTATAGAAGTAGTCGTTGGGGACGTTCTTAAACGACTAGTCATTCAAGAACGTCCCCAACGACTACGACAACTGTTGACATCATATACTATGTGTCATATAGTAGGTGTTACACAGTATACTACGAAAGGAGGTGTGCGGATGGAGGCACAGATGAAGCGCGGCTTCCTCGAGGCCTGCGTACTCGCGGCCGTCTCGGGTGAGGAATCCTACGGCTATCAGATCGTGAAGGACGTGCCCGCGAGCATGGGGCTCACGGAGTCCACGCTCTATCCGTTGCTCAAGCGCCTGGAGAAGGCGGGGTGCATCACGGCGCGCTCCGCCGAGCACAACGGGCGGCTGCGAAGGTACTACCGCATCACGGACACCGGGCATGAGCGTATCGCCGAGTTCCTCGCCGAATGGCCATCCGTGCAGGAGATCTACCGTTACGTGAAGGGAGCGCACCATGACGCGCGATGAGTTCTTGAACCGGCTGGGCGAGCTTCTGGCCTGCCTGCCGGCCGAGCAGGTGGAGGAGACCAAGGCGTTCTATGCGGAGGTCATCGCCGACCGTATGGAGGACGGCATGACGGAGGCCGAGGCTGTGGCCGCCATGGGCACGCTCGGTGAGGTCGCCGAGGCAACGCTCGACGAACTGCCCGCCGTGCCGCGCGCAATTGCGAGGACCAAGCGCAAGAGCACGGCGCTTCTATGGGCGCTCGCCATCGTGGGCTCTCCGGTATGGATTCCGCTGCTGCTCGCGTTCGTCGCCGTTGCCGCTACGGTCTACATCTGCATTTGGGTTCTTGCGCTCTGCGTGTGGATCGTGGCCGCGGCATTCGGGGGCGCGGGCGTGGTGGGGCTCCTGTTCGCCGTGGACGGCATCATTATCGTGCATGTTCCGTACGTTTTAACCTCGATGGGAATGGGATTCGCTTCCATCGGTGTGGCGCTTCTCGCGGGAGCCGGCGCCTGGACGGCGTCCAAGCAAATCGCGCGCCTCTCTGCCCTTTGGGCGAAGAAAGCCGTTTCGCCCTTCTGGAAAGATCGAGGCAATAAGAGCCGCAGGGTCGCTGAAGCGGCGCCGCTCACGGCATAGGAAGGAGTGCAAACATGTCCAGCGTAAAAAAGATTTACCTTGCCGTAGCGGGTGGGCTTGTTGCCACGGGGCTCGTCCTGGCTGCTATCGGATTTGTAGCCTCCGGCTTTAACCTCGCTGTGTTCAACACACAGATCGACCTGCGCGATGACACCATCATTCTGGGTGGTGTTGAAATAGACGACCCGACAGGACTTCCACTCATCGAGCAGCTTGCCGAGGTTGGCGAGATCCATATTGGATCTGCAACGACTGGTTCGTCTTCTCCTCGCACATGATCGAGCTCGTAGCAGCCATCCCCCTTCGGGCGCACCACGACGGGCGTGAGCACGCCGCGCTCGGAGCCTTTTTGCGAGACCTTCCGTCACGCTCTTCCTGCGTGGTGAACCGGTCATCGACCGGCGGGAAGCTGATGGAAATCTCTCGACTTCGGGCCAATCCCGAAAGGCTGAGGAGATGTCGAGCATGACCTCATGCCGAGGGCGGCCCGGCGGCAATGCCGGGCCGCCCTCGGCAGCCGAGACTCCCCGCCCCGGCCCCGGGCAAGGGGCCGTCCCTTGCATCTCCATCCCGGTTGCGAAAGAGCCGAGAAGTGGCCGCGCCTACGAGGGGATCTCCCTCGGGATGAACCGCGACGCGACCAGGCCGGCGACGGCCGCCACGCACACCGCGCCGAACACCCCAGCCGTACCCGCGGCGGTCGCGGCGGGGGCAAGCATGCCGCACGCCGCAGTCGAGACGGTGCCGCCGAAGCCCCTGAAGAACATGGCCATGGAGGTGGCGCGCCCGGCGTCCGCCGGATCGGCGCCCGTCTGGGCGGCAAGGTTGGACACGGGCATGCCGATGCCGACGCCGAGACCCAGCACCGCCGCGACGGCGGCGCAGGAGGCGACCGCTAGCATCGGGGACATCGCAGAGAACGTCACCGACGCCGCAAGGACGACGGCGGATGACGCCGCCGCGATGGCGCGGAGCCGCCCGGTCGCGCGGAACGCCGCGCCGGATGTATTGCTGCCGACCATGAGGGCAAGCGTCATGGGAATGAGCACCGCGCCGGACGAGGCAGCGGCCATGCCCAGCCCCTCCTGGAGGAGCCTAGGCAGGTAGGAGACGCCCGCCATGAGGGCGAATTGGACGCAGAAGCCGGAGACGAACCCCGCTACGACCTGCCCGCGGCGAAACAGCCCCATGGGGACGGTCGGGGCGGCCTTGCCCCTCTCCACGCGGGAAAGGAGCGCGGCGCAGGCAACGGACAGCACGACGAGGGCGACGAACTGCGGCGAGGCCATGGGAAAGACGCTGCCCGCCAAGCTGAAGGCGAGGACGAGGCTCAGAACGCACAGCGAGGCGACGACGCTCCCCGAGACGTCGAAGCCAACTACAGGGGCCCCGAGAGCCCTGCCGGGCAGGCAGCGCCCCGACAGGAACAGGGCGACGATCGAGATGGGGAGGTTGACGACGAAGATGACGTGCCAGGATAGCCCCTGGGCGACGGCCCCGCCGATGACGGGCCCTACGACGCTCGCAATCCCGTACATGGCCGAAGCCGCCCCGAGGTACGGTCCCCTGTCCCTCGGGGCGAGCATCATCGCCGCGGCAATGAACACACCCGCCTCGAGGACGCCGCCGCCCACGCCCTGAAGCAGGCGGAACGCCGCCAGCGCCCCTATCGTCGGTGCGAGGGCGCACAGGACGGACGATGCGGCGAAGAGCGCGAGCCCCGCCACGTACACCCTCCTGAGGCCGAACGAGAACGCCAGCCCTCCGCACAGGAGGGTGGACACGGTGCTCGCCACGAGGTAGGCGGTCATCGGCCAGGCATAGTGGGCCTCCCCTCCGAGCGCCGCGGCAACCGTCGGCATGGCAGTGGCCACCACGGTCGAGTCGAGCGCCGCGACGAACAAAGCGAGCATGAGGCCCGCCACGGTCGACTTACCGACCGCCCCCGTCGCGGGGATGGGTATCGGTTTTTCCTGCATGTTTCTTCCTCTCTACTCAGCGCCCGCCCGCGCGGGCACCGCGGAGCATCCCCCGCGTCAGACAAAAGGAAGGACGGGTCACCCCCTGGGCCTCCTCGCCACGGGCATCCAGATCTCGCTGCGATACCCTCTCGACGCGAAGTCGCCATGCGGGTACACCTCGAGGCTGACGTCGCCGGCGAGCTCGTAGCCCGAGGACGGGAGCCACTCGGAGAAGATTCTGCGGTAGTGCTCGGCGGTCGCGACGTCGCACGGCCCGGTGCAGCCGAACACGGCCCACATACCGGCGGGGG
>CABQLI010000057.1 GCA_902464965.1 uncultured Collinsella sp.
GGGTCAGCCCGTGGGAGGCCAGGGCGCCGCTGACCGGTGGACGGCACCGAGCCGTACGCTTGAACTGAGAAGGGGGGGGAGGCCTCGCGGCCTCCCCCTTTTTGCGTTTATGGGGCGTAAATGACTCTATTACACCAGACGATCTTATCGTTTTTGGTATTCAGCCTTTATTTAAAGAAGATAAATCGAATAACAAGGGCAACTGCTATGGCCACAATGATCAAAAGCAGGATTGTCAGTCGATGCTGCTTGCGTCGTTTACTTGATGAAACGAAGATTGATTTTCCCTGTTTTGGCGTTTCGAGATAGCGAGCCGAATGCGTCAAGGTTTGCTTTGGTCGAGGACCTCTTTGTTGATGAGTGGCGGATGCTTTCATCGGCTCATCACTAGCTGCGCTGTTTTTAGATAATGGTGCGTCTTTCAGATATACAGGGTCTCCCGAGGCGACGCCCATATGTTTACGCCCCGTTTGGGCATCCTCGAGTGTTTGATATCGATTTCTCGTCACATACTCGGGCTCCGGATCATTAATGGGCTCTTGCGAGATGTGGGGGCGATGGAACCGTGGCGGCTGCGTGGAAGTATCTTCCCCCTGCGTCGGCATAAACATATTGTTCTGGTTTTGGTCGTCCATGATGCCCTTTAGCTCGTTACTAACAACGTGTACGCGCTCATTGTAAGCCCCTTGTTATTTGTAGCTGGGGACATACTCGGTATTTAAGCTCTGGTTCAAAGAACCTTAACCTTCCTAAAACCTAAGTCATACGCACTTAGATATGCTTATAGTACTGGACTCAAAAAACTTTATAGTCGATGTATATATGAGCACTGGGTGGGCATATATAAGAGCGTCAAAAGAAGTCCCAGTCACCTGGAAGATGACTCGGCAGTCCTATAAAGGAGTGGTAAACATGGCAAGCATGGTTCCTTATCGTTCGGTTTTTGGCGTTCGTCCCTCTGCAAGCTCGCTGTTCGATCTGTTTGATGATATGAGCGACCTAGCGAACAGCTCGATTGCCTCTAAGGCGTTCCCCGTTGACGTTGAGGATAAGGGCGATGGCTATGAGGTCAAGGCTTATCTGACCGGCGTCGCCAAGGACGATATCGATGTCGAGCTTAACGAGGGCCGTCTGTCCATTAGCGTGAATGTCGAGGAAGACGAGGAGAACGAGGGCAAGAACTTCCTGCAGAAGGAGTTCAGCTCGTACAGCGCGACGCGTGGCGTGTATCTTAAGGACGCTTCGAGCGAGGGCCTCTCGGCTAAGTACGCTGACGGCATCCTGACCGTTACGGTTCCCAAGATCGTCGAGAAGAAGAACGTTACGAAGATCTCCATCGAATAACTTCGTTGGTGTTCTTCGCTATTAAAAGACAACAAAAGGGGCTGGGAAGCGATTCCCGGCCCCTTTTGCTGTTTAGGACAGTCTATTGAATGGTTGCTGGCCGATACTGGCTTGCGGGGCGTATCGAGAGTTTTCGCGATCCTTGGAGAAGGGTGGCGGAGCTGCCGAGCTCGTCATCCAGGGTTGCGGCTAGAGCTTTGGCATAGCTTTTGACGGTAAGGCTCGGACGATTGTTATCTTGGCTGATATGCATGGCAATGAGCTGTTCGGTGCGATCGGTAACAAGTTCGCGCGCGGCTTCGGCGGCTTGGCCGTTGGAGAGGTGTCCCCTTGCAGACAGGATGCGCTCCTGAAGAAAGCGGGGATATTCTCCCTCGCGCAGCATGGTCACATCGTGGTTGCTTTCGAGCGCGAGGACTCGACAATCTTTGAGGGTGTTCATGGCTTGGCTCGATAGCTCTCCGGTGTCGGTGGCAAAGCCGATGGAATCATCGAGGGCGTCGAATCGAAAGCCGATTGGATTTATGACATCGTGTGATGTTGAGTAGGTTTGCGCGTGGATGCCGGCAATGGATAGGGTGTCACCGGGGTCGAATTCCTCGACAGGCAGATGCGAAAGATTTTCTTTGCTCGAAAGTGTGCCCCTACTGGCAAAGAGGGGACCGTGCCAGTGCTTGCACCAGACATCGAGACCCTTGATGTGATCGCTATGCTCATGAGTAATGAGAAGAGCCGAGACGTTGTCTGCCGAGAGTCCCAGTTCTGCCATGCGCTTTAATGTCTCGCGGCGAGAAAGACCGTCGTCAATCATGATGAGCCCCCGGGGGCCTTCGATGAGCGCGCAGTTGCCTTTTGAGCCGCTGCCAAGGATATGAAGGTGCAGACGAGACATAAGATTCCAAAGGATACAATGGGTGCGGACGAATAGAGGAGGAAGCAAATGCCTACGGTATCACAGCATTACGGACACCATGCCGCGCCCGGGGCAGTCGATGAGACCCGAACGAGGCAGCAGGCTGCTCCTGTCGTGCTCATGGTATCAGGCGGCGCGGACTCGACGGCACTGCTTCTTATGGCGTGCACATCAAAGCTGGATATCCAAGACGGGCGCGGTGTTGCCCCCATTGCTCGCGAGCGCCTGCATGTGCTGCATGTAAACCATCATCTGCGCGGCAAGGCGTCCGATGGCGACGAGGCCTTTGTGCGTGAGCTCTGCGCGAAATATGGTTTACCGCTGTGCGTGGAGCACGCTTATTTTGATGGGGAGTCGGGCAATATTGAGGCCGCGGCCCGCGAAGTGCGCTATGCCGCGGCGCGGAGGTATGTTCGCGAGCTCTGCGCCCAGACGGGGGCACCGCGAACGGCGGCTCGTATCTGCACCGCGCACACGTCTTCGGATCGCGCGGAAACGTTTTTGATGAACGCGATTAAGGGTTCGGGCCCCGCTGGCCTATCGAGCATTCCTCGCCGGAGGAATATCGTGGTACGTCCCTTGCTCGACCTAACTCATGGCGAGCTCGTGGGCTATCTACAGGTACATGGTCAGCCGTGGCGTGAAGACGAGAGCAATGAGGATATCTCGTATCTGCGAAACTACGTGCGCCATCGGGTAATGCCGGTGGTGGCACAGCGTAATGCGAGCGTGTGCAAGACGATTGGCGCCGCCTGTGAGATCTTGGGTGATGAAGATGCGTTTCTATCCCAGCTGTCGGCACAGGCGTTTCGAAGCTGTTTGCGCAAAGAGGCAGCGGGTGCGCTGGTGCTCGATGCCAGGCGCCTGGCTGCGGCCGAGGTGGTAATCGCGCGGCGCATCGTGCGACTGGCGATTAAGCGCATCGATCCGGACGCTCGTCCCGAGATGCGACATGTGGAGCGAGTCCTTTCCTGCGTTGCCGAGGGCGCCGGCTCGGTCACGCTTCCGGCGGGGATTGACGCACGCATTGAGTTTGGCATGCTGGCGTTCAAGGCGCCGGCGGCTCGCGAGGGCCTGGTCGCGGACTGGGTTACCGTACCCGGTCGTTTGCCGTTGGGCGGGGGGCGTATGCTGGTCACAGAACCGATGGCCGTTGAGCCGGGATGCGATATCGTGCGCCGCGCCCGTGAGCTTGCAGCTGCCGGGGAAGTGACAGCTTTGGTAGACGCGGCTGCCCTGGGTTTTGCCGACAGCGATAGTGAGCGGATCCTGGCGGGCTCGCGTGGCGAGATCCCTGCCGAGGCGCGATTGGCGCGCCTGTGGGTGGACGGTCCTGTACCGGGAGACGTGATGTGCCCGTTAGGGATGAGTGGTCGAAGCAAGAAAGTATCCGACTTGCTAGGTGAGGCTCGCATTCCCGTTTCCGAGCGCGCCGGCGTGCCCATGGTGAGGACGGCGCCGGGGGGCGCCGTGGTGTGGGTCGCCGGAGTTCACGCGGACGAGCGTTTTAAGTGCACGGCCGCAACGCGCGTGGCATATCTGCTCCGCGTGGTCGATGCGGAATAGCGTCCCACGCCAGCTATTCTGTGCGACGTTGACGGTATTCCCGCGCTGATGGCGTACGGGCTGGAAAATATACCCCGTGCGCTGCTAAAATGTGAAGTTCGCGTCCATACGGCGGTGTGTGGGCGATAAGCACAAGAAAGGGTTGTCATGGCTTCTCAACATCCGGATATCGAGAAGGTTCTGTTCACGCAGGAGGATATCGACGGTATCGTCTCTCGCCTGGGCGAGGAGATTACTCGCGATTACGCGGGTAAGGATCTGGTGCTGATTGCGGTCCTGCGCGGCGCCGTGGTCTTTATGGGCGACCTGATGCGTAAGATCGAGCTGCCGACCAACATCGATTTCATGGCTGTTTCGAGCTATGGCGACGGTGTGAAGTCCTCGGGTATCGTGCGTATCATTAAGGACCTGGATATCGACATCCGCGGTCGCGACGTGCTGATCGTCGAGGACATTCTGGACTCGGGCCTGACGCTCAAGTATCTGATGAAGAACCTCGAGAGCCGCAAGCCCGCTTCTCTGGAGGTCGCCGCCTTCCTGTGGAAGGACGTTGAGGACCGCGTCTCGGCCATCACGCCCAAGTATGTTGGAACCCATTGCCCCGATGCCTTTGTGGTGGGCTACGGCCTCGACTATGCCGAGCGCTATCGCAACCTTCCGTATCTGGGCATTTTGAAACCGGAGGTTTATTCGTAAGATGCCCGACGACCGTAACGACAACAATTCCCAGACTCCCCGGGACCCAAAGATCCCGGGGATGCCCGGAGGCAAGAAGCCCACGCGTACGGGCTGGCTGTATTTTATTTTGGCTTGCGCGCTTCTGGGCTACGCCTTCTTTAACATGGGCTCGGGCTTTGCCAATTCCAGCAATACCGTTAAGCTCGCGACGAGCGAGATGGTGAGCGCCATCAAGCAGGATCGCGTCGAAGATCTGACCTATACGGTTCAAGACGGAAGCGTGACGGGTCATTACTGGAAGACGAAGAAGGACAAGGGCGATACGAGCGAGCTCAAGAGCTTCTCCTCGACCTATGTCGGCTCCGATTCGCTTGCCGAGCTCATGGCGGAGCATCCCGATACCAAGTACATCGTCAACACCAACGATCCCGATTTTTGGGGCGACTTGGCGATGAGTGTGCTTCCGACGATCGCCCTTATCGCCATCATGTTCTACTTTATGCGCCAGATGATGGGCGCCAACAACAGGAACATGCAGTTTGGCAAGACCAACGCCAAGACCAACGAGGCCACACGCCCCAAGGTCAAGTTTGAAGACGTTGCCGGCGTGGACGAGGCAGTCGAGGAGCTCCGTGACTTTTTGAGCGATCCGGATCGCTATCGCAAGCTGGGCGCCAAGATCCCGCGTGGCGTGTTGCTGGTTGGCCCTCCGGGAACCGGTAAAACGCTGCTGGCCAAGGCCGTTGCCGGCGAGGCGGGCGTGCCGTTCTTTAGCATCTCGGGTTCCGACTTTGTCGAGATGTTCGTAGGTGTCGGCGCCAGCCGTGTGCGTGACCTCTTTAAGGAGGCCAAGTCCCAGGCCCCGTCGATCATCTTCATCGATGAGATCGATGCCGTGGGACGTCAGCGCGGAGCTGGCTTGGGCGGCGGTCACGACGAGCGCGAGCAGACGCTCAACCAGCTGCTGGTCGAGATGGACGGCTTTGAGGAAAGCGAGTCGGTCATCCTGATCGCTGCGACCAACCGTCCTGACATCCTGGATCCGGCATTGCTGCGTCCCGGCCGTTTTGACCGCCAGGTTACGGTCGACCGTCCGGATGTGAAGGGCCGCGAGCAGATCTTGCGCGTGCATGCCGAGAACAAGCCGATGGACGAGGACGTTAAGTTTGAGAAGCTCGCCCAGATGACCGTTGGCTTTACTGGTGCCGATTTGGCGAACCTGCTCAACGAGTCTGCGCTGCTGGCCGCTCGCCGTCATCGTTCCGTGATCTCGATGGACGAGGTCGAGGAGTCGATGGAGCGCGTGATTGCCGGACCGCAACGCAAGGGTCGCGTGATGACCGAGGCCGAGCGCACCACGATTGCCTACCACGAGAGCGGTCACGCTTTGGTGGGCCACATCCTGGAGCACTCCGATCCGGTTCATAAGATCTCGATCGTCAGCCGCGGTCAGGCTCTGGGCTACACGCTGCAGCTTCCGCAGGAGGACCACTTCCTCAAGACTAAGAACGAGATGCTCGACGAGCTCGCCGTGTTCTTGGGCGGTCGCGTTGCCGAGGAGCTCATGTGTGATGACATTACGTCGGGCGCGAGCAACGATCTGGAGCGCGCAACCAAGATGGCGCGCGAGATGGTCACGCGCCTGGGCATGAGCGAGGAGCTGGGCACGCAAGTGTTTGGCGAGGCGCAACATCAGGTGTTCCTTGGTCGCGATTACGCCGATCACCAGGATTACTCCGAGGAGACGGCGCGCCGCATCGATATCGAGGTTCAGCGCATTATGCGTGAGGCCCATCGTCGTGCGGTCGAGATCCTGGACGCCCGTCGCGATCAGCTCGATCTGATGGCGAAGGTGCTGCTTGAGCGCGAGACCGTCGAAGGCGACGCCGTGAACGCCCTGCTCGACAACGAGTGGGATGCGTACCTTGAGCGCGAGGGCGATATCCTGGCGGCCAAGGAGGAGCGCAATGCCAAGGCGGCCGGCATGCCGACCAAGAAGCGCGCGCCTCGCATGAGCGAGGAGGAGCTGGCGGCTGATGCCGCGGCCTTTGCGCAGGCGGCCATGCAGGAGGATGCCGAAGCCGCATCCGATGATGCTGACGATGACCATGCCGTCGTCGATGTCGATGCCGACACCGACAAATAGTCTTTGTGGCGAAAGCCTCCGCGGGAAACCTGCGGAGGCTTTTTCTTTTGAGCGATATGGGGCCGTCTGTTGATTGGGGACAGACTTAAATGAGCGTTTTCACGCATTTAAGTCTGTCCCCAATCAACATTGCTGCGGCACTTTGCTCGGCTAAAGCGTACAATAGCGCCTATGCGAAAGGGGAACAGATGATCAACGAAACGATGTATGCTCGCGGTGCGGAAAGCTCCATCATCCGCGAGATCTTTAGCTATGGTCTTGAGCGCAAGGCACAGATCGGTGCGGAGAACGTATTCGATTTTTCGCTGGGCAACCCGAGTGTTCCGGCGCCCGCTGCCGTGGCTGAGTCGATTAAGAAGGCCCTGGAGCTGCCGAGTGACCAGTTGCACGGCTACACCCCCGCTCCGGGCCTGCCGCAATGTCGAGCAGCCGTCGCCGAATCGCTCAACCGCCGCTTTGGCACGAGCTATGAGGGTAAGGACGTCTTTATGACGGTGGGTGCCGCGGCTTCGCTCACCTGCACGCTCAACGCCGTTACGAACCCGGGTGACGAGGTTATTGTTGTCGCCCCGTACTTTCCGGAGTATCGCGTTTGGATTGAGAAGGCCGGCTGTACGTGTGTTGAGGCGCTCGCCGATGAAGACACGTTCCAGCTGAGCGTGGACAACGTGCTCAAGGCGATCACCGACAAGACGGCAGCCGTCATTATCGACTCGCCCAACAATCCGACCGGTGCCGTATATACATGCGACACGCTGACGCGACTGGCCAACGTTCTGCGCGAGGCCAACGCTCAGCGCGATTCCGAGAATCCGATTATGCTCATCTCGGATGAGCCGTACCGCGAGATCGTGTACGGTGCCGAGGTGCCTTGGGTGCCCTCGATCTACGAGCACACCATCGTGTGCTACTCGTATTCTAAGTCGCTTTCGCTGCCGGGCGAGCGCGTGGGATGGATCCTTGTTCCCAATACGAATCCTCAGGCAGATCGTCTAATGCCCGCCGTTGCCGGTGCCGCCCGTACGCTGGGTTTCGTGTGCGCGCCGGCGCTCTTTCAGCGCGTAATTATCGACTGCATCGATGAGCCGAGTGACGTTGAGGCCTATGCACGCAACCGCACCGCGCTTACCGACGCACTAGCGGAGTATGGCTACACCTATGTTGAGCCGGATGGCGCGTTCTACCTATGGGTGAAAGCGTTGGAGCCCGATGCGAATGCGTTTTGCGAGCGCGCAAAGAAGTATGAGTTGCTTGCGGTTCCCTCGGACAGCTTTGGTATGCCGGGTTGGTTCCGCTTGGGCTATTGCGTGAGCTACGAAACGATTGTCAATTCGCTACCCGCTTGGAAACAGTTGGCGGACGAGTATCGTTAAAAGTAAAGCGCTCTGCCTACAATGTTTTACGTGAAACGGGGTTTGGTGTTAAGCCGGACCCCGTTGTCATGGACGTTGTGTCTTTGGGATGGAGTGGTTTTACGACTATCGAAGGCTATGCGTACAATGAATATAAGCGACGGCCGTGCCAGATAAGGAGACCTGATGCCCTACCTGCTTTCTTGTGACATTCATACCCATACGATGTTCTCTGCGCATGCATATTCGACCATTGAGGAGAATGTGTACTGGGCGGCAGAGCGTGGTCTGCAGGTGCTCGGATCTGCCGACCATTTGAGCTCTATGGTTACGGCTTGCCCCAATGACCTGCGCAGTTACCAGTTCTTTATCAACCAGGATATCTGGCCGCGCATTTGGAGCGGCGTGCTGGTGCTGCGTGGTGCCGAGGCCGATATCGTTTCGCTGGACGGAAGCCTGTTTGGCGAGGACACCCCTGTCACGCTCGATATTGCCGGCGATTCGTACAGCCGTCAGCATTCGCTGTTCGATTTGGTTACGCGTAATTTGGATTATTTGGTTGCGAGCGTGCATAATCCGCAGATTGCTGAAGGCGCGACGCTGGCCCAGACGACCGAGATGTATATCAATGCCCTGGAGCACCCCAAGGTGTTCATGCTGGGTCACACGGGGCGTTCGGGCGTGCCGTTCGATATCGACGAGGTGCTGTTGGCGGCTAAGGCCAAGCACAAGATTATCGAGATCAACAACCATAGTCTTGAACACGGTGTCGACACTGAGCATTGGGCCGTATGCCGCAAGATCGCCGAGCGCTGCGCCGAGCTGGGCGTGGGCATTGGCGTTTCGACCGATGCGCACATTGGCATGGCAATTGGTAAGCTCGATTACGCTCGCAAGATGCTCGACGAGATTCACTTCCCGTTGGATCTGATCGTGACGCGCGACCGCGAGACGCTGCTGCGCGAGATGGCGGCAGCCGGCGTGTGCGATCTGCGCAATGGGATGTAGCGGAGTTTATAAACCAAGCGAAGGGGGCGGCCCAGGCGGGTCGCCCCCTTTCTTGTCCCAAAAATCTACTGAGGTTGGTTAGCGGCGTTCGAGGACCGCTACGGTTTCGGTGTGGTCGGTGTGAGGGAACATGTCGACGGGCGTGATCTTGAGCAGGCGATAGCCTCCGTCGAGGAGCTGATGCAGGTCGCGCTCTTGAGTCACGGGGTTGCAGCTGATATAGGTGATGCGGCGCGGCTTAAGTGCGCAGGCAGCTTCGAGGAACTCGGGGGTAGAGCCGGCACGCGGCGGGTCGATGGAAAGGACGTCGATCCGCTCGTTGTTATCGGCGGCATCCAGGATGTAATCGGTGGCGTCGTCGGCCATAAACCAAGCGCTGCGGGTGAGGCCGTTGAGCTCGGCATTGCGACGTGCATCGGCAATGCCCGCCGGGTTGCGCTCTACGCCGAGCAGCATGATGCCGATACCTCTGTCCTGGGCATCCTTCGCGGCGCACAGACCGATAGTTCCGCTACCGCAATAGGCATCCATGAGTACGTCGCCCTGCTGCAGGTCCATGCCGTCAATCGCGAGCTGATAGAGCAGCTCGGTCTGCTGCGGGTTGGTCTGGTAGAACGCGGTGGGGGAGATATCGAACTCGCAGCCGAGCAGCTGGTCGCGCATGCACTCGGCGCCATATACAATGCGGGTTTCCTCGCCGAGGATGGCGTTGCCGGGACGTCCGTTGATGTTTTGGGCGACGGTGACGATGTGCGGATTGAGTGCGGCGACAGCCTCAAAGAACTCCTGCGCATGCGGCAAGTCGCGCTGAGCGGTCACGAGCGTGACCATGACCTGGTCGGTATGCCAACCGCAGCGGACGACGGCATAGCGAAGCAAACCAAGATGCTTGTCCTCATTAAAGGCGGGAATATGCAGCCGCTCAGCTTCGCGTGCGATGCCGTTGAGAATCTGACGGGCGCCCGGTGCCTCGACGGGGCATTCGGGTACGGCAACGATCTTGTGCGTGCCGCGCTCAAAGAAACCGCAACGGACGGCGCCCTCCTTACCGGGAGCAAAGGGAGTGGCAGCCTTATGACGAAAGCCACGTGGCGCAGGATATTTGCCCGGGTCGCCCAGGGTGACTCCCATACCGCGAATGGGGTCGACGCTAATACCCTCGCGCCCGCAAAGAGCAGCAAAAAGCTCCTCCATAGCAGCCTGCTTAGCTGCCAACTGCTTTTTATAAGGACGATTGAGTGCCGTGCACCCACCGCAAGCTTTCATGATGGAACAAGGAGACTTGGGGTCCACAGCCTTACGCGCAGACGAAACCCGATCTTTATGCGAGCGCTTGGAGCGAGTCTGAGATGCCTTATCCTCGTTCCGACGAGAGCCGGGACGCTTGGCCTTAGCCTTGCCCTTGGCCGACTTACCCTTCGCGTCCTGAGACGACTTGGATTTCTTAGAAGATTTTTTCTCCTCTGACCCCTCAGCCGCCTCGATCAAAGCACGACGAGCCTTACGCTCCGCACGAGATTCTGCCATGAATTAACCCCACTATTAAATAAAAGAAAAGTCCGAAGCAATTGTACCGTGCATTCAACGTGCCCGTTTGGAGAGGAGGCTATTTAAGGTTCCGAGCACGTTGTCTCCCGGCTGAGTGGCGCCCGGCGCGGAGTTTAATTTGTCGCGAGTTCCGCACGAACAGGAGGCCACTTAATGTGGCCTCCGTCGTGAGCAGGACTGTAGAGCAGGAAACTTCATCAGTGCCCGCCCCACGGGAAACCGGCGGGATATACAGGTCCAGATGGGGCTTTGATGCATGGGTGGTCTGTGCTCGTGCAAATGGGTATCATATTTTGGTTATTGCATCGACTCTGTGATGCATGTTTGTACGTTCCCGGCGGTCGGTTTGCCAGAAGCGTCCCGTCGGTTGTTCCAGACCCGTTTCGAAGAAAGGAAACCACACGAACCTATGGCAGCTAAAAAATCATCTCCCTTGAAGATCATCCCGCTCGGCGGCCTTGACGGCATCGGCAAGAACATGACGGTCTTCGAGTGCGGCGACGACATGGTGCTCGTCGACGCCGGTCTCATGTTCCCGGATGACTCCCAGCCCGGTATCGACCTGGTGCTTCCCGACTACACCTATGTTTTGGAGAATGAGGAGAAGCTCCGCGGTATCGTCGTCACCCACGGCCACGAGGACCACACCGGTTCGCTTCCGTACCTGCTACAGGACCTCAACAACAAGGTGCCCATCTTTTCGAGCAAGCTGACGCTTGGCTTTATCGAGGGCAAGCTTTCTGAGTTCCGCATCCGCGCGCCCAAGTTCCGCGAGGTCAAAGGCGGCAGCCATGTCAACCTCGGTGGCATCTCGCTCGACTTCTTCTCGATGACGCACTCCATCCCCGGCGCTCTGGGCGTGTTCATTCGCACCAACCAGGGCACCGTTATGCACACCGGCGACTTTAAGCTCGACCAGACGCCCATCGACGGCGTCACGCCCGACTATGCCGCTATCAGCCGCTTTGCCAAGCAGGGCATCGACCTGCTGCTTTCCGACTCCACCAATGCCACGGTTCCCGGCTTTACCAAGTCCGAGGCCGAGGTCGGTCCCAACTTGCTACACGCCATCAAGAACGCCCCGGGTCGCGTGTTCGTAGCGTCGTTCTCGAGCCACATCCATCGTTTGCAGCAGATCTGCGATGCTGCCCGCAAGTGCGGCCGTAAGGTCGTTGTGACCGGTCGCTCCATGCTCACGAACACCCGCGTGGCGCGCGAGCTGGGCTACCTCAACATCGACGATGCCGATATTATCGATGCCTTTGATATCGATAATTTGCCTGACGACAAGATCGTCGTCATGTGCACTGGTTCGCAGGGCGAGCCGCTGTCGGCCCTGTCCCGCATGGCCAATGGCGAGCACAAGACGCTCTCCATCCACGAGGGCGATACCGTTATCCTCTCGGCAACTCCTGTTCCCGGCAATGAGAAAGCCGTCCAGCAGGTCGTCAACAGCCTGGCCAAGCTCGGCTGCGACGTGTGGGATAAGAACCGCGCTCTCGTTCACGTTTCCGGTCACGGTAGCCAGGAGGAGCTCAAGCTCCTGATGGCCATGGCCAAGCCCACGTACTTTATGCCGGTTCACGGTGAAGCCGTGCATCTGCGCGCCCATGCCCAGCTGGCCCGCAAGATGGGTCTCAAGGACGATCATATCTTTATCCTCGACAACGGCGACACGCTCGAGATGCGCGGCGGTATCGTCAAGCGCGGTACGCCCGTCGAGTCCGGCGTCGTTTACGTCGACGGCCTGCGCATCGGCGATACCGACCCCATCGTCTTGCGTGATCGCCAGAAGCTCGCCAACGACGGTATGGTTACCGCTGTTGCTATCGTCTCGCTCAAGCACAAGAAGATCGAGGCCATCGAGTTCTCGGGCCGCGGCGTCTCGTTTGCCATCGACGACCAGTTCTCCGAGGATGCCTCCGCGTCCATCATGAAGACGATCGAGAAGGGCAAGTTCAGCTTTACGAGCAGCGGTTCCGATGCCATTCGCAAGGCCGTGCGCGACTCGCTCTCCAACTTTATCTGGAGCCGTACGCGCACTCGTCCGATGATCATCCCGGTCGTCATGGAGGTTTAGTTTGGCGCGCGGATCTGCACAAAACGCCAAAGGCAATAAGGCCAACAACCAACCGGCATCTGCTAAGGGTGCCGGTTCCCATCTGCGTGCCAATAAGGGCCACGAGTCCGAGTTCGATGATTTCGAGCCCTTGGTCGAGCCCTCGGCCAACCGCGATATCGCCGGCGTGGTCATTGCCGTTTTGGCGATTGCGTCCTTTATTGCCGTGATTTCGCCGGCGACCGCACCCGTTACGGCTGCGGTTGCCGGTTTCTACCACTTGGGCTTTGGTCTGGGCGCCTACGTGCTGCCGATCGTCATTTTGCTGTTTGCCGCCACGCTCTTTTTAGGCGAGGACTCGCCGCTCAACGTGCGCTCTGTTGCGGGCGGCGCTGTGGTCTTTGTGGCCATTGTCTCTATCCTGTCGCTGATGGTGCCGGGTACGACCGACTCGTGCGACCTCATGTTTACGCCGCAGAACCTTTCCGCGTCGGGCGGCTACATTGGTGCCTTTATCGCAAGTACCTTGCAAAACGCCCTGGGCAAACCTATTGCCATGGTTGTCTTGCTGGGGCTTGTCGTCGTGGGCCTGGTCATCATCGGCTTTTCGGTGGGCGGCGTTTTGCGCTCTGCTCGCGACCGTGCGGCCGATTTTGCCGAGCGCCGTCGTGCCGATGTTAACGCGAGTCCGTGGGGTGACGATGAGGCCCTGTCGGTGCCCGGCGTTGCCCGTCCTCACCTGAGCATTCTTCGTCAAAAGGGCTCCGATGCTGCCGTGACCACGGTCATGGGCAACGATGTGGACCCGGTTTTGGACGATGACGACGAGGACGAGGATCCGTTTGTCGACGTGTCCGATGCCGTGGAAGCTGAGCGCGCTAAGACGACGCTGTTGCCGCGCCGCCATGCCAAGAAGGGCAAGGCTGCGCCCAAACTCAATACGAGTGAGCCCGACCCGTCTTGGTCCGAGAGCGAGATTGAGCTCACCGAGGGCGATGACGAGGACGACGAGGCTCCGATTGAGACCGCAAAGACATCTTTGCTGCCGCGTCGCCATGAAAAGCGCGACCAGGTAACCGGTCAGCTTTCGATGGAAGACGACCCCGATAAGATCGACGAGTCCGAGCCGCCGTTTGCCGTGAATCCTGTCTCGGCAGCACCTCAGATCCCCGACTTCTTGAAGTATCCCAAGGTTGCCGATGCGTCTGCCTCGAGTGCTGTTGAATCGGCTGCGGCTAGCGATGGGGGAGCGGACGGCGGCGCCGCAGATAACGAGGGCGAAGAAGAGGACGGCCTCAAGCTTCCGCCACTTGAGATTCTGCATGCCAACCCGCAGTCGGCTTCCTCCGCGTCTTCTGACAAGGAGCTGGAACAGACTGCCGAGTCGCTTCAGTCCACCTTGCTGGAGTTTGGTCGTAGTGCCCGCGTGGTCGGCTGGATCGCCGGCCCCACGGTGACGACCTTTAAGCTGCAACCTGGCGAGGGCGAGCGCGTGAGCAAGATTTCGAGCCTCGAGGACGATATCGCGCTATCGCTTGCTGCCCAGTCGGTGCGTATCTTTGCCCCGATCCCCGGCACCTCGCTTGTGGGTATCGAGATCCCCAATCGCAAGCGCCAGAACGTCAACCTGGGCGACGTGCTTCCCTATGTGAAGGGCGGTCCGCTCGAGCTCGCCATCGGTCGAGATGCCGAGGGTACGCCGGTCGTCGCCGACCTTGCCAAGATGCCCCACCTGCTGATCGCCGGTACCACGGGTTCCGGTAAGTCGGTCATGATCAACTCCATCATCACGACCTTGCTCATGCGCGCCCTTCCCGAGGACGTTCGCCTGATCATGGTCGACCCCAAGCGCGTCGAGCTTGCGGGCTATAACGGTCTGCCGCATCTTTACGTGCCTGTAGTGACCGAGCCCAAGCAGGCCGCGAGCGCTCTGCAATGGGCCGTGTCCGAGATGGAGCGTCGCCTGAAGGTCTTCGAGCGTCTCAACGTGCGTAAGATCTCGACCTACAACGAAAAGCAGGCCGCCGGCGAGTTTGAGCATTACGACAACCCGCCGCAAAAGATGCCCTACCTGGTCATCATCATTGACGAGCTCTCGGATCTGATGATGGTTGCCGGTAAGGATGTCGAGGCCTCGATCGTTCGTATCGCCCAGCTGGGCCGTGCCGCCGGTATTCACCTTATCGTGGCTACGCAGCGCCCCAGCTCCAACGTGGTGACGGGCCTCATCAAGGCCAACATCACCAACCGCATCGCCTTTAACGTCGCCACGGGCATCGACTCGCGCGTCATTATCGACCAGATGGGTGCCGAAAAGCTTACCGGTTTGGGCGACATGCTGTTCTCCAAGGTCGACTGGGGCAAGCCTCGCCGTATCCAGGGCTGCTTTGTCTCGGACGACGAAATCAACGAGATTGTCGAGTTTGTCAAGTCGC
>CABQLI010000058.1 GCA_902464965.1 uncultured Collinsella sp.
TAAGCACCGCATGGATTCGAACCTCGGTCGAGGCGCGGGCGTAAAGCGGACTATTTCCTGTCGACTCGTGTAAGATTCCGAGTAGATGTCGCGACTTATTCGCGACCACTCCTTCTTCAAGCGACCGATCAGGGTGATATTTCGTGGCAGAGCGTCCGACATACAAGCTCAGGTTTCTCGATCCCAAGAAGCGCTTTCCGGCGATGCCCGAGCAGCCTGCGGGACGCTCATATGGCGTGGTCTGGAAACTCTTTGGCGAGGATCAGCGTGAATCTTGTTATGTCGTCGAATTCGTTGGCAAAAGTCATGTGTCGCTTTTGGGCTACGTAAGCGTTTCGGGTGAGGTGTTCAAGGTGGACCGCCCCGTTAGCGAGGCTCCGCTGTCCAACGATCCCGACATGGAACTAGTCCTTGACGAGTCGGATTCCAGTATTGGTGAGATTATGGTAAGGGAAGCCAACGGTGCAATGCGCGCGTGCGCGCGAACCGTCGGCTCTCCCGAAGGCCCCATGCGCGAGCAGTCCGACCACGAGACATGGAATTCGACTCGCGCCCTTCCTTACGGCGAGTTCATGGCCTCGATGTTCTTGCGCTACGTGATATTTGCCAACTCCGAAAGCGCTATTGCGAACACGGCGGGCGTCGACGGTCTCGATGCGGACATGCAAAACGTTGTCGACAAGATCAAGCTCGTAAAGTTGTCCGAGCCGGTCGAGGTGTTTTTGGGCTTTAACACGGCACCGCTCCCTGATGCTATCGAGACGCTGCTTTACCGCGTTGACCATGCCGAGAATCCGAGCGGTATCGAGCGCTATGCCGCCGCCCTTATGAGCGAAATTGACTTGCCCCGCCTGCGCACCATCGCTGCCAAGTCCGAGATGAGCCTGGCTCGCATTGATCGCTCAAAGATTTTCTATCTCAATTTTGATCGTAGCCTGTTGGACCAGGACGAGATTGACATGCTGCTTGCCATCGAGTGCCGTCTCAACCGCCTCTCCGGCATCCTTGAGCGCATCGGGGCCGGATTGGCCCCCGCGGCATCCTCGCCGAGCCTTGAGGGCTGCGCGCTCTTTGATGCGTGGCATATCGCCAAGACGACCAACGATGTTCCTCGCCTGCTCGATACGGCTTCGAGCGATAACCCGTGGGCCAAGCCGGGAACGGTTTCGTGCCAGCCGGGCGGCGAGTGGGACGTGCGCACGCGTTTTGCGCGAATCGTTGAGGCGCTCAACGTGGTCACGCGGCTCGACTATACCTATCGGGCAAACGTTGCCGAGGGGATTATGCTCGTTCGGTTTGGGCACTCTGTCGTGGATGCCATGCCGCAACGTGAATACGACGCCCAAGATGACGCCTGGCGCGAGCTGGACGAGGACACGCGTGCGATCTGGGCCGCGGAGCACGATGCGCGCGTGGCACTCACACTTGCGGCAGCGTGTTTTGCCGCGGGCGCCTGCATCACGCGCTGCTATGTGCAGATTGCTGCTCCCGACAGTGAGCAGGGCGAGCGCGTTGTCGCAACGTATTTCTTTGGGCGCGCGGCCTATCTGGCCGATTGCGTGCCTGTCGCCAAGGATCTTGAGAGCATGGACATGGACGATATGCCGTGCAAGCGTGTGCTTGAGGCGTATGAGTCAACCGCTCCGGAGACGATTGAGCCTGCGGAGGTTCATGCTCGTCCGCGTGATGACCATCGCACGCTGCCGCCGGCGCTGCGCGATCTGCTACTTGCCGATACGGCTGACGAGTTGGAGGTCATGGAAGAGGACGACGACCCATACGTGGCCCGTGTTGTTGAATTGCGCGAGCAGGCAAAAGTTGACCGTACAGGTGCTTTTGAAGGCTTTTCCCGTCTTGTCGAGGAGTTGGAGGCTAAGTGTGCCGTCGCCGAGCTTTTGGCGACAGGTCCGGTTCAAACGCAGTTTTGCGATAACCAGCTGGTGCGCATGGTGCTACCGGTGTTGGAAGAAGACCGCTCTGTGCGAATCCTTCGTGCGCCCGATGCGCTGTACTTTGCCCAGCACGAGATCTGCAGTTTTTACGCCGAGCAAGAGGACTTTGAACGAGCGCTGCCCGAGGTGCGTCATCTTTACGATCTGGCGCGCTCGTCCATGCAATCGCACTTCGCGCTCATCAACGTGCTTGCGCGTCTGGAGCGCTTTGACGAGATTATCGAGGTGGCGCGCCACGGCCTACGTATTGCCAGCGATCGTTCTGCAATCGGCTACCTGTTCTATCGCTTGGCGTTTGCCTATTGGAATTGTGATCAGCTCGACCTGGCGCTGGCTTGTTACCGTCTGGTGCCGCGCGGTGAGGAATCGGGCAGCAGCGCGCTGGAAGAAATGCAGGGCCTTATGAACGAGATGGGCGTCAGCGAGCCTCCGACGTTCGAGGAAGCGGTCGAGACCATCCGCAAGGCTGGACTCGAGCTGCCGCCAGTGTCCGCCGTGACGAATCAGCTGGCAGATGCCGCTGTGCAACTGGTCGACAACGGCTTCTTTTTCCTGGCACGCGGTTGCATCTTCCAAATGTGGCGCACCATGGGCAACGACGAGCTCGGCTCCCTCAACCGCTCGCTGGGGTAGGCGAAGCTTCCAAGGAGGAAAGGATGCTAGGCAATTAGAAAATTTCCTCTTGCCCATCCTTGGCTGTTTGGTTACTATAGAACGGCTGTTACGGAGAGCTGACCGAGAGGCCGAAGGTGCTCGCCTGCTAAGCGAGTATGCCCCAAAAGGGCATCTGGGGTTCGAATCCCCAGCTCTCCGCCAGTTTAACTTTAAAGAAGGGTCCCATCGGGGGCCCTTTTTTATTATCGAGAAAGGGCGCTGGGGATTCGAACCCGAGAGGGCACGGGCGTTAAGCAAACGCGAAAGCGTTTGTAGCCCGTGGGCGAAAAGCCGCCAGGCTTTGAAGCCGGAGGGCATGCGTAGCATGCCCGGACATCCCCAGCTCTCCGCCAGTATGAATTTGAAGAAGGGTCCCATTTGGGGCCCTTTTTTGTGCGGAGAAAGGAGGCTGGGGATTCGAACCCTCAAAAAATGAGGTGCCCCGTTGGACGCCTCATTTCAGCGAGTGTATTGTTCTTCGATCTTACATCTCGGGCGCCTTGGCTACGGTCTCGCTCTCTGCCGTGAGTGGCCGGTTGTCGATGCGGCGGCCCAGGCGGTCGAGCTTCACGAGCAGCCACTCGATGGGATTGGGCCCTGCGCCTTCCTCGTCGGCAACTAGGTCCATGACGGCGATCTTGGTGCCGTCCTGCTTGAGCGTAACGCTGCCCACCTTGTCGCCCACATGCACCGTGCCCGAAAGATCGTCGTAGCTAACCTTTTCGGTCACCTCGCCGGCAAGGGAAAACACGGTCGCTTGCGCCGTGGGGTCGGCGAGCGTGGCGTCGATCGTCTTGTCCGTCCAATCTGTCTGGCTAACGCGCGCCATAAGCGGGTTGCCGTTGGCGGTCTTTTCCTGCGTGTTGGCGATCGCGACCGTCACCTTGTGACCGTAGTACCAGTTGGCAAGGGTTGCGGTATCGGTAAAGCGCTGGTCGGTGGTGGTGGAGTTCAAAACAACGGTGTAGATCTCGTCGCCATCGCGGTTGTAGGCGCTCGTAAAGCAATAGCCTGCATCGTCGGTGGTGCCGGTCTTGCCACCGATGTTGCCATCTTGGCCCAGCAAATAGTTATGCGTGTCCATGGAATGCGAATGGTCGGTGCCGTCGGCGCCCGTGACCTCGATCCAGGAATCCTCGCTCGCTACGACCTCGCGGATCGTGTTGTTTTTCATGGCCTCCTGCATCATCAGCGCTACGTCGTGTGCGGTTGAGTGCATATCGCCAGCCCACTCATCAAAGTCCAGACCATGCGGGTTTTCAAAAAGCGTGCCGGTGCAGCCGAGCTTCTTAGCGCGCTCGTTCATGGCCTTCACAAATGTGGCCTCAGCGTCTTTGGTCTTAGGGTCGATCTTCTTGCCCACATATTCGGCGAGAACGATGGCGGCGTCGTTGCCCGAGGGAATCATCAGGCCGCGCAGTGCCTGCTCCACGGTAAGCTCGTCGCCTTCGAGCAAGCCAGCGGTCGAATTACCCACGGTGGCTGCGGCGTTGCTCACCGTGACCTTCTCGTCCATCTTGCAATTCTCGACGGTTAGGATTGCGGTCATGACCTTGGTGATCGAGGCAATCTTGACCTGCTCATCGGCGCCGCGGGCATAGTAGACGGTACCGTCTTTGCCCATGACGAGGGCATTGGTCGCATCGATATCGGGCAGGTTTTCGGCCGAGATGCCGCGCGCATCGGCGGTTTTGCCGCAAACATTGTCGGTCGTGAGCACTTGGGCGCCAGCGACGGTGGGCACGCCAGCGGCAAGGGCGATAGCGCAGACAAAGCCGGCGGCAAGCTGGGCTGAGCGCTTTGCAAAAGAGGTGAGGGTCTTCACAGGTTTCGCTTTCGACGGGATGGTCTCTTCTGGAACTAGAGTATATCGTTTGCCGTCGTCGGCGATCATCGCGTGCGTGCGTGGCCCACATCCGCTCCCGAACGGGCACAAGGGCGCTTAAGGCCGACTTAATCACCCACGCTTGTTGTGTGTGGCGTGCGTCGCCTCGGGCATAATGGAGCGCGAGAGGAGCACGCATGAACGAGCGCATACTGGTAGTTGATGACGAGAAGGCCATCGCCGACTTGGTTGGTATCTACCTTACAAAAGAGGGCTTTGATGTCCAGATTGCCTATAGCGGGGCCGATGCCGCCAAGGCGATTTTGGAGCAGGAGTTTGATTTGGCGCTGCTGGATGTCATGCTGCCCGATATCGATGGGTTTGAGCTGCTGCGTACGATCCGTTCCAGCCATACCTATCCCGTGATCATGCTGACGGCGCGCGATGCCCAGCAAGACAAGATCGGGGGCCTTTCGCTTGGCGCGGACGATTACGTGGTTAAGCCGTTCCGTCCGCTGGAGCTCATCGCGCGCGTGCACGCTCAGCTTCGCCGCTACACCAGCTACGGTAGCCGTGCGCAGGCGGCCGAGTCGCCGACCATTCAGCTCGACGGCTTGGAGATCAACCGCGACGCTCGTTCCGTGACGGTGGACGGTGCACCGGTACGCCTCACGCCCACCGAGTATTCAATCTTGCTGTATCTGGTCGAGCATCGCGGCAGCGTGGTGGCCGTGGAGGACCTGTTTCGCGCGGTGTGGAACGAGGACTTTATGCCCGGCTCCAACAATACGGTGATGGTGCACATTCGCCACTTGCGCGAAAAGATCGGCGACGACGCACAAAAGCCACGCTTTATCAAAAACGTCTGGGGCGTCGGCTACATCATCGAATAACGCTTTTCGCTTGTGAGGATCCTGATATGACAAAAGACGATAGGCAAGCGTTCGAGGTGCCCGATCGGCTCTTTGAATACGTGAGGTCGGTCGTCGACAACCGCGCGCTTGCAACGGTGCTGCTCTTTTTGCTGAGCCTGCTGCTGATTGGCATCGACAACATCGTCGGAATCTTGGCGGTGCTGCTTGTCGGCTTTTTGCTGATCGATCGATTTGAGGTCGTGTGCCGCTGCGTGGTGATTGGCGGCGCCGCGTGGGCCATGACGTTGGCGATTGGCGCCATGGCACTCGGCGGCATCGAAGGGCCGGTGTTGTTCGATGCCGGCTTTGTATTCAACATGCTTGGCTTTGTGCTGGCGCTTGCCGTGTGCGTGCTGTTCTTGTGCGGCCGCGCCCTGTACTACCAGGGCTACGAGCAGGGCGAGCAGCATGCCGATTGTGTGCTGGCCGCTCGTATTCAAGATCGCCTGATCGATCACCCCGACACCTGGGACAACATCGACGGCGACTTCTTGGAGGTCGAGGGCGCCCTTAACCGCGTGCGTGACCGTGAGCGCAAGGTGCAGCAAGCTCTGCGTGACGAGTCGCATCGCAAGGACGATCTGGTCACGTACTTGGCACATGACCTACGCACCCCGCTTGCCAGTGTGGTGGGCTATCTTTCGCTGCTGCAAGAAGCTCCTGAGTTGCCGGTTGAGCAACGTGCGCACTTTACGGGCGTGGCGCTCGACAAGGCGCACCGGCTCGATACGCTCATCGAAGAGTTCTTCGATATCACGCGCTTTGACTTCCACGATATCGTGCTCACGTGCGGCTATGTTGATCTGGGGTTGCTGCTGGCTCAGGTGACTGACGAGTTCTATCCCATCCTCAACGAGCAGCATAAGGAAGTCCAAGTTGATATTCGCGAGGACCTGACGGTGCTCGTGGATGGCGACAAGATGGCTCGCGTGTTCAACAACATCATGAAAAACGCCGTCGCCTATAGCTATGAGGGCTCGACTATCACGATTGAGGCCGGTCGCCAAGACGATGGCGGCGTGCGCGTGCGCTTTATCAATCAGGGCGATCCTATCCCTGCGGCTAAGCTCAAGGTGATCTTTGAGAAGTTCTATCGCCTGGATGCGGCGCGTGCGACTAATCGCGGTGGTGCCGGTCTGGGCCTTGCTATTGCCAAGGAGATCATCGCGGCACACGGCGGTACCGTTGCATGTGAATCGACGCCCGAACACACGATATTCACCATCGAGCTGCCCGCCGCATAGCCAGCGTGCCCTTACAAACACTTGACAATGCGCTCACGTACATATGAGCCGCGATTCCTACTATCGATACTGCTGAATTGATATCGATATGGAGGTATGCGGTATGACGGCTGCTGCGGCTGCGGAGCCCACGGAGCTTGAAGAACTCATGGAAGCGCAGGCCGAGGCCGCGCACGAGCGCGAGGTTGGGGATGCGACTCGTCCCACGGCAGAGGATCTTGCCGCCTCGCCGACGCGCATCGACGTCGAGGGCCTCGACCTGTTCTATGGCGACCATCATGCGCTCAAGGACGTGAATATCAAGATTCGCGACAAGCAGATCACCTCGTTCATCGGGCCTTCGGGCTGCGGCAAGTCGACGTTGCTGCGCTGCTTTAACCGCATGAACGACGGCATCAAGGATTGCCGCATCGAGGGCAAGATTGCGCTCGACGGCCAAGATATTCTGGGCGATTACGACATCTGCCGTTTGCGCCAGCGCGTGGGCATGGTGTTCCAGCGCCCCAACCCGTTTCCCATGAGCATCTACGACAACGTCGCCTATGGGCCGCGCGGTATGGGCATGCGCGACCGCGTCGTGCTCGATGAACTGGTCGAGGACTCCCTGCGTCGCGCTGCCCTGTGGGACGAGGTCAAGGACAAGCTCAAAGAGTCGGGCCTGGGTCTTTCGGGTGGACAGCAGCAGCGCCTGTGCATCGCCCGCGCACTTGCCGTGCAGCCCGACATTCTGCTGATGGACGAGCCGACCTCGGCGCTCGACCCCGTATCGACGCTGGTGGTGGAGCAGCTGGCCTGCGAGCTCAAAGAGACCTGTACGCTCGTGGTCGTTACGCACAATATGCAGCAGGCGGCGCGTATCTCCGACTCGGTCGCGTTTTTCTTGCTGGGTGAGTTGGTGGAGCACGCGCCCACCGCGCAACTCTTCAAGAATCCGACCGATCCGCGCACGGCGGATTATTTGACGGGACGTTTTGGCTGATACCATCTAGTAAAGGTACCTTTAGGGTTAAGATGCGGTCATGCCGGCCGCAAAGGGGTTCAACATGATCTATTACGTCGAGGACGATGACAACATCAGGGATCTGACGGTCTACGCGCTGCGCAAGCAGGGAATCGAGGCCGAGGGCTTTTCGTGCGATGGCGAGTTTAAGGCCGCCGTGGCGCGACGGGTACCCGATGCTGTCCTGCTCGACATCATGCTGCCCGATACCGATGGTTTGGCGATTATGCGCCGCCTGCGCGCCGACCGCCTGACGGCGACGGTGCCCATCATGATGCTTACCGCCAAGGACACCGAGCTCGACAAGGTGATGGCGCTCGATGGCGGTGCTGACGATTACCTGACTAAGCCGTTTTCGCTCATGGAGCTTGCGAGTCGCTGCCGCGCACTGCTGCGTCGCGGCGGCATGGTCAAGCAGGCGAGCGATGTGCTCAGCGTGGGCGACATTGTGCTCTCGCCCAGCCATCGCGAGGTGACCGTTGCCGGCGAGCCGCTTAAGCTCACCCTGCGCGAGTTCGACCTGCTCGAGTACCTCATGCGCAAGCCCGGCGTGGTCTTTACCCGCGAGTCGTTGCTGCAGAGCGTGTGGGGCTGGGACTTCGACGGCGGTTCGCGCACCGTTGACGTGCACGTGCAGACGCTTCGCCAAAAACTGGGCGAGCATGCCAGCGCCATCGAGACCGTGCGCGGCGTGGGCTACCGCTTGGCCGAGCCTTCTGCCGGTGATGGTGCCGAAGGTGACGTCACCGCGGCCACCGCATCGGAGGAGTAACCCGTGGTCTTCGCTCCCCAGGGAAAACATACGCTGTCGCACCGCGTTTTTGTGACGATCTTTGTCTGCGCCATGGCGGTTATCGTGGCGTTTACGGTGCTGGGTGCGTTCTTTGTGCAAAACACCTTGGCGGATGCCACGAGTGCCAATCTGGCGCAGGAAACCGAGCTCATTGCTGCCGCCCTCGACGAGCAGCAGGAGCCCATCCCGTTCTTGCGTAGCCTTGATCGCGAGGACTTGCGCATCACGCTGATTAATAAGGATGGATCGGTTGCCTACGACAACGAGGCGCCGCCTTCCACACTGCCCAACCATGGCGATCGCCCCGAGGTCATCGAGGCCTTTGAGAATGGTTCGGGTTCCGCGGAGCGCGCAAGCTCTACGCTCGACGAGATTATGCTGTATCGCGCCGTCGCCCTTGATAACGGCCAGGTTGTCCGCTTGGCGCAGGCCCAGCCTGGCGTTGCGGCGATTTTGCTGTCGATGGTGGCGCCGATGCTGCTTATCGCAGCAGCGGGTGCGGTACTCTCGTTTTTTATGGCGCGCCGCGAGTCCCGTGCCATCATCGCGCCGTTGCAAGAGGTGGATTTGGACCACCCACGCCGTAGCTATGAGCACGCCTATGCCGAGATGGTCCCCATGCTTGAGCGTATCGAGTCGCAGCGCCAGGAGCTCAAGCGCCAAATGGCGGTGCTAGCGGACAACGACCGTATGCGCCGCGAGTTCACGGCGAATATCACTCATGAGCTCAAGACGCCGCTTACGGCGATTTCGGGCTATGCCGAGCTCATCGCAAACGGCATGGTCGAGGGCGAGGACGACCTGCGCAACTTTGGCGGTCGCATCTATCGTGAGGCGGGCCGTTTGGCAGCGCTTGTCAACGACATCCTTACGCTGTCTAACTTGGACGAGGCCGAGCGTGCAACTGAGGGCGAGGCGGTGCCCATTGGGTCCACGGAGCCTATTGAGCTCTCGCGTGCCATCTACGCGGTTGAGCAGCGTCTTGAACAGGTCGCCCGTCAGGCGAATGTGACGATAAGTCATGAGACCAAGCCTGTGGTCATCGAGGGCGTGTCGCGCTTGATTGACGAGCTCATCTATAATCTGGCAAGCAACGCCATCCGCTACAATCGACCCGGCGGTACGGTTACGCTGCAGTGCGGCACCAACGACGAAGGCCATCCGTTCCTTGCGGTCGCCGACACGGGAATCGGTATCGCGCCTGAAGAGCAGGGCAAGGTATTTGAGCGGTTCTATCGCGTGGACAAGAGTAGGTCCAAGGCGCGCGGCGGAACCGGTCTGGGGCTTGCCATTGTCAAGCATGCGGCCCTGTATCATCACGCCACGCTCGATCTGTCGAGCGAGTTGGGCGTGGGAACCACCATTACGGTGACGTTTCCCATACAGCAGGACGAGCCATTCGCATAGCGATACAACATAGGTATTGATGTAGACGCCGCATTTGACTTTCGGGTGCGGCGTTGTTGTGCAATTTTACGATTGCTTCCGACATTTTTACAGGAGAGCCTGTTTCTTATGTATAGAGTTTGGTCTCGGTAAAAAGATGCGATAACATACGGACAGTTTTGTCAATCCGAACTGGGGAAATGAAAGGCAAGCTGCATGACCCTTCTCGAACTGTTCCAGCTGCTGAAGAAGCACCTCAAGCTGGTCATCACCCTTCCGGTGGTCTGTGCGATCGCCATGGGCATCGTGTCCTTCGTTGCGATGGACAACACCTACACCGCGACGACGAGCATGTACATTCTCGCCAAAACCGACGATAGCGGTCAGATGAGCTACAACGATCTCTCGGCGAGCCAGATGCTTTCCAACGATATCGCCACGCTGCTGGATAGCGATAGCGTTAAGAGCGGTGCTGCCAATGAGCTGGGCCTTGCTGACCTGGATGACTACAAGGTGTCTGTTTCCTCCGAGACCACCACGCGTGTCATTACGCTTTCGGTTACCGGCACCGATGCCAAGGAGACGGCTAAGGTCGCAAAGGCCATGGCCAGCTCGGTGAGTACGGTCGCTCAGAACGTCGGCGCTGCCCAGAGCATCAACGTTATCGACGAGGCTAAGACTCCCGAAGTCCCCAGCGGCCCCAAGCGCACGCTGTACGTTGCTGTCGCGTTCCTCGCCGGTATCTTTATCGCAGTCGCCTATGTCGTTTTGGCAGACATGCTCAATACCCGCATCCGCGGTGCCGAAGAGGCAGAAGAGCTCCTGGGCATTCCCGTTGTTGGCCGAATTCCGGCTATGAAAGGTGGTAAATAGGCATGGCTAAGGCAAAGAACACCGATAAGCTCGTTGTACAGAATGCCGCCAAGACCCTTCTGGCCAACATCCGCTTTGCGAGCGTGGACGACCCCATTCGCACCATCACCGTTACCTCCTCGATTCCCAACGAGGGCAAGTCTACGGTTTCCATTAACCTTGCTCAGGCAATCGCCACGAGCGGCAAGTCCGTGCTCCTGGTTGAGGCCGATATGCGCCGCAGGTCCCTTTCCGATATGCTCGGCGTTCGTTCGCGCGGCGGACTCTATGCGGTCCTTTCCGAGCAGATCTCCATTGACCAGGCAATTGTCGAGACGGGTCAGAAGAACTTCTACTTCCTCGATGCGGAGCCTCATATTCCCAATCCTGCCGACATCATCGTCTCTCACCGCTTTGCCAAGTTGGTAAAGGCACTGTCCGCCAAGTTCCAGTACGTCATCTTTGATGCTCCCCCGGTCGGCACCTTCATCGATGCTGCCGAGATTGCCAGCCTGACCGACGGTACGCTGTTCGTGGTGCGCGAGGACTTCACCAAGCGCGAGGAGGCACTCAACGCTATCGGCCAGCTTAAGAAGTCCGAGAAGGTCAAGCTCATCGGTACCGTTATGAACTACTGCGAGACCGAGACCAGCGAGTACTACTACTCCTACTACACCAAGGACGGTAAGAAGGTGAAGAAGGGCTCCGACGATCAGGGGACTTCCAAAAAGGGCATCTTCACCAACCGAGCAAACGTTTAGTTGATTAAGGCTGACCTATGCGTGACATTCATTGCCATATCTTGCCGGGTGTAGACGACGGCGCCGCCGATCTCGATGAGAGCTTGGCGATGCTCGAGGCTGCCAAGCGGGCCGGTGTAACCAGAATCGTTTGCACTCCTCACTGCCGTGATCCCTATTTTGATTACGACAAGATGTGGGATGCCTTTGAGCTGCTGCGTGATAACGCTGACGGTTTTCCGCTCCAGATGGGCTTCGAGGTCAACCATCGAAAGCTCGTTGAGCTTGGTATCGACGCCGCGGAGCACTTGCATTTCGATGGAACCAACGAGTTTCTGCTCGAGCTTTCGACGCATGCCGATGCGTATGCGTTTAGAGAGTACGAGAACACGATTTACGATTTGCAGTGCCGTGGCTACCAGGTGATCATCGCTCATCCTGAGCGCTATCGTGCGGTTCAAAAGGATGTAAGCGTGGCGGAGCGCCTGGTCGATATGGGCTGCAAGCTGCAGGCTTCGGCGGACTTTATTGCCGGCGGTCGCTTTGGTCGCGAGAAAAAGCCGGCACAGCGCCTGTTCGATCAGAACCTGTACAGCTTCATCGCGAGCGATGCCCATAACGTGGGTCATTACGATTGCTTGGCGAAGGCTCGCGCGAAGTTTAGCGTGCGCGGAGCTCATTTTCGCTAAAATCTGTCCCTAACGTTCGCATTGAATGAAGGGGCAGCCATGGATATTCAACTTAAGACGGGATGCTTTGATGACGCGGCGTTGGTGCGCCGCGTCGTTTTTATGGACGAGCAGGGCTACGAGAATGAGTTCGACGCTATCGACGAGGATCCGAACTGCATTCATGTGACGCTCTATGTAGACGGCGAGCTTGCCGGTTGCTCGCGCGTGTTTCCCGAAGAGCTTGAGCGCGTGGCTGACGCAGAGGCCCCGGTGTTGCCGGCATGCGACATGGACGAAGGCGTTGCGGCGGGGGAGACCTACATTATGGGGCGCGTGGCCGTGCTGTCCACCATGCGCCGTCGCGGTCTGGCAAGCAAGATTGTCGAAGCCAGCGAAGCTGCTGCGTGCGATGCCGGCGCTAAGCTTATTAAGCTGCATGCGCAGGAATACGTGCTGCCGCTCTATGCAAAGGCGGGCTACACGCAAATTGCCCCGGTAGATTACGAAGACGAGGGCCAACCCCATGTCTGGATGGCCAAGCGCGTAGATGGCAGATAGGGACGTTCCTTTTCTGCCGGCAGTTGGGGACACTCCTTGGCAATTGGCGCATCGGAGCGCTTAGACATACAGTTTTTCGATTCCGTATGTATATATGCGCGCTAATGGGTTATAAAATCTAAGTCTGAACATAGCAGGTCTGCGATGCGGCTCGGGCGACCGGGCCGTTTTTTGCGGACGGGGGTAGCGCGAAAGGACTGCACATGCGTCAATTTAAGACCGAGAGCAAAAAACTGCTCGACCTCATGATCAACTCCATCTACACCAATAAGGAAATCTTCCTGCGCGAGCTTATCTCTAACGCGAGCGACGCCGTCGACAAGCTCAACTTTAAGAGCCTGCAGGACCCGAGCGTCAAGATCGACCAGGGCGACCTAGCTATTCGCGTCTCCTTTGATAAAGACGCCCGCACCATTACTATCTCGGATAACGGCATTGGCATGACCGCCGAGGAGCTCGAGCGCAATCTGGGCACCATCGCCCATTCCGGCTCTGAGGAGTTTAAGACCGAGAATGCCGAGCAGCAGGGCTCCGATGTCGACATCATCGGTCAGTTTGGCGTGGGCTTCTACTCGGCCTTTATGGTCGCCAGCCATGTGAAGGTCGTCAGCCGCGCCTATGGCGAGGATGTCGCCCATGTGTGGGAGTCGGACGGTCTTGAGGGCTACACCATCGAGGACGGCGAGCGCGCCGAGCACGGTACCGATGTCATCCTGACGCTGCGCGAGAACGAGAAGCTCGATGCCGACGGCGAGGCCGAGACCTACGATCGCTTCCTGACCGAGTGGGGCCTCAAGAGCCTGATTCAGCAGTACAGCAACTATGTGCGCTACCCGATTCAGATGATGGTGTCCAAGAGCCGCCAGAAACCCAAGCCCGAGGACGCCGGCGACGATTACAAGCCCGAGTACGAGGACTACCAGGAGCTCGAGACCGTCAACTCCATGACGCCGATCTGGAAAAAGCGCAGCTCCGACGTTGAGCAGAAGGATTACAACGAGTTCTACAAGTCCACGTTCCACGACTTTGACGATCCTGCGCGCACCATCAGCTTCCACGCCGAGGGCACGCTCGAGTATGACGCCCTGCTGTTTGTGCCGGGCCGCGCGCCGTTCGATCTGTACAGCAAGGATTACGAGAAGGGTCTGGCGCTCTACAGCTCCAATGTCCTGATCATGGAGAAGTGCGACGACCTGCTGCCCGACTACTACAACTTTGTCCGCGGCGTCGTGGACTCTGCCGACGTGACGCTCAATATTTCGCGTGAGACGCTGCAGCAGAACCGTCAGCTCAAGGCCATCGCCAAGCGCGTGGAGAAGAAGATTACTGCCGATCTTGAGGATATGCGTGACAACGATCGCGAGGCCTACGAGAAGTTTTTTGAGAACTTTGGCCGCGGCCTTAAGTACGGCATCTACTCGAGCTATGGCATGAAGGCCGATGAGCTCGCCGACCTGTTGCTGTTCTGGTCTGCCAAGGAACAGAAGATGATTACCCTGGCCGAGTATGCCAAGGGCATGCCCGAGGATCAGAAGGCCATCTACTACGCCGCCGGCGATTCGCGCGAGCGCTTGGCCAAGATGCCCGTGGTAAAGGGCGTGCTCGACCGCGGCTATGACGTGCTGCTGCTGACGCAGGATGTGGATGAGTTCACGTTCCAAGCTATGCGTGAGTACGTTGCCGCCGATATGCCCAAGATCTACGAGGACGATGCTGCCCGCGAGGCTGCCGAGAAGGCTGTGGCCGACGGTGCCGAGCCCGAGGTCGAGGATCGTCATCTGGAGCTCAAGAACGTCGCGACCGGTGATCTTGACCTGGCGACCGAGGACGAGAAAAAGGAGGCCGAGGACGCCACCAAGGAAAACGAGGACCTCTTCAGCGCTATGAAGGAGGCGCTCGGTGACAAGGTCGAGAAAGTTGCCGTCTCCGCGCGCCTGACCGATGCCCCCGCTTGCATCACCACCGAGGGCCCACTTTCGCTCGAGATGGAGAAGGTGCTCCAGAAGGGACCCGACGGCGCGCCCGACGGCATGCCCAAGAGTCAGCGCGTGCTCGAGCTCAACGCCAAGCACCCGGTCTTTGCCAAGCTCGTCGCTGCTCAGAAGGCAGGCGACGCCGACAAGATCAAGCAGTACTCCGGCCTGCTCTATGACCAGGCCCTGCTGGTCGAGGGTATTCTGCCCGAGGACCCCGTGGCCTTCGCGGCATCTGTTTGCAACTTGATGTAGTTAGGTAGTTACGCGGTTTTACCAAACCGCGTAACGGCTCGACGCTGCCCTCAGTTCCGCCGTTCTAACGAACGGCGGACCAGTCGACGCTGCGCGGGCGCCAGAGCGACAACTTGTCATTCAAAGAGGACGGCATGACCAGAAGGTCTATGCCG
>CABQLI010000059.1 GCA_902464965.1 uncultured Collinsella sp.
CGTCTGCCGGTCGCCGTTGACGCGTGCGGCAGGACGAGGATTTTCCTGTCGTAGGTGCCGCGTCGCGTCAGTTTGTTATCATATGAGAGTTTATGGACTTCCAGCACCGCCGTATCCGGTGAGGGTGCTATAGCAAAAGGAGGATACCCAATGCTGTCTGTTGACGAGCAAATGCGTATCATCACCTCGGGCGCCGCGCAGATCGTTCCCGAGGCCGACCTTCGCAAGAAGCTTGAGAAGGGCGAGCCCCTCAACATCAAGCTCGGCGTCGACCCCACCAGCCCCGATCTGCACCTGGGCCATGCCGTGCCCCTGCGCAAGATGCGTCAGTTCCAGGACCTGGGCCACAACGTCACCCTCATCATTGGCAACGGCACCGCGCTGATCGGCGACCCCTCGGGCAAGAACTCCACCCGTCCGCAGCTTTCGCAGGAGCAGATCGAGGCCAACGCCGAGACCTACGTGAGCCAGGCCATGAAGATTCTGGATCCCGAGAAGACCACCATCGTGCACAACGGCGACTGGATCCTTTCGATGGACCTGGCCGGCCTGCTGCAGGTATGCTCCAAGTTCACCGTCGCCCGCATCCTTGAGCGCGACGACTTTACTAAGCGCTACCAGTCTCAGACGCCGATCGCCCTGCACGAGTTCCTGTACCCCGTGATGCAGGCCTTCGACTCCGTTCAGATCAAGGCCGACGTGGAGATGGGCGGCACCGACCAGCTCTTCAACCTACTCGCCGGCCGCGAGCTCATGGAGAAGATGGGCATGGAGCCCCAGATCGCGCTCACCATGCCGCTGCTCGAGGGCACCGATGGCGTTCGTAAGATGTCCAAGTCCTACGGTAACTACATCGGCCTGACCGACGCTCCCAAGGATATGTTCGGCAAGACCATGTCCATCCCCGACGAGATGATCGGCAAATACTATCGTCTGGCCAGCTCGCTCGCCCCGGCCGAGGTTGACAAGATCGACGCTGCCCTGGCCGATGGTTCTGCCGACCCCTACGAGCTCAAGCGCGCTCTGGGTCGCGACCTGTGCGACACCTACCACGGCGCCGGTGCCGGCGACGAGGCTCAGGCCGAGTTCGACCGCGTGTTCAAGGAGGGCCAGCTCGCCGACTTCCCCGAGAAGCACGTTGAGCTGACCGTCAACGACGAGGGCCAGATCTACCTCGCCGGCCTGCTCAAGGACTTGGGTCTTTCGGCGAGCGCCGGCCAGGCTCGTCGCGATATCGACGGCGGCGGCGTCAAGATCAACGGCAAGGCCGTGGCTCCCAAGAGCTATAACATCGATCCCAGCGCCCTCAAGCTGGGCGACACCCTCTCCGTAGGCAAGCGCAAGGGCTTTAAGTTGATTTAACGAGCGAGTTGACCTTACAAGTTGCAATAAGGCCGCAGCCGGGATTCCCGACTGCGGCCTTTTTAGATGATCCCTTGGGGACGGAGGAAAGCGGAAGGGGTGTTATCGGCGGCCTCCTTTTGGGCATACAATGGCTGTTGGCTTGCTGCGGTGAAGGCCCGTCCGCTCCGCAGCTTTTTTCTACGGTTAAAGGAGTATGTATGTCCGTTGAGGTCATGAGGTCTGTGATCGAGGCCGCCGAGGGCCGCGTGCCCGTCGATACGCTGTTTACCAATGCGCAGATCGTCGACGTGTACGGTCAGCGCGTGGCGCCCGGTAGCGTTGCCGTCAAGGACGGTGTGATCGTCGGCGTGCTCTACGATGGTCGCGACGATGCCGCTGGCACCTACGAGGCAACTGAGGTCGTCGACTGCCAGGGCCGCTATCTTGCCCCCGGTTTTATCGACGGACATCTGCACATTGAGTCCTCGAACATCCGCCCCGCCGAGTATGCTCGCATGGCCGCGACGCGCGGTACTACCACCGCCATTGCCGACAGTCACGAGATCGCCAATGTTGCCGGTCTCGACGGCTTGCGCTTTATGATCGAGGATGGCCGCCGCGCGCCCATCTCTATCAAGTACATGATGCCTTCGTGCGTGCCCGCGCTGCCCGACGAGCAGGCCGGTGCCGTGATTACCGCCGCCGATATGCAGGAGTTTTTTGCCGAGCATCCGGGCGACGTTTTTGGTCTGGGCGAAATGATGAACCTGCCGGGCGTCTTTATGGCCGACCCCGAGACCTGTGCTCGCATCGATGCTGCCAACCAGACGCCGTCCAAGCAGGTTGACGGCCATGCGCCGCTCGTTGCCGGTAAGGATCTCAACGCCTATGCCGCAGCGGGCATTATCGCCGACCACGAGTCGACGATTCCCGAGGAAGCACTCGACAAGCTGTCCCGTGGCATGTATGTGATGCTGCGTGAGGGCACGTGCAGCCACGACCTGGCCAATTTGTCTCCGATGCTGCTGGAGAACCCTGCCCGCGCCCGCCGCTGCTGCTTTGCGACCGACGACCGCGCTCCCTCCGATGCTCTTTCGACCGGCATGATCGACAATGCCTGCCGCGTGGCCATCGAGGCCGGCATCGACCCGGTGGTCGCCATCTCCATGGCGTCCCTCTCCACGGCTGAGGCATTTGGCTTGGACCACGGCTGCCGCGACCCGCACGAGCGCCGCGGCGCAATTGCCCCGGGCAAGCGTGCCGACCTGCTGTTACTCGATGATCTGACGTTTGCCAAGGCTCCGCATCGTGTTTATACCGCCGGTGCCCTGGTGGCGCAGGATGGCTCCTTTGTGGGCGAGGTCGCACCCGAGACGGCCGAGGTCGCAGCCCTTGCCGACGAGCTGCGCGCGTCTGTTAAGCTGCCGAAGCTTTCGCTCGACGTGTTTGACTATGCCTTTAAGCCGGGCGAGGCCGTTATCGATGTCATCCCGGGTATGGCTATCACGGGTATGGCCCGCCCCGAGAGTGCCGAGGGCCTGCGCCGCATTATGCTGATCGAGCGCCACGGCCGCGGCGTGTCGCTGCAGGCCGAGGGCGCCGACGGTGATGGTCCTGCGGGCCTGGGTCTTGTTGGCAAGCACATCGGCCGCGGCTGGGTGCGCGGCTTTACCATCACGGGCGGTGCCATCGCCTCGACGATCGGCCACGATTCGCACAACGTGTGCGTCGTGGGCGATAACGCTGCCGATATGATGGCGGCTGTTGAAGCCGTGGGACAGGGCGGTCACGTGCTGGTACACGGCGGCGAGGTCGTGGCGCGCATTCCTCTGGCGCTCGGCGGCCTGATGAGCGAAGGCACCGCCGAAGACGTCGCGGCGCAGCACGACGACTTTATGGTCAAGGCGCGCGCCATGGGGATCGAGCCGCCACTCGACCCCATCATGGGCATTATTTTCCTGCCCCTGCCGGTGATCCCGACGCTCCGCATCCGCCCCGAGGGCATGTTCGACGTCACAACCTTCACCTACGCCGACTAGTCATCGGGGACGTTCTTAAACGACTAGCCACCTGCGACACTCTTTGACTTGTCGCCTGACGCCGCGGCTGTGAGGCCTCTGGCACGCGTGAGCTATTTGCCAGGCCTATGTAACGTTTATGACTGCGGGGTCTTATTTGAGCTCCCTTTGGGTACGTTGGAATCAGATACACGTCCGATTCCATCAAGCCCGAAGGGAGCTTTTCTATGTTTAAACTGATTGCATCCGATATGGACGGCACACTGCTTGACGAAAATGGCCAGGTGCCGCCTGAGACCTACGAATTGATCCTGACGCTACGCGAGCATGGTGTGCATTTTGCTGCATCGTCAGGTCGCCGCTACGATCGCCTGTGCGAGTTCTTTGCACCCGTTCGCGACAAGATGGACTTTGTCGCAGCTAACGGTGCCCAGGTCTACGCCGACGGCAAAATGGTAGACCGCGAGGTGTATTCGCACCTGGCGATTCGAAAGCTCGCCCAGGCCGTCAGGACGTTTCCCAATTTGCATCTTGCGCTTTTTGACCGAACCAAGTCCTTCCTGCTCGATGACGAGAGCAAGTTCGTGCGTGAGGTCGATAAGGACCTTCCCAATGCAGAGCGCATTTGGGAGCTGCCCGATCCCAGCGTAAATATCATCAAGGCGAGTATCTTTTGCGATGACGGTGCCGTTATGGACAGCGCTTACGTATTACAGCGCGAACTTGGTCAGCTCTTTACTTTTGCGCCTTCGGGCAACGCGTGGATCGATGCCATGCAGCCCGGTGTGTCGAAGGCCTCGGGCATCGCACAGCTTGCGGAGCATTACGGCATTGGACGCGACGAGGTCATGGCGTTTGGCGACTCGATGAACGACTACGAGATCATTCGCTTTGTCGGCACGGGCTGCGCGATGGAAAACGCGCGCCCCGCGCTTAAGGCGGTGGCCGATCGCGTGGTGGGTTGTAACCGCGACCACGCCGTCCAGCAGGAGCTCCGTCGCGTGCTGGAGAGTCTCTCCTAATCCGGCAGTTGGGGACGTTCTTTTTCTGCCGGCAGTGGGGGACAGTCCTTGCAGCTTTTCGCGAAGACTGTCCCCAACGACTAGTCGTTTAAGAACGTCCCCAACGACTAGGCGAGGGCGGCCATGATGGTGCGGGCGACGCCATCGTGGTCGTTGTCGTATTCGGTGATGGCGTCGGCGGCGTCGCGGTCCTCGGGCTCGGCGTTGATCATGGCCATGCCGTGGCCCGCTGCCTGCAGCATGGGAATGTCGTTGATGTTGTCGCCGAACGCCCAGACGTCGGCGAGACGCTCGCCCAGATGCTCACATAGCCACGTGAGGGCCGTTCCCTTGGTGGCGCCCTTACCCATGACCTCGATATTCATGGCGTAAGAACGCGTGACCTCAATGCCTCCGAGCGTGTCGAGCTCAGCCGCGATGGCGTCGCGATCGGCCGGGTCGTGCCAGTACATGGCGATGCGTTCGAGCGTCTCGGCCTCGTCGATCTTGCTGTCGATATCCATGTCGATCGGTGTTCGTGTGCGCTTGAGCGAAGCCGCGATGTGGGGGTCGCCGCCGCAGAACTCATCCAGGCGCGTGTAGAGCGAGCGGGGGAGGAAACACTGCCCGTCCGCGAAGATATCGAAGGTGACGTCATGGCCGGCGGCAATGCTATGGACGCGGTGGGCGATGGCGCGGTCGAGCGGTCGGCTCAAAATGCGCGTAGCACGTGAGGTATCGGTGGGCGTACCGTCCTCGAGCTGCCAGACGCTGGCACCGTTGGCGCAGACCGCGTAGTGTACGGCGGGGTGGGCGAGGATGGGCTCAAAGATGCCCGACAGCGGACGCCCCGTGCAGGGCACAAACTCAATCCCACGTCGAGCGAGTTCGTCGAGCATTGCCCAGGTGGCGTCGCTCATCTGCTTATCACTCGTCAGCAGCGTTCCATCCATATCGGAAAACACAATCATTCGCTGCGATCCTTTCTGCTGGCATAAAAAGCGTGGCCGAGGGCGGTGATGCCCTGGCCACGCTCAAGTTCTATAACGGTCCGCGTCCTAGCGGTCGGCGAGCGGCTTGTACTCCAGCGGCTCGATCACCGGACGGTAGGCAGGACGGATGATGCGATGAGCGCAGAAGAGCTCTTCCATGCGGTGTGCCGACCAGCCTGCCATGCGGGCGACGGCGAACAGCGGCGTAAAGAGCGTCTCGGGCACGCCGAGCATCTTGTAGATAAAGCCCGTGTACAGGTCGATGTTGGCGCAGATGGGCTTGGTCATACCGTGGTCGCGCATCACCTGCGGTGCCAGGCGCTCGATGCGTTCGATGAGCGCGAACTCATCGCCCAGGTCCTTCTTGGCGGCAAGTGTGCGCGCGTAACGGCGGCACACCTCGGCGCGCGGGTCGCTCAGCGTGTAGACGGCGTGGCCCATACCGTAGATGAGACCCGTGCCGTCGAAGGCCTGCTTGTCGAGGATCTTGCCCAGGTAGGCTGCGACCTCGTCCTCGTCCTCCCAATTGGAGACATGCGCACGGATGTCCTCGTGCATGGACACGACCTTGGCGTTGGCGCCGCCGTGGCGCGGGCCCTTGAGCGAGCCGATGGCCGCGGCATAGGCGGAATACGGGTCGGTGGCCGAAGACGACAGCACGCGGCAAGCGAAGGTGGAGTTGTTGCCGCCGCCGTGCTCGGCATGCAGCATGAGCATAACGTCGAGCAGCATCGCCTCATCGCGGGTGAACGCCATGCCGCTGCGCAGGACCTGTAGGATGGTCTCGGCGGTGGAGAGACCGGGCGTGGGGTGCGGCACGTGAACCTCGGAGCCGCGAAGCTTGGCGACCGAGGCCATGTGTGCGAAGGCGGCGATGCGCGGGAGACGTGCGAGCATGGAAATGGCGACGTCGATTTCGTGCTCGGGCGTGATCACGTCTGGTTCGGCATCGAAGGCGTAGAGCAACAGTACGGCGCGCTGGAGCACGTTCATGATGCTCGACGACACCGTGGTCATAGGGAACGCTTTAACGTACTCGTCGCTCAGATGTCTAAAGGCGCCCAGGCGCTCGCAAAAGCCGTCGAGCTCTTCCTTGTTGGGCAGCGAACCCGTGATAAGCAGATAGGCGACTTCCTCGTAGCCGTAGCGGTTCTCGGCCTGGGCGTTGTTGACCAGATCCTCGATGCTGTAGCCACGAAGCGTGAGCTTGCCCTGATCGGGCACGACTTTGCCGTCGACCTTGTTGTAGCCGTGCACATCCGAGATACGAGTGAGACCCGCGACCACGCCCGAGCCATCGGCATTGCGCAGGCCGCGCTTGACGTTGTGCTCTACGAACAGGTCCTCGTCGTACGGGGCGGTCGGCAGGCCGTGGTAGAGGTTTTCGCTTTCGGGCGAAATCTGACGGCTCGCCTCGTAATCCAGAACCAGGCGGCTCAGGTGATCGTCGAAGCGGTAGTAGATTTTCTTGGCGTCGTAGGCCATGCGCGCTCCTCTCCGGTCCGCTTTGGGGCCGCGCGCTTGGACGATATGACGTCAAGCTGCCCCGAGCGGCTTGCTCACTACAGGCGGTACATAAAGTTAAAGACGTCCTCGCGCTGGATGGACACGTTGACGCCCGAAAGCTCGCCGGCCTCTGCCAGCGCCTTCTGCAGCTCGGCGAAGTCGAGCTTGGACTCGGCGGTGTCGGCCAGCATGGTCATGGTGAAGATGTCCTCGATAATGGACTGTGTGATGTCGCGGATGTCGACGTTGGCCTCGCCCAGAACGCGGGTGACGCCGGCGACGATGCCGGGGCGGTTCTTGCCAAGGACGGTGATGACGATGCGGGAGGACGAGATCTCGGCCATGGGAAACCCTTTCGCGTGGTTGCGGCGCGCGCGGGGCGCTCCGCTACGGTACAGTGTTCATCATTGTACCTGTCTGGCGCCAAAAGGGGTGTGCTTACTGCGGCGTTACACGTCTGCAACATGGGAGAAGGGGCAACAGGGTGCGTGTCCGCTGCGGTTGGTCACGCCGCGTTGCACAAAGACCGTGAAGCTTTTGTGGGACGCGCGGCGCCGTGGTACCATAGCCGAGTTTGTTGTCTTGGTCGGAAACCAAGACGCCTTATGCGCTGATCGGTAACCAGCGCCTGACCAATAAGGAGTCCTACCATGAAGCAGGGTATCCATCCCCAGTATGTCGAGTGCACGGTGACGTGCTCCTGCGGCAACACCTTCAAGACGCACGCTACCGTGTCCGAGATGAAGGTCGAGCTTTGCAACGAGTGCCACCCGTTCTACACCGGCCAGCAGAAGTTCGTCGACACCGGTGGACGCGTCCAGCGCTTCGCCGACAAGTTCGGTGGCGCCGCTGCCGCCCAGCTCAAGAAGGCTGAGGAGGCCAAGGCTGCCAAGGCCGCCAAGGCTGCTGAGGCCGAGGCTGCTCGCAAGGCCGCCGCTGAGGCTAAGGCTGCCGAGAAGGCTAAGCGTGCCGCTAAGTTCGCCGAGGAGGCTGCCAAGCAGGCCGCCGAGGCTCCCGCAGAGGCTCCCGTCGAGGAGGCCGCTGCCGAGGCCGAGACCACCGAGGCTGCTGAGTAAATAGCTCGCCGCGGAATCGCTCGCATTCATGGCATGAGGGCCGTGCATCCGTTTGGGTGCGCGGCCCTTTTCTATTTATTGGTGCAAACTAACCTGTCCCCATGGCACCAGATTGGTGCGAAGGAGACAGGTTGGTTTGCACCAAATGGCAGAGAGACGGCGTTTGCTCAGATAAAACCTGCCATAATTAACCTGTCCCATTGTGGCAGGTTGGTCATAGTTATTACGTGGCGGTCGAGGTCGACCGTATAGGCCGCGCCTTGTTTGGCTAAAGTACAATCATCTGTGTTTAACACGCCCGCAGCTGCACGGCGTGGGCGATGGCCAAAAAGGAAAACCACATGGGATTCATGTCAAAGCTGCTGTCCTTTGGATCCGATAAGGATCTTAAGCGCTACTACAAGATCGTCGACCAGATCAACGGTCTTGAGCCCCAGTTTGAGAAGATGACCGAGGAGGAACTCCGCGGCCAGACCGATAAGTTCCGCGAGCGTTACGCCAACGGCGAGTCGCTCGACGACATGCTTCCCGAGGCCTTTGCCACCGTGCGTGAGGCTTCTAAGCGCACCATGGGTATGCGCCACTTTGACGTACAGCTCATTGGCGCCATGGCACTGCACGAGGGCCACATCGCCGAGATGAAGACCGGCGAAGGTAAGACCCTTGTTTCCACCTTGGCTGGCTACCTCAACGCTATTGCCGGCAAGGGCGTGCACGTCGTTACTGTCAATGATTACCTTGCCAAGCGCGACTCCGAATGGATGGGCCGCATCTATAAGTACCTGGGCATGACCGTCGGTCTGCTCCAGAACAACATGCCGCTCGAGCTCAAGCGCCCGGCCTACCAGGCCGACGTCACCTACGGCACCAACTCCGAGTTCGGCTTTGATTACCTGCGCGACAACATGGTTACCCGTCCCGAGCAGCGCGTGCAGCGCGGTCACAACTACGCCATCGTCGACGAGGTTGACTCCATCCTGATCGATGAGGCTCGCACCCCGCTGATCATCTCGGGCGCTGGCACCAAGTCCGCCAGTACCTACAAGGACTTCGCGCGTGCCGTGCGTGGCCTTGAGCGCGGCGAGGACGTGTCGCACGACATGCTTACCGCCACCGAGGACGTTGAACCCACGGGCGACTACGTCATGGACGAGGCCAAGCACACCATCGCCGCCACCGAGCGCGGTCTTAAGAAGATTGAGCGCCGCCTGGGTATCGATGACATCTATGCCGATCTCTCGGGCCAGCTGGTCAACCACCTGCAGCAGGCGCTGAAGGCCCAGTACATGTTCCACCGCGACAAGCAGTATGTTGTCACTAACGGCGAGGTCAAGATCGTCGACGAGTTCACCGGCCGCATTATGGAAGGCCGCCGTTACTCCGAGGGCCTGCACCAGGCCATCGAGGCCAAAGAGGGCGTGCTCGTACGCGAGGAGAACCAGACGCTGGCCACTATCACCTTGCAGAACTACTTCCGTCTGTATGACAAGCTTTCCGGCATGACCGGTACGGCACTCACCGAGGATGCTGAGTTCCGCGAGATCTACAAGCTGCCCGTCGAGGTCATCCCCTCCAACAAACCCGTTCAGCGTGTTGACCACGAGGACCTGGTGTACCGTACCATTCAGGCCAAGTACAACGCCGTCGCCGACGATGTCGAGCAGCGTCACGCCAAGGGCCAGCCGGTCCTGGTGGGCACCGTCTCCATCGAGAGCTCCGAGAAGCTGTCCGCCGCCCTAACCAAGCGCGGCATCGCACACGAGGTCCTCAACGCTAAACATCACGAGCGCGAGGCTCATATCGTTGCCCAGGCCGGACGCTACGGCGCCGTGACTATCGCCACCAACATGGCCGGTCGTGGTACCGACATCCTGCTGGGCGGCAACCCCGACGAGCTGGTGCGCGAGCGCCTTGAGTACGAGGGCCTGACCATGGAGGACGTGACGCCCGAGCGGCTCGAGCAGTTTAACGCCGAGGCCAAGGAGACCTGCAAGGCCGAGCGCGAGCGCGTGCTCGCCGCCGGCGGCCTGACCGTTATCGGCACCGAGCGCCACGAGTCCCGTCGTATCGACAACCAGCTGCGCGGCCGCTCCGGCCGTCAGGGCGATCCGGGCGAGACCCAGTTCTACCTGTCGCTCGAGGACGACCTCATGCGCCTGTTCGGTGGCGACAAGATGGACCGCGTCTCCAAGATGATGGTCACGGCCGACATGGGCGACGACATGCCCATCCAGCACAAGATCATCTCCAAGGCCGTTGAGAGCGCCCAGCACAAGGTCGAGAGCATCAACTTCTCCATGCGCAAGAGCGTCCTTGAGTACGACGACGTCATGAACAAGCAGCGCCAGGTCATCTACGCTGAGCGCAATAAGATTCTGGACGGCAAGGACCTGACCGACCACATCACCGAGGTCATGCACGACACCGTGTACCGCTGCGTGCAGGAGTTCTGCACCAAGGACAGTCACGATGGCGAGCGCGACCTGAAAGGCCTGCGCAAGTGGGTTGTGGAGCTCACCGGCCACATCGATACGCCGAAGTTCCCCGACGAGGATTATGAGGCCCTGGCTGCCGATGTCCTGGCTTACGTAGAGAAGTGCTACAACATGAAGGCCGAGCGTTTGGGCGAGGACCTGATGCGCGAGCTCAACACCCAGGTCATGCTGCGCGTCATCGATACCCGCTGGATGAGCTACCTGCAGGAGATGGACTATCTCAAGACCGGCATCGGCCTGCGCGGCTTTGGCCAGCGCGACCCGCTGGTCGAGTACAAGACCGAGGCCTACGGCGCGTTCCAGATGCTCGTCGACACCATGTACGAGGATTACCTGCGCACGGTTCTGCGCATCGAGATCAAGGCTGCCCCGCGTGCCGTGGAGCACAAGGAGGAGCCCGCGCTCGAGGGTGCGCACTTCTCCGGTCCTGCCGAGGTCGATGGTGACAACGGCGACTCGGTGTTGCGCAAGCAGGCGCAGGTGCAGGCCCGCACGGCTGTTCAAGGCGGACCGGCTGCCGTCAACAACGGTGGCAAGGTGACCACCTATCGCAAGTCCGAGAGCGACGATCCGTACGTCAACGTGGGCCGCAACGACCCGTGCCCCTGCGGTAGCGGCAAGAAGTTTAAGTACTGCCACGGCAGGAATCGTTAATGGCTGAGGCTTTAGAGGTAACGCCCGCCGAGCTGGACGCGTTTGCGGACCGGCTCGGCGAGGTCGAGTCGTATCTCCACTTGGACGAGAAGCGTACCCGCGTGACCGAGCTCGAGGCCAAAAGCGTGGCCCCCGGCTTTTGGGATGACGCCGACGCCGCCCGTGCCACCATGGAGGAAATCGCGCGCACCAAGGAAGATATCGCTGCCGTGGACACCGCGCGCGGCGAGCTTTCCGATGCCCGCGCCGCGCTGGAGCTTGCCGAGGAGATGGGGGATGACCCCGACGCCGCCGCCCTTCGCGAGGAGGCTACAGTCACGGCTGAGCGCCTGTCCCGTGCCATCGATGAGCTTGAGCTTTCGAGCTGGTTTACCGGTGAGTTCGATCACGGCGATGCCATTGTGACCATCAAGCCCGGACAGGGTGGTCTGGAGGCCCAGGACTGGACCTTCATGCTCTTTAAGATGTACATGAAGTACTGCCAGCGTCGCGGCTGGAAGGTCACCATCAACGACTGTCCCGCGGCCGAGGTCATCGGCATCGACCGCGCGACCTTTACCGTCGAGGGCAAGGATGCATTTGGCATGCTGCGCGCCGAGGCCGGTGTCCACCGCTTGGTGCGCATTAGCCCCACCGACGACAAGAAGCGCCGCCAGACCACGTTTGCCGGCGTTGAGGTCATCCCCGTGCTTCCCGATGATATCGACATCGAGATCAGTCCCGACGACATCCGCGTGGACGTGTACCACGCGAGCGGCCCGGGCGGTCAGGGCGTCAACACCACCGACTCCGCCGTGCGCGTGACGCATTTTCCCAGCGGCATTGTGGTTACCTGCCAAAACGAGCGCAGCCAGATCCAGAACAAGGCCGCGTGCATGCAGATCCTCAAGGCTCGCCTGTACGAGATTGAGCTCGAGAAGCGCGCCGAGGCGCTCGATGAGATTCGCGGACCCAAAACCACGATCGGTTTTGGCAACCAGATTCGCAGTTACGTGCTCTACCCGTACCAGATGGTCAAGGATTTGCGCTCGGGCGTGGAGACCAGCAATGTCGAGGCCGTTCTTGACGATGGCGACCTAGACCCGTTTGTTATTGGCTACCATCGTTGGGCCACCGGCAATGCTGACGCGGAGGACCCATCTGCCTAAACCGCTTGGTTTATGTGGGAATGGATTTAACCATCCGAACAGGGTGGTTTTGTATCCAGAACAAACCAGTCGCGGGGTGGTTTTTGCCCGGCGAATCGGTAGAATCGAATACAAGAAGAAGTTCAAAGCGCATCCGTTGGGGGTGCGCTTTTTTGAGGGAGGCAGCATGGCATATCGTCTGGACATCAAGCGCATTCTTTCGATGAACTTCTTTCACGATCTGCCCCAGATCATGTTTGGGTGCGCCTTGGCCGCCATCGCGACCGACCTGTTTTTGATTCCCAACGGCCTTGCCGCCGGTGGCGTCACAGGCCTTGCGACTATCATCCAGGCCCTCGGTGCGGCGCGAGGCGTGTCGCTTCCCGTCGGTATCCAGACCATTGTGATGAACGCCTTGCTGTTACTGGTCGTCATGCGCGAGGGCGGCATGTTCTACGTGGTGCAGACGGCGACGGGCTTTGTGCTGCTGGGCTTCTTTACCGACCTGTTCGCCCCGTTTGTAGCACCTCTGGCGCATGCGGACCTGATGCTTCCCGCTATGTGGGGCGGCATTATTACGGGCATCGGTTACGGCATGGTGCTGCGTGCCGGCGCCAACACCGGCGGCTCGGACACGATTGGCCAGATCATCTCGCGTAACACCTCGCTGCCGGTGGGCTCGACCGTTATGGCAATCGATGTTGCCGTATGCGCGGCATCGGCTCCGGTCTTCTCGCTCGAAAATGCCCTGTACGCAGGACTTTCGATGGTGATTAGCGGCTATGTGATCGATGCGGTGGTCGATGGCGGCAACAAGCGTCGTATGGTACTCATCATCTCGGACAACTTCCCCGATATCGCGGCCGACATCATGTATGGTCTGGGCCGCGGCTGCACCAAATTAAAGGCGACCGGCATGTATTCGGGCGCCGAGAAGCCGGTGATTATGGTCATCGTGAGCCGTCGCGAGCTCAATACGCTCAAGACCATTGTGCGCGAGCGCGATCCTCATGCCATCGTGACGGTTGCCGACGTTACGGAAACCTTCGGTGAGGGCTTTAAGGACATTAACGCGTAGGGTCGACCGCGTTCCATCCAAAAGACGTTCACATTGATAAACCGTTTCATCAGCGGTTCTGCCTGCTCAATTGCTCAAATAATGATAAAAAGTCTGGTAAAGCCATCAGTTTCCAGCATAATGAGGGACGTACGTGCATCGCGGCTGGGTTGGGACGACCTTCTGTGCCGTGCGCATTTTGTCTAATGAGGATGAAAGGAAGGCACAATGAGCGACGAAGAGCTCAAAAAGGTTGCCAACGAGGTAAGGAAGGGCATCGTCACCGGCGTGCACGCTGCCAAGTCCGGCCATCCGGGCGGTTCGCTCGGCGCTGCCGACATCATGACCTATCTGTACTTTGAGGAAATGAACGTCGACCCGGCCGATCCCCGCAAGGCCGACCGCGATCGCTTTGTGCTTTCCAAGGGCCACTGCGCTCCGGGCCTGTACGCCGTGCTCGCCGAGCGCGGGTTCTTCCCCAAGGAGGACCTCGAGACGCTGCGCCATATTGGCAGCCACCTGCAGGGTCATCCCAACATGAACGACACCCCGGGCGTTGACATGTCCACCGGCTCGCTCGGTCAGGGCATCTCCGCCGCCGTGGGCATGGCCGTTGCCGCCAAGCACTGGGGCGACGACTATCGCACCTACGCCCTGCTGGGCGATGGCGAGAGCGAGGAGGGCCAGGTCTGGGAGGCCGCTATGTTTGCCGGCAACCAGCAGCTCGACAATCTCTGCGTGATCGTCGACCACAACGGCCTGCAGATCGACGGTCCCGTCGAGGAGGTCAACGACCCCATGCCGCTCGCCGACAAGTTCCGTGCCTTTAAGTTCCACGTGGTGGAGCTTGCCGACGGCAACGATTTCGATCAGATCCGCGCCGCCTTTGCCGAGGCCCGCGCCACCAAGGGGCAGCCGACCGCCATTATCGCCGAGACCCTGAAGGGCAAGGGCGTGTCCTTTATGGAGAACCAGGTTGGTTGGCACGGCAAAGCCCCCAACGATGAACAGTTTGAGCAGGCCATGGCAGAGCTCACGGCCGCCGGAGAGGAGCTCTAGGATGGCAGACGTCAAGAAAATCGCCACGCGTGTAAGCTACGGCGAGGCCCTCGTCGAGCTCGCCAACGAGCACGATGACTTTGTGGTCCTCGACGCCGACCTGGCCGCCGCCACGCAGACCGGTAAGTTTAAGGCCGCTTGCCCCGACCGCTTCTTCGATGTGGGCATCGCCGAGAGCAACCTGATGGGTGTTGCCGCCGGTATCGCGACCACCGGCCGCGTCGCCTTCGCGAGCAGCTTTGCCATGTTTGCCGCCGGCCGCGCCTTT
>CABQLI010000060.1 GCA_902464965.1 uncultured Collinsella sp.
ATTATCTCCTGCGGCCCCGCCTGACATGTGCGCGGATGTGTCCGCCAATCCGCGGCTATCGGTGTCCGCCGTTACGCGATGGTTGCGCTGTAGGAGGCGACGTCCTCGTAGGAATCGGTCAGGTAGGCGTCGATGCCGATGGTCGTGTTGACCAGGTCGTCAAGGCTGTCGAGCTCGCCGCTCGAGAACGTGAATTCCTCGGTGGCGTTGGTGCCGGGCATCAGGTGAGCCGAGAACCAGGGTTCCTTCATGGTGCCGTTGACGTTGGTCTTGCCGGAAGGAGCGTAGAAGGTCAGGTCCTTGTCGCTCTTGTTGGTGATGTTGACGACAAAGCCGATGTCGCCCCAGTCGTCCTTGAACTTCTCGGTGATGGTGATGGTGCACAGATCGTCATCGGCGACGGTGACGGCGGGGGAGATTTCGACGTTCTGGACATCGTCGTCTTCGACGGCCTCATCGATCTCCTCTTCCTTCTCGGCCGCCTCGCGATCCTTCTTCACCGTACCGGACAGGTCCTTGTCGGACTTGGTAAAGACAAGATTGCCGTCATCTTCTTCGAGGGTGAGTTTGCCGTCCTTGAGCTTCATGTCATGCGACTCGTCTTCGGCGGTGATGGTTACAGTGGTGGCGTCCTTTGCCTCCCATTTAAGGTCCATGACTTCAAGGAACAGGTCGAGGGCGCCTGTGCCGTCCTCATCGAGAATCAGGACGCAGTGGACACCCCAATCCTCGAGCATCTTCATGTACTCATCGGTCAGCTCTTCGCCCTCCAAGGTTCCACCCGAGAGTTCCCAGCTGCCGACGAAGTTGGCCTTGGGGTCTTTGCCCCCGCCGCTGCAGCCCGTCAGGGCAAAGGCGAGCGCCAGGACGCATGTCAGAAATGCGAGTACGGACTTTTTGAACGTTGTCTTCATGGTGTCCTCCTTTATCGAACGAAACCCATAGAAGCAAATGCGGGGGTGGCGGATCCCCCGTCAATTACCAGATAGAGGGGCTAGGGCCGGGGCGTTCCGCAGTTGCTGCAGAACTTGCCGCCGTTTTCGCTGCCGCAGTTGGGGCAGAACCACTTGGCCGGTGCCGGGGCGGGTGCGGGACTACCGCACTCGGAGCAGAACTTGCCGGTGTTGGTGGCGCCACAGCTGCAGGTCCACGTGCCGGCCGCGGGGGCGGCGGGTGCCGGTGCGGGGGCGGGTGCCGGAGCCGGCTGCGGGGCGGCCTGCTGCTGTGCCTGGCCGGCGGCGAACAGCTGGCTGGCGTTCATGCCGCCCATGCCGCCTGCCATGCCCATGCCCATAAAGCCGGCCATCGCGCCGTTGGGGTTGGCCGCTGCCGCGCGCATGGCATCGCTCTGGGCGCTGGCGATGTTGGCGGCCGCCATGGTGGGATCGCGCATGACCGCGGCTTTCTGCAGGTCCTTGATCATCTGCTCGTCTTCTTGCGAGGCGGCGATGGAGTTGACGCCAAAGCTCACGATCTCGACACCACGCAGGTCGCGCCAATCGGCCGAGAGGACCTCGTTGAGTGCGCGCGCGAGCTCGGTGGTGTGGCCGGGGATGGCGCTGTAGCGAATGCCCATCTCCGAAATCTTGGCAAAGGCGGGCTGCAGGGCGGTGAGCAGCTCGGACTTAAGCTGGCTGTCGATCTTATCGCGCGTGTAGCTATCGGTCACGTTGCCGCACACGTTGGTGTAGAACAGCAGCGGGTTGGTGATACGGTACGAATACTCGCCGTTGCAGCGCACGGAAATGTCGACATCCAGGCCGATGTTGTTATCGACCACGCGGAAGGGCACAGGCGAGGCGGTGCCGTACTTGTTGCCGATGATCTCCTTGGTGTTGATGAAGTAGACGCGCTGGTCTTTGCCCGCGTCGCCGCCAAAGGTAAAGCGGCTGCCGATATTGGCAAAGGTTTCCTTGATGGAGTCGCCCAGGTTGCCGCTAAAGACGCTCGGCTCGCTGCCGGTGTCAAAGACGAACTCGCCAGGCTCCAGCGCGACCTCGATGATCTTGCCGTTTTGCACCACGAGCATGCCCTGGCCGTCGTTGACAGCGATGACGGAGCCGTTGGAGATGACGTTGTCCTCGCCGCGCGTGTTGGAGCTGCGGCCGCCGGTGCGCTTGCTGCCCTTGCAGGCCAAGACGTCAGCAGGCATCGATTCGCAATAGATAAATTCTTTCCACTGGTCGGCCATGACGCCGCCGGCAGCACCCAATCCAGCTTTCAAGAGTCCCATGGTGATCTTCCTTTCTCGTCAAAGGCCGGGTGGTATTGGTCAGGATGGTTAGTCGTCCTTGTCGTCCTTCATGACAACGGTGGTCTCGGTGTGGCTGAAGGTGTCGTGCTTCTCGGTCAGGTCGAGCTCTCCGCAGTAGTAATCGGCGTGGGTTGCCTCGTTGGCCGTCTTGAGCTGGCCTACCAGCAACACGTCCGCGATGATTACGATGATCAGCGGCGCGACGATGTTGATGAGGATGCCCTCGACATCAAAGGCGAGGTAATCCGGATCGAAGGCGTTCTCACCCATGAAGAGAATCTGGGAGAGGACAAACCCGATCACAAAGAACAGCACCGAGGCGATGGCGAGTTTGGGCTTGGAACAGGGAAGCTCACCGACCATGCGACCGGTCTGGCCGTTCATGGCAAACAGATAACTCTTGCCGTTCCACGAGGTGGAAAGCATCCACACGGGAAACAGGGCGTAGTCGCTGTCTTCCCAGGTGTAGTCGAGCTGCTTGCTTTCGACCGTGGCGTCGTCATACTCGTCGACGACGGTCTCGCGCAGGGCCGAGATCGTGCTCTCCTCCATGCGGCGCTCGGCGCGCGCCTTGCAGGTCTCGCAATCCTCGTCGTAGCGGTTGGCGATGTAGCCGGGCATATACGCGACTGAGAACGGGCGCAGCGCGTCGTAGTCAAACGGCTCGATGGCGTCCATATGGCCGTCGGGCATCTTGGACGATCCGTCGACGGGCACGCGCTCAAACGAGATATTGCCCTTACGGTAGGCGTCGTAGTGGTCGGTGGTCGTGACGGTGCGGTCGGATTCCTCGGTTACGGTCTCGTTGGTTGCGTCGAAGCACACTTCGCCGTCCACGCGGGCACCGTAGAGCCAAAACGGCACGTAGACGCCTTGGACCTCGTCGATGTGGTTGCCGGTGACAAAACTCTTGGGCAGCAAGATCTTGCCCTTGTAGTGCTCCTTGAGCGCGGCCATGACATCGTCGCGCCCGAGCTTAAACGGAATCACCAGGTCGGGTGAGAAATCGCCCGAGAGCTGGCCGGGTGCCACGGCAGAGTTGCCGCAGTATGGGCAGGTGGTAACGGCGACGGTGCCGTCCGAGACCAGCTCGGCACCGCACGACGAGCAGATGTAGCCGGCGTTTTGAGCCAGCTTCTGCACGGCATCGTCGACAGCAGGCTTGGGGGCCGCGGCTGCGGCATCGGCTTTGGCATCTGCCTTGTCCTGGCGTTCGCGATAGAGGGCCTCGACTTCTTCGACTTCAAAACGCGAATCGCAGTAGTCGCAGACGAGCTTTTGCTCGGCACTGGCAAAGTGAAGGGGGCCGCCACACGCGGGGCACTGATAGTTGACGCTCTCGAAGACCATGATCGGTCCTTTCGCTGCCGGAGGCTATGCGCCGATGGCGCCGCCGCAGTATTCGCAGCGCCCGCTGGCATCGGGAATGGTGGTTGCACCGCAGAAGGGACAGGTGACCGCGGTCTTGGGGGCCTTAGCGGCCACGACGCTGTCGCGCGTCTCCTGACGCAGCTGCACCAGCGCATCGCGGACTTCGGTTGCCTGGCGCTTGGCCTCGCGGTACTCGATGGTGGAGTCGTTCACGCGCAGGTTGATCTCGGTAAAGTACGGCGTGTTGACGTGGATGGTCAGGTTAAAGTCGTAATCCAGGTCGTAGCGCGGCGGGTTGTAGCTCTCGCGCTCGCCGTCCTTGGTCTCGCGATAGATCTCGGTGCGATGCTCGTCGATATCCATATCGCAGCCGAGTACTTGTGAGAACTCGATGATGTCAGGATTGGCGTCGCGCCAACGGCTCTGCGAAGTGATGATCAGCAGGCCCGCGTCCTCGTCGAGCATGATGTTGGTGCGCCCGGCAGAGAGCGTGCGCGTGGGGTTGAACGACGCCAGGCGCTCGGCATTGGCCTCGCGGTAGGCGAGTTGCTCGCGGATATCGTCCGCGGTGCTGGAGCGATAGCCGTGGAAGTAGGGGGAGAGCTTGCCGGCGCACTCTTTGCACAGGTAGCCTTCGTTGATCTTGGTCTTTCCCAAAAGTCCCAGCTCGGTACCGCAAATCGCGCACTCTTTCTTCTCGAACATCTTGTCAAAGAAGCCCATGGCTGCCTCCCATCAACAGGTAGCGTGTGTCACTTTTGATGATGGGCGAGCGCGCGAACTTTCACGATACCCAGACGGCTCAAGGAGTCTCCACAACTGGGACACATGGCCCATTTTGACCAGTCGTTGGGGACGTTCTTAAACGACTAGCGCCGGGGCCACTCATTGGGGACGTACTTAAATGAGTGGCAGTTGGGGACACTCCTTGCCGAACGTGGGCACCGCATGTTATTGGATGTTTGATCAACGCTTTCTTAAAAATGTTCAATAGAGGTAAATTCTGATTGAGATTATGCTGGAATATATCAAATTACAATTGGAATTTTGCAGTTATCCCAGTTAAAAGTTGCGGAGACGCCATCACCTGGATGCGTTACCTTGCACAAGACAATCGCTTCGATGTTATCTACTCCGGTTCTATGCTCGGGGTCGAGGCGTATCATTTTCGGTCGTTGCCAGTGGGTACTATCGATATCCTTGAGATGTTTCCCATGGATTTCGAAGAATTCTCCTGGGCCCTGGGAGTCGATAAATCATTGTGGGATATCGTTCGAGCCTGTTACCGCAAACGGGAACAGGTGCCCCCATTTATTCACAAACGGCTGGTCGAGACGTATTACCGGTATGTTCTTGTGGGCGGCATGCCTGAGGCTGTTCAGCTGTTCGTCTCGACTCATGATACGCAGGCGATGCGCGCTCGCCAGCAGGGCATCCTCGAGGCATATCGTGCGGATATCGTACGGTACGCCGAAACCCCTGCGCATGCTCAGCGGATCAGGACGATCTACGATGCCATGCCCGCGCAGCTTAATAAAGAGAACAAGCGCTTTCTCGTTACCGGGATAGACAAGCGGAAGCGTTTTTTGGATCTGCAGCCCGATTTTGACTGGCTTGTTAATGCGGGCGTTGCGATTCCGGTTAAGAGAGCGAGCGAGCCGATGTTTCCCTTAGGTCTTTCGCGGGAAGACAGCTTTTTCAAGTTTTATCTGAGCGATGTTGGTCTACTGTTTTCTACTTTTTCTCCCGCCGATGTTGAGGCCATTGTTGCGCAGCGGGATTCGGTCAACTTCGGGCAGGCTTTTGAGAATGCAGTAGCCCAGGAGCTGCGCGCATGCGGCTATTCTTCGTTGTTCTACTTTAACGCGGCGAAGGTTGGAGAAGTCGATTTTTTAATCGAGGATAAGCGGAGTCCCATCGTGTTGCCTGTCGAGGTCAAATCGGGTAGATACAGCACGAAGCACGCTGCCCTTGACCGCCTGATGAGCGTTGAAAACTATGGATTGACTCAGGCGGTCGTGCTTCACCGGGATAACGTGGTGGATGAAAAGACGATATTGTATCTGCCCTTATATATGGCGGCCCTGTTAAAAGAAATGCCACAGATGAAGGGTTGAGAGTTTAAGACACGCGATGCGGCTGTGGAAAATTCGGCATTGTGAGATGGAATACTGACCTCGCGAGAATCCATTCTCCTCCAAGGGTAGGCTTGCTAAGACAGCCAAGGCCACCGCAAAACCGCCAGGTACTTTTGCGGTGGCCTTTCTGGTTGGCGCCGCTTGCCGGCCACCGCAAATGTGCTTGGTGCGATCGTGGTGGTTACGCCACGGTCACGGCAACCTGGGCGTAGCGGCTGCAGGGGCGCTCGGCGCGCGTCTGCACGGTAAGGGTGAGCACGAAGCGGTCGCCGGGTCGTGCGTCGGCGGGCACGATGAAAGTGGTGTCCACCGTGCATTCCTGCCACAGCGAAAGATCCTGCGCGCCTGTATAGCTCGACGGGTCCACGGCGACATCCCAATGTGCATCAAAGCCCTTGCCGTCGGGGTCGACGATGGTCGCTGCAAGGGCGACGCGCTCGCCGGCTGTCGCGCTGCGGTCGGCCGTGACCTCGACAACATGTGCCGGATGCGAGCAAGACGCCGGATCATGGGCACACCATTGCGCGCGGGCGGCAAAGTCTTCCTGATAGGCGCGCAGGTAGGGATTGGGGTTGCCGTCTGTGGGCGTGCCGATAGCGGCAAACCCGGCGGGCGCGTCCGTATCGGGATGCCCGTCAAGAAACATGCGGCCGAGCAGCGTGTCGAAGTTGCGGTCATCGATACCGCGCAGGCCAAACGGCAGTAGTGGAATGTAGGTCATGCTGTCGCCTTCGGCCATAAAGTCGCCGCGCTCAAACTGCATCGCGGGCATGCCTTCTAGGCCCCAATCCAGACGGGCATGCTTGCCAAACTGAAAGCGCTCGGGCTCGTTTTCGTAGACCTTGCCATCGCCATAGAGCATATAGCGCGCCATGAGGGGGCCGTTGCCCTGCGTGAGATTCTGCTCGGGCCAAGGAGCCTTAAACAGTGGCAGCGAATCGGGCTGCGCCATCTTGGCGTCGACATAGCCGCCATACATATAGGGCACACGCCAAAAGATGAGCTCGGGAAAGAGCTCGCGTCCATGGTCGAGCCATGAGTTGTCCTGCCCTATGCCATCGGCAACGCCCATCACGCGCACCTTCTGATGGACCCGCTTCTGCACGGCGGGCCATTCGGGCATGGCGCGATAACGCTCGGCAATGCTCATAAGGGCGCGAACGATGGTGTTCATGCCGCCCCAGCTGAGCAGCCATAATGTACGCGGATCATCATCCAAAATCGCCTGCGCAATTACGTGAGACCCCTCAGTTTCCTCAGTCACATCACCCTCAAAGGCAACATTTCCCACAAAGGTGCGCTCGATCATCTGGGCAGGCGTGGGAAACGGCGGCTCACCGGCAGCGTCCGCATTCGCCTGCAACTGCGGCCAAGCTTGGGCATATTCATTACTCCAGAGACTCTCAATCCAATGCTCGGGAAACGGCCGATACTCACGAAGCTCCCCAGCCAGCGGATCGGGCTCATGAGGCACAATAGCCCACTCATATGAGCGACGTCCTTTAGTCCGCCAATGCGAATTCACCTCGCCCAGCGTATGAACCCCATCCCCAAGAAAGTGATACTGCGAAGCCGTATACACCACAGCCTGAACATCAAGCACATTGAGATACAGAGCCAAATGAACGAGCGAGTTCATATCGTCGACTTCCATATCGGTGGTAACAATCACCCGAGTCAAATTCTGGGACATAGGAGCAGCTCCAATCAAAATCAATTCAGCCAGTTACGCGCAAGGCAAGACGGGACCCACGCCCCCATCGCCGCCGACCCGGCGCGCCGCCGGTAGCGCCCGGCCAGAGTCTCAGCAATGGAAACACAGTAGGCACCGGGGTTTACCTCTGCAAACATTCCGCAGGGGGCATGGTCCGGCGCAGCGCGAAGCGCAAAGCGCCGAACCATGCATGCCCGAGGACGTTTGCAGAGGTAAACCCCAGTGCCCGCGAAGGGACGGATTACCTATTGACCCTGGCCGACCACTCCCAGCAGCCCACCGGCTCGCCGTCGATGAGTACGTTGCCCCCGTCGAAGTCTTGATAACACAGGTCGTTGAATTGATGGATCCACACGCCGTGGTTGAACGTCTTCTTGGGCGAGCCATCGGCCTCGCGGTAGCGTCCGGTCAGGTCCTCGACATGGCTAAAGTAGGTGAGGTGCACGTTGGCGCCGGCGTCACGCAGGCGCGCCGTGAGCGGCAGCACGGTCTGTTGCGGAGACACGGGCTCGTCGCCCTTGGAGTGCGTAAACCACAGCGGCGTCTTGGCGAGCGCGGCTACGTCCTCGTCCGTGGCGTTGTACCACGGGGCACAGCAGGGAAGGCCCGCGGCAAAGAAATCGGGGTAGTCGGCGCACAGGCGCAGGGTCATAAAGCCGCCGTTGGAAAGACCGGCGACCACGATGCGGTCGGTATCGATGCGATCGCCGCGCTCGGCGACAAACTCGTCGATGAGCGCCTTGAGCGCGGGGGAGTAGATGCTCTGGTTGGAGCGACCGAGCTGCTCGACGCCGTTGTCCATCCAAAACGTGGGCGACTGCGGCACGAGCACCCAGGCAAAGCCGCCAAAGTAGCGCTGGATTTGCGCCTGGCTAATGGCTGTCACGCGGTTGCCGATATAGGCGCGCGTGGCGCCTTCGCCCTTCGTGGCACCCTTGCCTTCGCCGGCGCCGTGCAGGTACACCACGAGCGGGGCCTTTTGGGGCACGACCGTGGCCTCGGGCGCGAAGGGATTGAAGCAGGCCGAGTCCTCTGCCTTAAAGCTGGGCTCAAAGAAGCCGTACTCGAGCGCAATACCATTGACGCCGGTCTTTTGTACGGCATTGCTCCAGCCCTTGAGCGCGGGGCAGATGTCGCCTCGACAGGTATCGAAGACCAGGCCGCAGGTGGGGTCGTCGCCGTCGTTGCCGGGAAGAGCCGCGAGCTGCGTGACGTGCAGCTGGTCATCGAGCATGCGCGAGCCTATGACGCCGCCTTCGATCTTTTTGGTCAGGCGCTGCTCGGCGACCTCGAGTGCCACATGGGTGCCCACGGCGAGCTTGCGGCCGTTCTCGTCACACGGATACGCGGCGAGAACGTCGATGTAACCCACGGAGGGCGCGGCATGGTCGGCGCCGTGCTCCTTGCGCATCAGGACCTCGCCCGTGCGCTCGTGACGCTCTACATATATATGGAAAGCGTTCGCATCGACATCGTTGGCGCGCACGGTGCAGGGTAGGTCGAGAACGACCTTGCTGATCCAGGGGCCAAAGTCGCCCAAGGTGGTGACGGTTGCGTAGGTGCACGATTTGAGTTCCATGAGCTGCCTCCCTTGTGCCGCGAGAGCTAAACGTGTGCGGCAATACAATCTAAACATGTTTAGTGTAAAGCAGAATTAGAGAATAAGCAGATGAACTCGGTAAACGGTCACATCAAACGCTCAATGAACTACTAAACACTCGTTTACCACTATCTAGCAGGGCTTTTGTTGATAAGTCAACAAGGCATTTGGGTGCCAGATTATATAAAATCCCACGTAGACGGCCATTTATAAATAAACGGCACTATATGTAATGCCTTGGCATTCAATTACGTTCACCCCCGATTTCCTACCGTTCACCGGACTGCAAACGGCAAAAGGGCCACAAATTCAATGCTGCGTGTAAACTAAGCGCTGTAAACGTTCAGTAAACAGATTGTTTACGACAGCGTATCCAAGGGCTCGGCAGCCGTAAGGGGTTATAGCCGCCGGGCCAAAGGCGTGCCTACGTCCAAACGGGTAGACACACGATGATATGGGGAGGGGTCCCATGGCAGTAGATAACAAACAGATTGCCACCGATGTCCTCGAGCTCGTGGGCGGTGCGGAGAATGTTGCCGTCGCCACCAACTGCATGACGCGCCTGCGTCTGACGCTCAAGGATAACAGCAAGGCCGACGTGGAGAAGATCAAGAAGGTCAAGGGTGTACTGGGTTGCCAGTTCGCCGGCAGCCAGCTCCAGGTCATCATTGGCCAGAACGTGCCCAAGGTGCTCGCCGAGTTCGTCGCCATGTCCGGCGTCAAGCAGGGTGCCGCAGTCGACGAGAACCTCGACGCTCCTAAGGAGAAGTTCGAGCTCAAGAACCTGCCCAACATCATCCTCGACTACCTGTCGGGTTCCATGACCCAGCTGATTCCGCTGCTCATGGCCGGCGGTCTGTTCCGCACCATCGCTGCGGTTCTTGGCCCCACCATGCTCGGCGTTATCTCCGATACCGATCCGACCTACACGTTCCTCTACACCACCCTGTACGAGGCCACGTTTACCTTTATCCCCATTTACTTGGGCTATGCCGCTGCTAAGAAGCTCGGCGCCTCTCCGGTTCTGGGCATGCTCCTCGGCGGCGCTCTCATGGCCCCGTCCGTCGTGAGTGTCGCGACTCAGGAGGGTGGCGGAATCATCTCCGTCTACGGCATCCAGATCGCCGCTGCCAACTATCAGCAGTCCGTCCTGCCGATCATCCTTTCGGTGCCCGTCCTGTACTTTGTTGAGAAGTTCTTTAAGAAGGTCATGCCCGACGTGCTGTCCACGGTCTTCACGCCGTTCTGCACCATGATCGTCACCATCCCCATCGCCTTCATCGTTCTTGCCCCGATCGGCAACGAGCTCGGCAACCTCATCGCCAACGCCCTCTTTGGCCTTGCTGACCTTGGCGGTATCGGTATCCTGATCGTCATGGCCATTCTCGGCGCCTTCTGGCAGCTCTTCGTGGTCTGCGGCATGCACATGCCCGTCATCCTGCTCGCTCAGGTTCAGATTATCGCCGCCGGCTACGATCCCTTCGTCTTCGTTTCCACCAACTGCGCTATGGCCGCCGTCTGGGGCTGCGCCTTCGGTGCCTTCCTCAAGATGAGGAACCCCGACGAGAAGGGTCTTGCCCTGGGTTACGTCATCTCCGCTATCGCCGGTGGCGTCACCGAGCCCGCACTCTTCGGTATCCTCATGCGCTTCCGTCGCACCATGCTCGGCATGTTTATCGGCGGTGCCATCGGCGCTGTGTTCTCCGGCCTCATGGGTGTTACCTACTACCTGGCCGGCGGTGCCTCCAACTTCCTGGTCTTCACCAACTACCTGCAGGGTGGCCAGATGAACACCGTCTGGGCTATCGTCGGTATGGCAATCTCCTTTGTCATCGCCGCTGCCGTCGTCTTTGCCACTGGCTTCTCCAAGGAGGAGCTCGCCGAGATGGAGGCCTAAGGCCAAACCATTCGGCCGCATACGACCTTACCTACACGACAGGGCCCCGTCAGGCGCAAGCCCGGCGGGGCCTTTCCAGCAAGGTAGACTGATTGGGACGGGAGATGCCCGCCCGCAAGGGCTTGCTAAACGACGGAGGCTTTTGCGCCAAGGTTAGCGCGAAAGATTCTGTCGGTTCGCAATTCCTTTATCGAGCGAAAGGACATGCAGATGAGTTTGGGAAAGCTGACCGCTAACGGTCGCCAGGATGGCTTTTTGTGCAAGGGTAAGCCGTTCTTTTGGTTTGCCGATACGTGCTGGAGTGCATTTACGAGCATCGCCGAGGACGACTGGGACTACTATCTGACCCGCCGTGCCGAGCAGGGCATGAACGTGCTGCAGATCAATACGCTGCCGCAGTGGGATCGCTGCTGCCCCGATCTGGGCATTTGGCCCTATGCCAGCGAGGATGGCGTGCACTTTGATTGGTCCCGCCCCAACCAGGCGTACTGGGATCGCGCTGCTGCCATGTGCCGCGCTGCCGTCGAGCACGGCATTCGCCCGGCACTCGTGCTTATGTGGTGCAACTACGTGCCCGGTACCTGGGGTGCCAAGATTGCCGAGCATTGCGGTGCTGAGACTATGCCACGCGAGGAGGTCCGCGCCCACGTTGCCCGCGTCGTCGAGAACCTGGGCGAGTTCGACCCCGTCTACGTGGTGACGGGCGATACCGACTTTACCAGCGACGAGGCGATCGCCTATTACGAGGATGCCCTCGACGAAGTTGTCAAACGCGCGCCCGAGGCGTTGCGCACCATGCATATCAACCGCGGCAACCGCACCATTCCGTCACAGTACCTGGACCGTCTGGACTTTTATATGTTCCAGCCCGGTCACAACTACGAGGGTCAGCCCGAGGCCTGGCGCCTGCCGCAGGACTTTACCGCCAGCTATCCCAAAAAGCCGATGGTCAACTCCGAGCCCTGTTACGAGCAGATGGGTGCGTCGCGCAACGTGTACTGGCGCTTCACCGCGCAGGACTGCCGCGCGAGTGTGTGGTCGTCGATCCTTGCCGGTGCGAGCGCTGGTGTGACCTATGGCGCGCACGGTGTTTGGAACTGGCAGACCAGCAAGAGCCAGGGCTCGGTGCTGGGCGAGGGCTTCGATATGCCGTTCCGCTGGCAGGAGTGTCTGCAGTTTGCGGGCGTTTGGGACTTTGGCGCGATCGAGCATGTGCTTGCCGGCCTGGGCGCTACGGCTGGCGACGACGCGTTTGCCGTGGTTCCGGCGCAGGAGCTGCTCGATGATGTGCGCGAGGCCATTCGTGTGGCACGCGTTGGCGATCGTGTCGTCACGTACCTGCCGCGCACCACGGCGCTCAAGTTTAAGCTCGACGGCGCGCGCGACTGGACGGCGACGGTCCTCGACATGGAGGACAAGCGCATCGCCAAGCTGCCCGTCCGCGACAACGGTGACGGCACCGTGCGCGTGGCTCAGCATCCCTTTGAGCACGACGCGCTGGTGATTCTGACCCCTGGGCGCTAACGGCTCTACTCCAACATTTACAACCCAGTCCCTTTCATGAGGTTGCGACGGAATGGTTCCTGCATGACGGCTTTAAGCTGCCAAGGAGAGCCATTCCGTCGCACTCATTGGGGACGTACTTAAATGAGCGGTAGTTGGAGACACTCCTTGTCGAGCTAGAGGTCGCGCGTGTCCCTTCTGGTCCATGCGGCTAAAAATCGCGGCGTGATGTGAACGGCTGGGGTCAAATTTGCAGCATTTCGAGCTCGGCTTCGATATTGAGATTGGTTCTTTATTAAAATGGAATTCCAGACAATTGAGCGGCCGGGGGTTAATCATGAGGGGCATGGGAGACACAACCGCATATCTGCGTCGGGGCATTCGGGAGATTATATGCCTGGCGCTGTTCTCCTTCACGTTTTTGGCGTGCGAGTATCTCTTTGATGTGCGCATGGCCGAGTTCGTGTCTCCGAACGAGGTCGTTATTTATGAGAGCCTTGTCCTCGGCGCGAGCGTGATTGGCTTTTTTGTGCGTCCCATTCTGTATTATCACCGTTCCCATGCCATCGACGCAACGAGTGACGTCACGGGCGTTTTGCTGGTGGCGGCATTGCTGCTGTTGATTATGGCGGTTCAGGTTGAGGTAATAATTGCCGGAGGTTTGGTGGCGTGCTGCGCGCTGGGCTACTGCGGATCGACTGCTCACGCAAACTTTGCGCGGCGCTTTGCGCGGACGCCTTGCTTGGCGCGCGCCGCCGCACTTTCTTACGCCATGGGCGTTCTGGTACAGGTGTTCAACCACATGGTGATGCCTGTCGGTATTCCTCAGCAGGCTGTTCTGGTCGTTTGTGCGATCGTGCAGGTGGCGTTGCTCCACGGTGCCCGCCGCGCCAAACTGCGCGACGAGTCCGATCCCAACTTTGAACCCAGCGTTGCCGGACTTTCGGTAGATGCTTTGGAATATGGCGCCAAGTGGCAAGACGATCCCAAGGCAAAGGCGGCATTCCGCCGCGCCGTAGTTCGCCTGACCGTGGCGACGGTGTATCTTTCCGGCGTATTCGCCGCTCTCAACGCTGGCCTCACGACCTTGCATGCTGTCGGAGCCGTCGATTTGGGCGATTGGCCGCGCCTACTGCTTGTCGTGAGCTCGTTGGCCGCTGGCGTCCTATTTGACCTGCACGGCCGTTCGTATATGAATATCGGCATGACATGCGCCGCCATGTTGTCCACGCTTTCGTTCTTTGTGCTCATCGTCGACGGCAATGGCGGCAACGAGCTTGCCGCCACGATCATCTTTTATCTGGGCTCAGGCTTCTTTGTGGTGTTCTTTACCACAAAATATGCCGCCGTCTCGCTTTATGCGCGCTGGTCATATTTTTGGCCGTGCATGGGTCGCATCGTCAACAACGTGTGCTCGATGTTCGTGACGGCGCCGGCAGTGGCGATCATCTCGAGTCAAAACGTGCTGACTGCGGTCGGCGCGGCGCTCGTGATGTTTGTGGGCATTGCGATTACGCTGCTGGGACAGTTGGGGCAACGAGCCGATGACGCCGTGATACGGGACGAGCTGGCGCCTGCCACCGATGATCTTGGTGGGGATCTTGCGCCCACATGCTCCGACCCCGAGCCCGTGGAGGCAGCGGAGCTCACGTCCGATGAACGCCTCGATGCCTTCGTCGCCACCTTTGAGCTTACAGAGCGCGAGCGCGATATTCTTGCGGCCTTGGTCGTTTCGGACCAGAGCGTTCAGGACATCGCCACAACGCTTTTCCTTTCGCGCTCCACGCTCTACCGCCACATTTCCTCGATCAACAAAAAGGCCGGTACCGCCTCGCGTGTGGCCCTTATCAACTTCTTCTGGTCCTGGACGCCCAAGGACTAGCTAACCTCCCAATAAGTTGCGGTGGAATAGTCCCTAAATTAAAGTCACGCGGCTTTAAACAGGAACTATTTCACCGCAATTGATGAGGGGATAGATTGCGGCAGCGGCAGAGGCAA
>CABQLI010000061.1 GCA_902464965.1 uncultured Collinsella sp.
CTCCGGCTCGTGCGGAACTCGCGATCGACTTCATATGCCGCCGCACGGCCGGGGCGAACGTGGGTCCCAAGATTGTCAAAAAAGCGGTCGGCGCGCAGTGCGCCGACCGCCGATATATGGGGTCTGATATTTTCTACCAGCTAGGGTCTCTTACTCGTCGAGGAGATCTCCTGGCATGTCGTTGCCGTCGCCTAGGTCGACTGGGGCCTCTTCAGCGTCGGCTGCGGCCTCGGCACCTTCGCCTTCGGGCTTCTCTTTGGCGGCCGTCATGCGGGCTACGGCGCAGATGCGGTCGTTATCGTCGACGGTCATCATCTTGACGCCCTGGGTGGCTCGGCCGGTTTGGCTGATCTCGTCGGTCTTGACGCGAATGACCGTCGCGCCCTCCGTCACGATGAACAGCTCATGCTGCGGGCCCACCGTCTTCATGGCTGCGAGGTTACCCTTGCGCTCGGTCATCTGGATGGTGTAGACACCCTGACCGCCGCGGTTCTGCTCCGGGTAATCCGAGACCGGCGTGCGCTTGCCGTAGCCGCGCTCGGTAATGACGAACAGGTCGCCGTTACCGTTGGTAATCTCCATACCAAGAACGCTCACGCCTTCCTTCATGCCAATACCGCGGACGCCGCTGGTATCGCGACCGGTAGCACGCACCTGGTCCTCGGGGAACATGATCGCCTTGCCCGCGGTGGTTGCCATGATGATCTTGTCACCCTCGCGCACGCGACGTACGGCGAGCAGCGCGTCGTCGTCCCTCAGGTTGATGGCGATCAGGCCATCGCGGCGGCTACGGTCGTAGGCGCTCATCACGGTCTTCTTGACCATGCCGCTCTTGGTGGCAAACATCAGGTACTCGTCGGCGGGGAACTCGCGGCAGCTGATGACGCTCGCGATCTTCTCGCCCTCCTCGAAAGGCAGCAGGTTGACGATCGCGGTGCCGCGCGCCTGGCGCGTGCCAACAGGCAGCTCATGCACCTTCAGTCGATAGACTTTGCCCTTGCTCGAGAAGAACAGCACGTACTCGTGCGTGGATGCGATAAACATCTCGTCGATAACGTCGTCCTCTTTGAGGTTGACGCCCGACACGCCCTTGCCGCCGCGCTTTTGGGCGCGATAGGCGGCCACCGGGATGCGCTTGACATAGCCGGTGTGGGTGATGGTCACGACCATGTCCTCGTCGGCAATGAGGTCCTCGACGTCCAGGTCCTTCTCAACCTGGCTGATCTCGGTACGGCGCTTGTCGCCGAACTTCTTGGAGATCTCGCGCATCTCTTCCTTGATGACGCCCAGAATCTTCTCCTCGTGCGCCAACAGGTCCTCGTAGTAGGCGATGGCGCGGCGCAAGCCGTCCAGCTCTTCCTGAATCTTGTCGCGCTCCAGGCCGGTCAGGCGGCGCAGCTTCATCTCGAGGATGGCCGTAGTCTGCTCGGGCGTAAAGCCAAAGCGCTCGATCAGGCGACTGCTGGCCTCAGAGTCGGTCTGCGAGGAGCGGATGATGCTGATGACCTCGTCGATATGGTCGAGAGCCATCAGGTAGCCCTCGAGGATATGGGCACGCGCCTGGGCCTTCTTGAGGTCAAAGCGGGTGCGGCGGGTGACGACGTCGACCTGGTGGTCGATGTAGTGTTGCAGCATCTCGCGCAGGCTCAGGCATTTTGGAACGCCGTTGACAAGCGCCAGGTTGTTGGCACCGAAGGTCGTCTGCAACGAGGTGTACTTGTACAGGTTGTTGAGTACGACCTGCGGGATGACGCCCTTCTTAAGTTCGATGACCAGACGGATGCCCTTCTGGTTGGACTCGTCGCGCATGTCCGAGATGCCCTCGATACGCTTGTCGTTCACGAGCTGGGCAATCTTCTCCTGCAGGGTGCCCTTGTTGACCATGTAGGGAATCTCAGTAAAGACCAGGCGGCTGCGGCCGGTCTTGGTGGACTCCACATGGGCCTTGGCGCGCACGGTGATGGAGCCGCGGCCGGTCTCGTAGCTCTGCTTAATGCCGGCACTGCCCATGATGATGGCACCGGTGGGGAAGTCCGGACCGGGCATGATCTGCATGAGCTCGTCGACGGTGGCGTCGGGGTTGTCGATAAGGTAGCACGTGGCTTCGATCGCCTCGGTGAGGTTGTGCGGGGCGATGTTGGTGGCCATGCCGACGGCGATGCCCTGGCTGCCGTTGACCAGCAGGTTGGGGAAACGCGCGGGCAGCGCCTGGGGCTCGGCGAGCGACTCGTCGTAGTTGGGCTGCCAGTCGACGGTGTCCTTCTGCAAGTCGCGCAGGAGCTCCATGGCGGGCTTTGCCAGACGGCTCTCGGTGTAACGCATGGCGGCGGCGCCGTCGCCGTCGATGTTGCCGAAGTTGCCGTGACCGTCAATGAGCGGCGTGCGCATGGAGAACCACTGTGCCAGGCGGACCATGGCCTCGTAGACCGCGAAGTCACCGTGCGGATGGTACTTACCGATAACTTCGCCGACCGTCCAGGCCGATTTCTTGTGCGGACGGTTGGGGTAGATGCCGCTCTCGTTCATTGCGTACAGGATGCGACGGTGTACCGGCTTTAAGCCATCGCGCACGTCCGGCAGGGCGCGCGCCGTAATGACCGACATCGAGTACTCGATGAACGACTGCTTCATCTCGTGGCCAAACTCCGAAATCTGGAGCTGGCCACCGTTGATATCCTCTCCGGCCGAGGCACCACGGTCGACAGCGCCAAAGCTCTCCTCGAGCTCGGCGTCGTCATCCTCTTCTTCTTCGTCCTCGGCGTCGGGGTTATAGGAATCCGGGTTACCGTCCTCACCCTGCTCGGCGCGGGCGAGCAGGCGCTTCAGATCGTCGGGCATGCCGGCATCGCCGGCCTCGTCCATACCCTCGTTATTGTTGATATCGTCTGCCACGTTACCTCCTCTTAAGCGTCAAGGAATCGTGCATCATGCGCGTGTTTTTCGATGTACTCGCGGCGATAGCCGACCTCGGAACCCATGAGCTCGCGCACGGCGCGGTCCGCCACCACGGCGTCCTCGATCGACACGCGCTGCAGAATGCGGGTCTTGGGGTCCATCGTCGTCGAGGCAAGCTGCTTGGGGTCCATCTCGCCCAGGCCCTTATAGCGCTGGACGGTGTAGCCCTTGCGCTTCTTAGTGATCTTGCCGTCCTTGGCTTTGCCGTCCTCGTCGTTGTCGTCGGGGTTCAGTCCCAGGCTCTGGATGGTGTCGCGCAGGATCTCGTCTTCGGGCTGGCGGCCGTTGGGATACACGTAGTGAATCTTGTTGCGCACCTTGATGCCAAAGATGGGCGGGCACGCGACGTACACGTAGCCGGCATCAATCAACGGGCGCATGTACTTGTAGAAGAACGTCAGCAGCAGGATGCGGATGTGCGCGCCGTCGACGTCGGCATCGGTCATGATGATGATCTTGTGGTAGCGGGCCTTGGTGATATCAAAGTCGCCGCCGTCGCCGGCGCTCGTCGTGACGCCGCAGCCGATCGCGGTGATGAGTGACTGGATGGTGTCGCTCGAGAACGCACGGTGGTCGCCCACGCGCTCGACGTTCAAAATCTTGCCGCGCAGGGGCAGAATCGCCTGGATGTCTCGGCGACGGCCGTCCTTGGCCGAACCGCCTGCCGAGTCGCCCTCTACGATAAAGAGCTCGGTCAACTCGGCGTCGCGCACCGAACAGTCGGCGAGCTTGCCGGGCAGCGACGCCGTCTCGAGCAGGCTCTTGCGGCGGGTCGCCTCGCGCGCCTTGCGGGCGGCGTTGCGCGCTTTGCAGGCCTGTTGGGCTTTCTTGACGATCTCACGAGCAGGCTTGGGATGCTCCTCGAGGTAATCGGCAAGGCCGTCGGTCACGATCTTGAGCGTCAGCGCGCGCATATAGGAGCTGCCGAGCTTGGCCTTGGTCTGACCCTCAAACTGCGGGTCGGGCAGCTTGACCGAGATGACAGCCGAAAGGCCCTCGCGCACATCGTCGCCGGTCAGGTTGGCGTCCTTTTCCTTGAGCAGATTCTGCTTGCGCGCGTAATCGTTGATCACGCGGGTAAGCGCGGTACGGAAGCCCTCGAGGTGCATGCCGCCCTCGGGGGTGTAGATGTCGTTGGCAAACGACATGACGTTCTCGCCATAGCCGCTATTCCACTGCAGGGACACCTCGACCTCGCCCATCTTGGTCACGGGCGCGTCCGGATCAGACTTGCCCTCAATGTAGATGGGCTCCTTAAAGGCCTCGGGGACATCCTTGCCCTCGTTGAGGAACTTGACGAAGTCGATGATGCCGCCTTCGTAGCAGAACTCCTCCACGTGGGGAGTTGCCTCGCGCTCGTCGGTCAACACGATCTTGAGGTTCTTATTGAGGAACGCCGTCTCCTGCAGACGGTTGTGCAGCGTATCGAAATCGTAGATGCAGGTCTCGAAGATCTCGTCGTCGGGCCAGAAGGTGACGGTGGTGCCCGTCGTCTCCGATGCGCCCACGACCTCCATCTTCTTGACAGTCTTACCGCGCGAGAATTCCATCTCGTAGACGCCGCCGTCGCGGCGGACCTGTACGACCACGCGCTTGGACAGGGCGTTGACGACGGAGATGCCCACGCCGTGCAGACCGCCCGAGACCTTGTAGGCCGAGTTATCGAACTTACCGCCGGCGTGCAGGATCGTCATGACGACCTCGAGCGTCGGGATCTTTTTGATGGGGTGCTCGTCGACGGGAATGCCGCGCCCATTATCGACGACCGTGATGGAGTTGTCGGCGTGGACCGTCACCTGAATCTCGGTGCAGAAACCGGCCATGGCCTCGTCGACGGAGTTGTCAACGATCTCCCACACCAGGTGATGCAGACCGCTGGCGCTCGTCGAGCCAATGTACATGCCCGGGCGCTTACGAACGGCCTCGAGACCTTCGAGAATCTTAATCTCGCCGCCATCGTAATCGTTTTCGTTTGTCACACGTCCTCCTTCAGTTAAGAAAATGTGTACAGCCTTACTAGTTTATCGTAAAAAAATACCCTCGGGGACGAGGGTATTTGGCTATACAAGGCCACCAGATGCGATTTAAGGCTCTTTTTTGCTCTGCACGCCCTTGGCCCACTCGGCACTGGCTCTCATGGCGTTCTCGAGGGCCTCGCGCAGTTTTTGGTCCTCGATGGGTGCCACTTGGTGCTCGATCTCGGCACGCTCGGCATCGCTTAGGTCGGCATGCGGAGCCGGCGGACGCTCGGCCACGGCCGGACGCAGACGCTCTTTGGCAGCGGGCGGTGTGTGGCCGGGGGCGGTCGTCTTGAATACCAGGCCGTCGACGTGCGCGCCGGCGCGTTCCATGCGCGCGCGGATAATCTCGCGCAAGAGTGTCATCTCCTGCGTCCATGAGGGCGAATCGAGGTACACCAGCAGTTCGTTGGACTCGGGCAGGTAGCGCAGACCCGTCACATGCCGCCCCTCGCGCGTGCCCGAGCACACCGCGTTCCACGCGCGATAGACCGCGCGCGACTCCTCGGCAGCCTCCATCTGCGCACGGCGCTCAGGCGTCACCGACGCCAGGATGCGCTGGCGCTCTGCGTTCAAAAACCCACTGAAGGCGACCGTCTCGCTCTCGCGCTCGTAATTAGCACGTCTCACCCATGCTCACCACCTTGGCTCGATCAAGCAGGTCATCGGTAAAGTATCCCAGGTTGGTCGTGGTTATGACCGTTTGGATATCATCGCCGATCAGCCGCAGAAAAGCACCGCGGCGCTCGCCGTCGAGCTCGCTCATCACGTCGTCCAGAAGCAACAGCGGAGCAGTACCCAGAACATCGCGAGCCACGGCCACCTCGGCCACCTTCCAGGACAGTACCAACGTTCGCTGCTGTCCTTGGCTGGCAAATGAACGAGCGGAGCGACCCGCCACGGTAAATTCAATCTCGTCGCGATGCGGCCCCACCAACGTCACGCCGCGGCGAATTTCCTCGCCGGCGTGCTCATCAAGGGCGGCCAGCATGCGCTCGTACGCCCAGCCCTTCAGCTCTTCGCGATCCTCGACCTGGGGCAAATCCCCCAGCGTGGACGCATAGGACACGTTGGCGGCTTCACCGGACGCCACTTGCCCGTAGGCAGTACGCACATGGCCCGCCAGCCGGTCGAGCAGGGCCAACCGGTGCACGAGCAGAGCCGCGCCCGCGCGGGCAATCGAATCGTTCCACGCGCCGAGCATCTCACGGCAGCACCAGGTCTCCTTGAGCAAGGCGTTGCGCTGGGTCACGCAGCGCCCATAGGCGCTCGCAAGATCGGCATAGCGTGCGCTCAGTTGCATGCCAAAGTCATCGAGGGCGGCGCGGCGCACACTGGCGCCCCGCTTAACCATGTCCAGATGGTCGGGGCAAAACAGCACGCTCGGCAGAACCCCGCGCACACCGGCGGCAGAGCATCTCTTGCCGTTGCGGCTAAACGAGCGCTTACCGTCCTCCGCGCTCAATCCCATATCAAGCACGCGGCCGTCGCCCTCGAGCCTCAGCTCGACCCTGCACGAGCCCACGCCGTCATGAACGAGCTCGGCTGCGGTCGGATGCCTAAACGAGGCGCCGCTCGTCAGCAGCTGCAGCGCCTCTATGAGATTGGTCTTTCCCGCCGCGTTGGGTCCCGCAAGTATCGTCACGCCGTCGTCTAGGGCAAGGCGATAGCTATCGAAGCTGCGGTAGTGCGCGACGGAAAGATCGCGGGCGAACATGGTCATGGCGCAACGCTAGATGCGGACCGGCATGACCAGGTACAGGTAGTTGATCTTGTCGTAGGACTTGAAGATGCCCGCCTGCGAGTAGCTCTTGAGCTCCAGCGTGATCTCCTTCTCCTTGGATAGGGCATTGAGGCAGCCGAAGATGTAGTGGTAGTTGAAGGCGATGGTGCCCGACTCGCCCTCGGCCTCGACATCGATCGTCTCCTGCGCAAGGTCCTGGTCATTGGAAATGGAGGACAGGCCCATCTGCCCGTTCTCGACATCGATCTCGAACTTGACGGCGGGGTTGGCGCTCGCGATAACGGCCACGCGCTTGAGGGCGGCGTTAAAGGCGGCGACGTCGATCTTGACGCTCGTCACGCACGAATCGGGGATGAGCTGCTTGTAGTTGGGGTACACGCCCTCGATGCGGCGCGACACGTAGGTGGTGTTGCCGGCCTCAAAGACGACCTGGGTGTCGGTAGCCCCGATCATGATGGTCGCCTGGCTGGCCATGATGTTCAGCGCGTCGTTAAAGGCGTCGGCCGGAACGTTGAGCTCAAAGGAACCCTCGAGGGTCGAGGTCTCGACCTGCGTATCGCACACGGCCAAACGGAAGGAATCGGTCGCCACCAGGCGCACGGTGTTGTTCTCGACCTTCATGTGCACGCCACCCAGGATGGGGCGGGCCTTGTCGGTCGAGGTGACGCGCCACACGCGGCCGACCATCTCGGACAAGATATCGGTCGGCAGTTCCACGGCGCTCTCGATGGCATAGGCCGGAAACTCGGGGAAGTCATTAGCATCAAGCGTGTTCAGCCTAAAAGAGCTCTTCTCGCAACCAATCAGCACCTGGCGCTCGGACAGCTCAAAGGTGACCGGGGCATCGGGGAGGGTCTTGGTGATATTGGAGAGCATCTTACAGGGGATAACCATCTCGCCCCCTTCTTCGACATGCGCCGCGATGCGATGACGGATCGAGATGGTGTAGTTAGAGGTCTGGAATTCCAAGATGCCGTCTTGGGCCTTGACGAGCACGCCCGACAGGATGGGAAGGGTGGATGCCGAAGCGACACCCTTCATAACGACGCCGATGGCTTGTGTAAGCGAGCTCTGGCTGACGGTGAACTTCATCTTTTAATACCTTTCTATAGATATAAATATCTTAATAATAGTAATAGCACTGACGAAACTGTTGATTACTCCCAAAGACGCAGGTCAGACCCAGAAAGAGAATCGACAGCAGCCTGTGTGTAACAGGGGTGGTTTTCCACGTTCAAAACCTGCGCAAAACTTTTCATCACCGCGGGTTGGGTTTTAGACACCTTATGCCCGTGGTTTCGACAAGTTTTCAACAGGTGTCTCTATTTCCCTACGAGCGCAGTGTAATTTTATCGCGCAGCGACTTGAGGTCTTCGGTGACGGTGCGGTCTTCCTGGATCATCTTCTGGACCTTTTTGTAGCTCGTGCTGACGGTCGAGTGGTTGCGGTTGCCAAATTCGGCGCCCACCGCCGTGGTCGTCATTTCGCACATCTCGATGGCCAGGTAGATAGCGATATGGCGTGCTTTGGCGATATTGGCGTTGCGACGCGGGCCGATGAGCTCCTCGTGTGTCACGCCGTACTGCTCTTCGATGACGGACTGAACCGTCTGGACGTTTTTGGCCGATGTGTCGAAGTACTGGCTGGCGATGGCGTCGATATCGTCAAAGGTGAGCTCTCCGCCCTCGCGCTCGCGGTCGCCCGCCTCGCCGGCGCAGCGCTCGCAAAAGCTCTCGAGTTCGCGGATGTTGGTGCCCGAGACCTCGGCCATGTGTTTAAAGTGCTCGTCGGTCAGGTGCCCGCCGTCGCCCCCATAGGCCGCCAGCAGTGAGTCGTCGCCCGCCTCGGGAGCGGCGACGATGGTGTTCTCGTAATAGCGCTGCAAGATCTTGTATTTCATCTCGTAGCTGGGCTCTGCGACCAGGCAGAGCATTCCGGCGTTGAAGCGGCTGGTCAGACGCTCGTCCATGCTCAGGTCCTTGGGGGCGCGGTCTGCCGCGATGACGACCTTCTTGTTGTTGCGGATGAACTCGTCCATGAGCTGGAAAAAGTAGTCCACACTCGCGCGCTTGCCGATGATGTTTTGGATGTCATCGATGATGAGCACGTCCACGCCGTGGTACGCCTGCATGATGGGGGCGTTGCTCTTCTTTTGACGGTCGAACTCGGTCATCAGGTCGTCCAGATATGCCTGGGAGTTGGCATACTTGACCTTGATCTCGGGCGACTTCTCGGCGAGCTCGTTTTTGATGGCGAGCAGCAGATGGGTCTTGCCCAGCCCCGATTTGCCATAGATGAACAGGGATGTGCATGTGCCGCGCTCGTCCGCGAGGGCGGCAAACTTGAGTGCCGAGCGATAGGCATGGCTGTTCTCGGGGCCGTAGACAAAGTTCTCAAAGGTAAATTTTGAGTTCGCGGCGAGCGGGGCTCCATCCGTATTCTGCTCGGCCGGCACGGTCGGTGCTGGCATGGGTGAAGCGGGGGCCGCAGCTTGCGTGGATTTAGTCGGCGCTCCGCCCTTCATCTGGTTCATCATGCGACGAAAATCGTCGGCCGAGAGCGTGTTCTTGATTGCAATGCCCGAATCCGCGCCCGCCGCTGCGTCGTGAGCGATGGGCATGTGCGTGACGGGTGCGTTCGTTGACGTCGCCGCCGCGCTCGTCAACGGTGCCATTGTTTCACGGGAAACATCGCTGTGCTGGTGCTCGATTGTCGGCACATCGCCTGCGGAGGCCGGCACCGCCGGGGAAGCAGCGGGAGCCGTGGCGGGCGCCGTGGCGGCAGCGGATTCCGTCGCGGCGCCTTGCGGTGCCACGATGTCGAGAGCAATCGGTGCAAAGGCGATTTCTTCCAGATAGGCCTCAATAGTCGGCTGATGCTTTTTGAGCTGCGCGATGGCAAAGCGCGAGGGGGCCTCGATCGTGAGCGTATCTTCGGTCAGGCTTATGGCGCGCGATTGCCCCAGCATGTTGATGAGGCGTGCATCTTGGCCGTCGCGCTGGCAAAAGGCGATGGCATCCCCCAGGATGATGCTTGCTTCCTCGTCCACTGTCTCTCCCGTTCTTTAGCTCTGAGCTCGCACGCGAGCGGCGCCGAGTTCGGTCAGATGGTATTTCTGGCCATGCTTGATGACCAAGCCGGCCTGCGCCAAGTCATTGAGCGTGCGTGACCAAGTGGGGGCCGAGTTTCCAAACGCCCTCGCAAGATCGGTTGCGCCGCACGCTTGATTTTGCGCCAGATAGCCCAGCGCGGCGTTGCCGCGATCGCTTACGAACACGTCCGGTTGTGGCTGTGCATACTGATTTACTGCATTAGGATACATCATTTGAGCTGCTGGTTGTTGAGAACTCTGCGTCGGCGGCATTTGCTGTTGAAAACTTTGAGGCCACTGTTGGTAAGGCTGCGGAGGCGTCTGCTGGGCCCAGGGGTTGTACTGCTGCTGCGGCATCTGCTGGTACGGCTGCTGATATCCCTGCTGGTACTGCTGCGGGAACTGCTGGCCATACCCCAGTGGCGGCATCTGCTGATATGGATATCCCTGTTGGTACGGCTGATAGCCCATTTGCTGGCCACCCGGCGCCCCCGTCGCCTGCTGCATTGCTGCTGCATCCTGATCAGCCAGCGGCATGGCCTCTGGCATGTTTGGCGGCATCGACATAGATGCCGCCTGGGGTTCTTGTGTGGGAAGCATTCCGGGCTGCTGCATCTGTCCCACGGGGGGCTGCATCTGCTGCGTTGCCACGGGCTGCTGCGCAAAAGCTCCCGGCAGGGGATATGTGGGCTGCTCCGTCTCGGGCCGCACGGCAGCGCCGCGTCCGCCGGCACGCTCGATTTCCTGCACGCGTTTAGGGTTCAGGCTTACCGTAACCACGGTGCCGTTGCCCATGTTGTCCTCGATGGATACGGCACCGCCGGCGTTTTCCAAATACTCCTGCACCATGGGAAACCCTGCTCCGGTTCCACGGATATAGCGCTTCATCTTGCTGTTTGCGCTGGTAACGCCAAAGTCGAAAGCACGTTCCTTGTCGTCGATGCCGGGTCCTTGATCGGCAAAGCGGATGGTGTCTCCGCCGTCCAGAATCGAGATGATGGGCTCGGCAAAGTGTGCGTGGATAAAGTTTTCGACAATCTCGCGGATGACCATGAGCGAGATATGGCCACCTTGTTCTTTCATGCACTGGTAGACGGTGTTGGTCGTCTCTTCCAAATACGTGCGGACATCTTGCGGATCAATGACGATCACCCGCGGTGTCGACAGCATGTCGTCATAGACGGCGATGCGCGCGGCGTACATGGCTTTTGGCGCCTGCGTGGTCGCCTGCTCGCCTTCCGCACGCTCTTCGCGCACGCCGGTGATGTGCTCGTTGTCGGGTGCCGGGTCTCCGGAATCGACCATGGTGTAAAAGTCGTCAGACATGCCGCTCGCAATCTTTCAAAAGGTTTCGAACAAATAGTAGCTCACCGTGCAACGTTTCTCATCTTTCGACAACTTTTCAAAACTTGTTGAAAACTTTGGAAAACGGGCGAAAAGTTCTCAACATTGCCAACATGACCTGTTGAAAACTCGATGAAATATCGTGAAAGGTTGCCATGAGGCGCAAATTTCGGTTGCGCTTATGGGGGAACCGTGTGAACTGCGCAACCTTTTACCTTTGATTTCTTGACATTTGAACATTGATTTCCCTACAATCTTCAAGCTCACGTGTCTATATCTGCGTCCGCGTCCCCGCGGACACTCGAAATGCAGCAGGAGGAACTTAAGATGAAGCGTACGTATCAGCCTAATAAGCGTAAGCGTGCCAAGACCCATGGCTTCCGTGCCCGTATGGCCACTAAGGGTGGTCGTGCCGTGCTCGCCCGTCGTCGTGCCAAGGGCCGCAAGCGTCTCACTGTCTAGCAGCGATACACACATCTCGCATGAAGACTATTAAGTCTCGGCAAGATTTCGAGCATGTGTTCAGTCAGGGGCGTCGTTTCAATCACCCTCTGATTCGAATGACCATATGTGAATCGGTTGGCGAAGGCGACTCCGGAAGGGTCGCCTTCGTTGGTGCTAAGCGACTCGGTTGTGCCGTCGTGCGCAACCGATCTAAGCGTGTGATGCGCGAGACCGCCCGCAGCTGCGGATTTCCCGTTGCGGGTTATGACATCATCTTGTTTGCAACTCCCAAGACGAGGGTTTCCTCGCCGCAGGAGATGGACAAGGCGTTGCGTTCGCTTATGAAACGCGCCGGCGTTGCCGGGGAGGAGCGATGAGCAATCACGTTTTGCGACGTGTTGCCATCGCTCCTATTCGCATATATCAACAGGTTATTTCGCCCTTATTGCCTGACGCCTGCATTTATTACCCAACGTGCTCGCAATACGCCGTCCAGGCGATTGAGAAGCACGGTGTTTTGAGAGGCTGCTGGCTTGCCGTGAGGCGCATCGTTCGCTGCAATCCCCTGCACGTCGGCGGTTATGACCCTGTGCCCTAGCGGGCACTCGCTATCGGAGGAAAACTTACATGTGGGATTGGATCGTTAACATCCTTTTCGAGCTGCTCAAGCTCATCCAGACCTTTGCGGTCGACTGGGGCCTGTCCATCATCATCCTGGTGGTCATCATCCGTCTGCTGCTGACGCCGCTCATGCTCAAGTCGACCAAGTCGACGGCTCGCATGCAGGTGCTGCAGCCCAAGATGCTCGAGATCCAGGAGCGCTATGCCGACGATCCCCAGCGTCAGGCCGAGGAGATGCAGAAGTTCTACAGCGAGAACAAGTTCAACCCCATGGCTGGCTGTCTGCCGCTGCTGATTCAGATGCCTATCCTGTTCGCCCTGTTTACATTGCTGCGCAACCTGCCGCAGTACTTTAACGACGGCACGTTCTCGTTCTTCAACATCCTGCCCGACCTGACCACCACGCCGAGCGCTTCCTTTGCCGATGGCTTTATGGTTGCACTGCCTGCGCTGGTTTGCCTGATCCTGTTCGCCGTCCTGACCCTGATTCCGCAGCTCTATATGTCGCGCAACCAGACCGGCCAGCAGGCTCAGAGCATGCGTATGATGGCCGTTGTCATGACGGTCATGATGCTTTGGATGGGCTGGAGCCTTCCCGTTGGTGTTCTGCTGTACTACGACGTCTCGTCTGCTTGGCAGGTTATCCAGCAGATTTTTGTGACGCAGAAGGTCATCGATAAGGCGAAGGCCGATGAGGAGGAGCGTCTTAAGAACGCTCCGCTGCAGGTTGAGGTCACTCGTCGAGAGAAGAAGCCGCGCCCGCACAAGAAGAAGTAGTGGGATATCAATCTTATTTAGGTACCTAACTTTTGGAGTACGTTATGTCTGAAGAGATCATCGAGGATATGCTTGAGGAGGTTGCCCCGCAGGTCGCGGGCGATTATCCCGAGATTGCACAGCGCTACAAGGCTGGTGAAGAGCTGACCGATGAGGAGCTCGACACCATTGCCGATGTTGCGATTTCCATCCTGCGTTCCATCCTTTCGCACTTCGATGCCGCCAACTCTCCTATCGATGAGTATGAGGGCGACGAGGGTGAGCTAATTTTGGATGTAACGGCTCCCGACCTTGCTGTTCTCATTGGCCGTCATGGTCGCACCCTTGATGCCCTTCAGGTTATGTTCTCTTTGCTGGTGAGCCGCAAACTTGGCTTTAGGTATCCGGTTGTAGTGGACGTAGAGGGATACAAGAGTCGCCGTCAGGACAAGGTTGCTTCCATGGCTCAGTCTGCTGCCGAGCGTGCCATCCGCACTCATAAGAGTGTTTCGCTTCCGCCCATGAATGCCTACGAGCGTCGACTGGTTCACATTGCACTTCGTAGCAATGATGCCGTCGATACTCATTCTGAGGGTTCTGACCCTGATCGCCATGTGGTGATTGTTGCTCGATAATCTTCTCGAGCTTATGCTAAGGGGACGTGGTTTCCACGTCCCCTTTTTTTGTCAAAAGTTCTCGATACACTGATTTTTGTCAGAAAGGAGCTTTCGTTGTTAGTACTTACTGATCAGCAGGCTGACGAGATGTTGAGTCGTCTAACTTCCTATTGCAAAGAGTATTCCTTGAGCGTAACTGATGTTGAGCTGAGGAAATGTATTCAGCATTTGGATTTGGTTCTAGAAACAAATAAGACAACCAATCTCACCCGTATTCTTAACGTAGAAGATGCTGCAGTACTGCATATCCTCGACTCACTTGTTTTGCTCCCCTATATCAACAAGGCTCCTGAGGGAGCTTTGCTCGATATGGGAACAGGTGCGGGCTTCCCTGGTATTCCATTAACCATAACCACGCATCGTAAAGCTACTTATATTGACTCTGTTGGTAAGAAGGTTGATGCAGTCAATTCCTTTGTCCATGCTCTTGGATTGAAACATGCTCATGCGGTTCATGATCGTCTTGAAGAATATGCTCGAAGCCATAAGAAGCAGTTCTCTGTTGTAACCGCCCGCGCACTGGCCCCTCTACCGATTCTTGTTGAGTATGCGGCTCCGTATCTGAAGGATGGAGGGCTATTTGTTATAACCAAGGGCAATCCTTCGGTTGAGGAGCTTGCTTCCGGCATGTCAGCAGCTAAGATTTGCGGCTTCACTTTGCTT
>CABQLI010000062.1 GCA_902464965.1 uncultured Collinsella sp.
ACGGCACCGAGCCGTCATCGAACTTAGAAGGGGGAGGCCTCGCGGCCTCCCCCTTTTTTTGCGTTTAAGGGCTTTTGTCTCACATAGTAGCTGTGTTTTATAACCCTCGTTTGTCGCATCTTCTGTGAACGGGCTACAATAACTTAGTCTGTGCGATATGGAGGTGAACATGGCTGAAGCTGGTATCGGCGTTGATATCGTCGAGATTTCCCGTATGAAATCAATTCTTGAAAAGACGCCGTCGTTTGCTCGGCGTGTGTTTACCGAAGAAGAGCGTGCGTATTGTGATGCATCATCGCGTCCCGCTGCTCACTATGCCAGCCGCTTTGCTTCGCGCGAGGCGGTACTTAAAGCTCTCGGCACGGGTTTTAGTCAAGGCGTTGGTCGCAAGGATGTTTCGGTTACGCGTGATAAACTCGGCAAACCGAAGGCGCTGCTTTCGGGCCGTGCTCTCGAGATCGCTCAAGAGCTGGGTGTTGTTGAGGTCGCTCTTTCCATTACGCTTACAGGAGACTTAGCCGTTGCGAATGCCATCGCGATTACCGAAGATGCTCGGCCTAAGCCAAAAGAGGAAAAGGTGAGTACCAAGAAACGCGTAGCGCAGACATTTAAAGAGGCTCGCTCTGTTTTAGATGAGCTTGAGCAGCTGCAGAATTCAGCATTGACGGAGCACCTGGGCGATGCTTCGCAAGATACGCTAGGAGCATAGATGAAACCGGTTTTGAGTACCGAAGAAGTCGTTCGTCTCGAGGACATCATCGAACGCGAAGGGACTTCGAAGGCCGAGCTTATGGAGCTAGCGGGTGAGTTTGCCGCCAACGAGGTCTTGAAGCTCAATCCCGATCGGGTTCTCGTTCTGGTCGGTTTTGGTAATAATGGCGGCGACGGTTGGGTTGCCGCCGATATTCTGAGCCATAAGGGTGTGGACGTCGATATCGTTTCTCCGGTTGAGCCGGATGAGATTCCTGCTGCTCTGGCACGTCATGTTGCTCGTCGTACTGCCGGCCGCGATGTGCACGTTTGTGTCGGCCCCTCGCGTGACGAACTCGAGGTTTTGATCGATAAGGCCGATGTTGTTGTTGATGCCATTTTTGGTACCGGTTTCCACGGGAATCTGCGTGCGCCGTTCTCCATCTGGATTCCTACGGTCAATGAATGCGCCGATTGTGTCGTATCCATTGATGTCCCCTCGGGCCTGAATGCCGAGACGGGCGTTGTTGATGACGACTGCATTCGTGCCGAGCATACGGTGACGATGATTGCGCCCAAGATTGGTTTGTATAGCGCTGATGGCCCTGAGTATGCTGGCGATTTGATCTGCGGCAATCTTTACGACCGTCTTGACGAGGTCATCGATGATGTCGACCACGCCGCCGAGATTGTCGAGCCCGGTGACTTAGTTGATTACTTTGCCCCACTACCTACGAATATCGATAAGTATTCCCGTGGCTCTGTGCTTATTGTCGCCGGGTCTGCGCAATATCCTGGTGCTGCCATTATGGCGGCCAAGTCTGCAGCTCGCGCGGGTGCTGGTTACGTGGCAGTCGCGGCTCCTGACGCCTGCGCTAATCTTATTCGCATGGCACTTCCTTCGATTCCCGTCTTTGCTATTCCGTCTGATTCTCGCGGCTCCTTTGGCGCCGCTGCGCGCATGACGGTGTGCGAGATTGCAAAGAAGTACAGCTGCGTACTGTGCGGTCCCGGTATGACGACGTCTGCCGGCGCTATGCAGGTGGTTTCGGGCTTGCTCGAGCTTGATGTACCGCTTATTTTGGACGCCGATGCACTCAACTGCCTTGCTAAGATTGCCATTGACGGTATTGATAGTAATCCCGAGATGTATCGTCGCGAGCAGCCGTTGGTTATGACGCCGCACTATCGTGAGCTTTCGCGTCTGGTTGCCGGTGACGAGGTGAACGACCTTGGTACCGCGATTGCGGCCGCGCAGAAGGTTGTCTGGGCTGCAGGCTCCGACAATCTGGTGGTCATTGCCAAGGGGCCGACGACGGCTATCTGTGGCGTTGAGCGTGTGCTGCTGCCGCTCTCGGGTCCGGCTTCTCTGGCAACTGCCGGTTCGGGTGATGTTCTCGCGGGTATTTTGGCCGGCACGCTTGCCACCATGCGCGACGAGATGGATCGTTGGGAGTTGCTGTATTCGTACGCCGTCGCACTTCACAGCTACGCCGGTTTTGCCGCGGCGACGGAGTATGGTGAGAAGAGCGTCATCGCGACCGATCTTATCGACTTGATCGGTCCTGCCATGGAACTGGCGGCAAAGGATGCGCTCGAAGATCTGGGAATCATGGACGAAGGGTCGGATGACTAATCATGAATAAAGCCGATTTGACGCGCTGGTCCTGGGTCGAGATCGACCGCGGGGCGCTCCGTCGCAACACGAGGGCCTATAAGAACTTGCTGAATCCACGTCAGCGCCTGTGCTGCGTGGTCAAGGCCGATGCTTATGGTCATGGAGCTGTTGAGTGCGCCAAGATCATGTATTCGGCCGGTGCCGACATGTTTGCCGTGGCGACGGTTAACGAGGGCGTTGAGCTCCGACAGGGCGGGATTACGAAACCCATCCTCATCCTGAGCGAGCCGCCTATCGAGGCCATTCCGACGTTGCTCGAGTTTGATATCATGCCCTCGGTCTATACGTCTGACTTTGCTCTTGCGTATGGCGAATGTGCCGTCGCGGCGGGCAAAGTGGGCAAGTATCATCTCGCCATCGAGACGGGCATGAATCGTATCGGCGTTCACTACACGCAGGTTGTCGACTTTGTCCGCGGTATAAATTTCCATCGTGGTATTCAGTGCGACGGCGTATTTACGCACTTCGCCACGGCCGATGAACCTTCGGGCTGGGACTACAAGCTGCAGTGTCAGCGCTTTACCGAGGCCGTTCAGGCCATTAAGGATGCGGGTTTTGAGTGCGGTATCGTGCACTGCGCCAACACGCCGTCCTCGATGCTCGACCCCTCGATGCATTTTGATATGATTCGCGCTGGCGTTGGCTTGTATGGCATGCAGCCGTGCGAGCTGAGTGGCCGCGTGATGCAGCTTGACCCCGTTATGAGCGTCCATGCGCGCGTGACGCGCGTGGCACACCCTGCGATGGGTGAGGGCGTGGGCTACGGTTTTACCTACCGCGTACCGCGTACGCGCGTTCAGATCTGCACGCTGCCGATCGGTTATGCCGACGGCCTATCGCGTACGCTTTCCAATCGTATGGATGTGCTGTATCGCGGCGAGCGCGTGCATCAGGTTGGCAATATCTGCATGGACCAGTTTATGGTCGCCATTCAGTCCAACCCGGCACACGAGATTCCCGAGGCCGAGTATGGTGACGAGATGATCATTGTCGGCCGCGATGGCGATGCCGAGATCACTATGGACGAGATGGCCCGACTGCGCGGAACGATTAACTACGAGGTCGCCTGCGGCTTTGGCATGCGTCTCGACAAGGTCTACGTGTAGGAGCCGCTATGGGCGTCATGCACATCCCCGGCCATACCCATCAGGCACCACGTGAGGTCGCACTCGAGGAAATTGAGGCCGTTCTGGGCGATTGTCACCTCTGCCAGCTCTACCAGTCGCGTCACAATATCGTGTTTGGCGTGGGAAACCCCCGCGCTCGCGTGATGTTTATTGGTGAGGCGCCGGGCCGCAATGAGGATTTGCAGGGCGAGCCCTTTGTGGGGGCGGCAGGCGAGGACCTCAACGGCATTTTGTCGCTGGCGGGGCTCAAACGCGAAGACGTCTACATTGCCAACGTGCTTAAGTGCCGCCCGCCGGGAAACCGCAATCCGCGTCCCGAGGAAGTGCTGGCTTGCTCGCCGTTTTTGCGTGAGCAGATTCGAAGCATCTGGCCTGATATTATCGTGACGCTCGGCAACCCCGCGACGCACTTTGTGCTTAAGACCGAGATTGGCATTACTAAGCTGCGCGGCAGGTTCCACCAGATGGGGCATTTTGTAGTAATGCCCACTTTTCATCCGGCAGCAGCGCTGCGCAATCCGGCGTGGCAGGAGCTGCTGGAGGAAGACTTTAAGATGCTGGGCGATTATCTGGAGCGACATCCCGCACCAGAGGACGCCTCGGAATAATAAGGAGCATATATGTCCCTGGAGCGCCTGGGGGTAGGTACTTACAAAACGACTTGCGCTGCCGATACGGAGTACTTTGGCGAGCTAATTGCACCGTGCCTTGAGGACGGCGATGTGCTCATCCTGACCGGTGGCCTGGGAGTGGGCAAAACTCACTTTACCAAGGGCGTCTCGCGCGGGCTGGGCGATGGGCATATGGTTACGAGCCCTACGTTTGCGCTCATGGCCGTTCACGATCAAGGTCGTATTCCGCTGTTTCACTTTGATCTATACCGCCTGGAGCATGCCTACGAGCTCGAGGATACGGGCATTTTCGATGTGCTGGGCTATGAGGGTGCTTGCCTGCTGGAATGGGGCGAACAATTCCAGGACGAGCTGACGGATGAGTATCTTTCGGTGACGCTCAAGCGTGATGAGGGCGACAGCGATGTGCGAACGATAACGCTTGAGGCGCACGGTGACCGTGCAATGGAGCTTTCCCATTTGATTGATAAGGCTGTACAAGATGAGCTTGCATAACGACAACGCGCTGGTGGTGGCGCTCGATACCTCGACCGACATGCTTGCCTGCGCGGCAAGCTGGATTGATGGGCAGACGGGCGAGACGAAGCTCGTGAGTGGCGACCACATGTGTCGCCGTCACGCCAACGTTGAGCTCGTGAATACCGTTGATGGCGTGCTGGCTCAAGCCGGTCTGGATCGCAGCGATGTTGGTTGCTATGTGGTCGGCCGCGGCCCGGGGTCCTTTACGGGTGTGCGCATCGGCATCTCCACTGCCAAGGGCCTCGCGCGTGGTGCCAATGTTCCGCTGCTGGGCGTGTCGACGCTCGACGCTTGCGCTTGGACGGCGTGGAAGGCTGGCGTGCGCGGCAAGCTTGGTATCTTGGCCGATGCTATGCGCGGTGAGGTATATCCGGCGCTGTATATGCTGGTCGATGAGGGCCCCGAGCGTCAATTTGAGCGCGAACACGTGGTCAAGGCCGCCGTGGCGCTCGATGAGTGGCGCCGAGCAGCGGACTGGGACCAGGTTCAGCTGGCCGGTGATGGTCTCGTGCGCTATGGCAAGCTGCTGGGTGAGGACGAGACCGCCCGCTGCGTGGAGCGCGACCTGTGGTGGCCTTCGGGCGAGGGCTTACTGCTCGCGCACGCTGCGGGTGACGGCGATCCGGCTCGCGTCCTGCCGATTTACACGCGCCTTTCGGATGCCGAGGAAAACGAGCGCAAGCGTCTTGGTCTTGCCGAGAGTGCGCAGAGCGAAATTACGGGCGTTGCCGATGAGCTCGCCGGTCGTCATCTGCAGTTCCGTCCCATGGGCGCGGCGGATGCCGAGGGCGCGAGCGCGCTGGAGGCTGCCTGCTTTGAAGGTGCCGGACACGAGGCGTGGACGCCGGGCATGTTCCTGTCCGAACTGGGCGAGGACGTTGCTGCGCCGCGTAGTTGGTGGGTGGCACACGACGACGGCAAGCTACTGGGCCTTGCCGGCGGTATGGTCGTGGACGGTGATGTGCAGATTCTGGATGTCGCCGTCGACCCGGCACATCGCCGTGAGGGCATTGCCCGCAAGCTGCTGTCGCATGTGAGCTATGATGCCCAGATGCTCGGCTGCACCACGGCTTCGCTCGAGGTCGAGGACGGCAACGAGGGAGCGATTGCGCTCTATAACGCTCTGGGCTTTACCGAGGCTGGCCGTCGCCGCGGCTACTATGGTGCCGGCAAGGACGCCATCGTCATGACGGCCCCGCTGCCCCTGGTACTTCCGGTCGACAATGCTTCGCCCGAGCCGACGGCGGCAGAGCAGCGCGTATGGCCGCTGCCTGCTCCTGGGCGCTCCGAGGGGGAGCGTGCCGAAATTGAGCGCCGCCGCCTAGTGCTCGCTATCGAGAGTTCCTGCGACGAGACGGCCGTGGCGATTATCGATGCGGATGGCAATATGCTGGCCAACCAGGTGTCGACGCAGATTGATTTTCACGCCCGCTTTGGCGGCGTGGTGCCCGAGATCGCCTCGCGCAAACACGTCGAGGTGATTGTGAGTGTCGTGGATGCGGCGCTCGAGGATGCCGCAGCATCGCTTGGTCTTGAGGATGGAGCCATTGCCCCCAGCGAGCTTGCCGCCGTGGGCGTGACACAGGGTCCGGGCCTGGTGGGCGCGCTCGTGGTTGGCGTCGCCTTCGCCAAGGGCTTTGCCTACGCTGCCGGCAAGCCGCTCGTGTGCGTCAACCATCTGGAGGGGCACCTGTTTGCCAACCTGCTGGCGCAACCCGACCTCAAACCGCCGTTTATCTTCACGCTTGTCTCGGGTGGGCACACCATGCTCGTGCACGTGAAGGCGTGGGGCGACTACGAGGTGCTCGGTGAGACGCTCGACGACGCTGTGGGCGAGGCCTTCGACAAGGTAGCCAAGGCATTGGGTCTGGGCTATCCCGGTGGCCCCATCATTTCCAAGCTGGCCGAGACGGGCAACCCCAAGGCGATCGATTTCCCCCGTGCGCTTAACAGCAGAGGAGACTATCGCTTCTCGCTTTCGGGCCTTAAAACCGCTGTGACGCTCTACATTGAACAGGAGACCAAGGCCGGGCGCACGATTCACCTGCCCGATCTGGCAGCTTCGTTTGAGGCAGCTGTCTTTGACGTGCAGTACAAGAAGGCCAAAAACGCATTGCACGCTACCGGATGCAAGGAATACTGCATCGGTGGCGGCGTCTCGGCCAACCCGCATCTGCGCGAGATGATGATCAAGAAGCTTGGGCGTCAGGGGATTCGCGTAACGGTGCCGCCCTTGTCTGCCTGTACCGATAACGCAGCCATGATTGCGGAGGTCGCTCGCCGTAAATTCGACCGAGGTGAAATCTCGCCGTTCGACGTCGACGCCGATCCAAACATGACGCTGTAGCTGGTACGGCGCGGTCCCCGGACGGAGGGGCCGGATATAAGGTTTCCTGCTCTACAGTCCTGCGCAAGACGAAGGCCACATTAAGTGGCCTTCTTTGCGTGCGGAACTCGCGATAAACCTTATATCCGGCCCCTCCGCCCGGCTCCCGCGGCTCTCAGGGGCATCTCTCATGCAAAAACTGTCGTGGGGTAAAGTCCGAGGTCAGTGGCGTTTTATACCGAGAAATCCAAAAAAAAGTTGAAAATTCATTACATATTTGCGTTGACTTTAGGTAACTAAAGTTTCATACTCCTTTTCAACCACTGGGGGATGTGAACACGCACGGATCGTTCACATCATGATTGAAGAGGATTTCTTAGACATGTTCACGCATCAGCTAAACATTATCAGCGTAGTAATTATCTGATGCGGGTTAGCACATACAGCTAGCCCGTACGATAACGGGCGGCTGATGAAGATGAGGGCCGTCGAGCGCAACCGACGGCCCTCATTTTTTATGTCTGGGAAGTTCTTTTTAGAGGAGGAAATGTAATGAACGGAGTTTTGCTCATGGTTGTGGCCGCGGCGGTGCTCGCCTGCGGCTATCTGGGCTATGGCCGATGGCTGGCCAACAAGTGGGGCGTTGACAAAGAGGCCCTCACGCCGGCCAAGCGCATGAAGGACGGCAAGAGCTTCTCGCCCGTCTCCGCCTTCACCGCGTTCTCGCACCAGTTCAGCTCGATCTGCGGTGCTGGCCCTGTCACGGGTACGATCGTCGCCATGGCCTTTGGCTGGCTGCCCGTCGTGCTCTGGGTCCTCGTCGGCGGCATCTTCTTTGGTGCCGTCCACGACTTTGGTGCCCTGTACGCTTCGATGAAGAACAACGGCAAGTCGCTCGCTCAGCTCATCGAGGAGTACATCGGCAAGACCGGCCGTCGCCTGTTCCTGCTGTTCTGCTGGCTGTTCTGCATCATCGTCATCGCCGCTTTCACCGACATGGTCTGCAAGACGTTCATGTTCACCCCGGCCGTTGACGCTTCTGGTGCTGCTACCGGTGCCGTCGACTTCACCAAGTCCTATGCCGCCGGCTGCGCTGGTACCATCTCCATCCTGTTCACCTTCGTCGCTATCGCCTTTGGTTGGGCCCAGAAGAAGTTCAACCTCACCGGCGCTGCCGAGTTCGTCACCGGCGTGGTCCTTATGGTTCTCATGTTCGCCGTCGGTATGCAGCTCCCGGTCTACCTGGATAAGTTCCAGTGGTTCGCCGTCGTCATGGTCTACCTGGTCTTCGCTGGCGCTATGCCCATCCAGATGCTCAAGACCCCGCGTGACTACCTCACTTCCATCATGATGATCGTCATGATCGTCTGCGCTGTCCTCGGCATCGTCGTCCTGGGCGTCAACGGTCAGGCCACTATCACCGCTCCGGTCTTTACCGGCTTCTCCACTGCCTCCGGCATGATGTTCCCGGTCCTGTTCGTCTCCGTCGCTTGCGGTGCTCTCTCCGGTTTCCACAGCCTCGTTTCTTCCGGCACCTCTTCTAAGCAGGTCGAGAAGGAGCAGGACGCCGTCAAGGTCGGTTACGGCGCCATGATCGTCGAGTCCTTCGTCGGCATCCTTGCCATCATCGTCGCCGGCATCATGTTCTCCGACATGAACACCGCCGGTACCGGCGCCCTCAACGCCGGTGTCGCTTCCACCCCGTTCCAGATCTTCGCCGCTGGCATCTCCCGCGGTATGCAGGCCTTCGGCGTTGACGGCACGCTCGCAACCGTCTTCATGACCATGAACGTTTCCGCTCTGGCCCTGACCTCGCTCGATGCCGTCGCCCGCATCGCTCGCACCTCGTTCTCCGAGTTCTTTGCCCAGACCAACGACGCCCTGGCCATCGAGTCCAAGGCCGGCTACATGAAGGTCCTCGGCAACCCCTGGTTCGCCACGGTCGTTACCCTGCTTCCTGGCCTCGCCCTCGCCTTTGGTGGCTATGCCAACATCTGGCCGCTCTTCGGTGCTTCTAACCAGCTGCTCGGCGGTATGACCATGATCACCCTCGCCGTGTTCTGCAAGTGCACCGGCCGCAAGGGTTGGATGCTCTACGTGCCCGTCGTCTTCCTGCTCTGCTGCACCTTCACTTCGCTGGTCCAGAGCGCCATGGGCTGCATGACCGCCGTCCAGGCCTACGGTTTCTTCGGCACCATCCCGGCTACCGCCACCACGGCTGCCGTTTCCGTCGCCGCTACCAAGGGCCTGCAGCTCGTCTTCGCCGTCCTGCTGATGGTCCTGGGCCTCATCGTTGCCGTCAACTGCCTCAAGGAGTTCTTCGGCAAGGAGGCCGGTTCCATGCCTGACGAGGATCCCGAGTGGTCCGAGATGGGCAAGGCCGAGTATGGCCGCACTGCTGCTGCCGAGGCTCCCGTCGACGCCGAGGCCGCCAAGGCTTAGTCGACCTGACGAGTTGAACGTCACATCTATATGACTCGGAAAGACCGGGTCCGCGACTTCGCGGGCTCGGTCTTTTTTTCATGCAAAAGCGGGTGACGCTCGAGTGTTCTCGCAGATGTTTTGCGTGGATAAGGGCGCGCGTTGTACCATATAGACGTATATGTGTACATATGAAAGGGGCCCCGTGGCCAAGACGGTATATTCCGATAACCAAAATAATGTCGACGCCCTGGCTGAGCGCCTGAGCAGCCAGACGTCGCTTTCTGCCGAGCGCGCCAAGCTAGTTGCCTACGACCTGCTCTGCCGCAAGGCACTCAAGATCAAGTCGAGCGCGCTGGCGCAGATTTTCCGCTCCGTCGATAAGGAATGCGACACCAAGGCGATGCGCGACGAACTCATCGCGGCAAAGATCGTTACCAAGATCGAGGGCAGCGGCATTAACGGACGCCCGGCGTTCTATACCATTCATGCCGAGATTCGTGATGCCCAGGAGCAGCTTGCCGAGGCTGTCGAGGTTGCCGAAGAGGCCGTCGAGGACGTTGTAGAGGCGCCCGCTTCGGTGGAAACAGCTCCGCGCGAGCATGTCGATACCGACGAGCTGCTTGACGAGAGCGTCGTTCGCGCCTTTACGGCCAAGGCTGGCCGCGGCGGTTTTGGCGGGGGCGGCAAGCGCGATGCTCAGCGCCGTGCCCAGCAGGAGCGCTTCCGTCGCGCCGTGGCTCAAAAGGATGAGCTCGATACCGAGGCTGTTGAGACCGAGGTTGCTGCCGAGTCGCAGAAGCCCGCGAAGGAGCAAAAGCCCATGGAGGCCCAAGAGCCCAAGCGTCGTCGCGGTGCTCACTTTAAGGCTGCGCAGCAGGATGTCGCGCATGAGGCTGAAGAGCCTTCCAATGCTGCAGGCGATGTTGAGGAGTCTGCCAAGAGGGCTCCGGGTTCGTGTCGTCCCGGTCGCGGTTTTGCGGGACGCGCGTATCCCGTAAAGCGTCAGGAGAAGGGCGAGCCGGCTTCGACCGCTCAGGCCGATAAGGCCGAACAAACTGAGAAAACCGTTGAGCCGGTGGCTTGCGAGCAGCAACCTTCCGAGTCGCAGTCTGCGACTGACACCGAGGTCAAAGCTCAACAGTCCGCTGATAAGCAGACAGGGGAGAGCGCCTCAAGCAAGCCCCGCCGCCGTCGTCACCGCGGCGGTCGTGGCTCAAATGCCGAGGCCGCGGCCGAGAAGGCAGCGACGCAAAGTAAGGACGCGAAGGCTGAGGCCCTGGTGGAGCAGCCCAAGCGCCAGCCGGCGAAGGGGGACAAGCCCGAGCGCTCGCAAAAGGGTCCGTCCGCGCCAAAGCAAGAGCGCAAAGCTCAGGCGGATTCCAAGCGCAAATCCCAGGCGCAGCCCAAACCGACTGCAAACGATGCGGCTGCCCAGCAGCCTGAGTCGCCCGCTCATGGCGAGGTTTCGGCGTTTGCTCTGGCACGTGTCCTGGGAAGGCAGCTGCTCAAGGTCGTTCCTACGCCAATGGCGCTCTCCAAGATTAAGGAGCAGCAGACTCAAATTGTTAAGGTCGAGGGCAAGGACGGCAAAAAGGCTCAGCAGCGCACTCAGCACAACGAGATGTCCAACCGCAAGATTGCCGAGGAGATTGCGATCATCCAGGCTTGGATAGAGCAGAATCGCGGCGCCGACACGCCGGTCGCTTCGCGTCGCCAGCGCGCCTACCAGATTTTTAACGATGAGAAGGCCTTTGACGGCAAGCATGGCGAGCGTCTGATTCGGCGTATGACCGAAAAGGGCATTAGCATGCAGGCAATCAAGGTTGCTCCCAACCGTCCTGTGCACTTTACAGGCTTCTTTACGCTGGGCGCCGACAAGCCGTTCATTATGGTCGAGAACCTGGACACCTATGACGAGATCGTCAAGCTCCTGCGCGGCCGCAAGCACGCTAAGCTTTTTGGCACCAAGGTGGGTGGCGTGATCTTTGGCGGTGGCTGCAAGGCGAGCGTTTCGCACGCACTGGATGATTATCTGGCCGAGATCGGCTATCGCTTTAACTATGTCTACTACGTGGGCGATATCGACCGAGAGGGTGCGCGCATTGTCGAGCAGACCCGTAATGCCAATGTTGTTGAGATTCGCCTGCATGCCGGTATGTATCGCGCCATGCTCGCCGAGCACAAGCGCCGCGTGAAGGCCGGCGGTGAGTGCGAGCCCGCGGCTGCCAACCAGGGTGTACCGCAGAACCTGGCGGCGACGATCAAGGATCTGCCCATGGTCACGCGCGTACAGTTCCGCAACGTGCTGCGTGAGGGCGGGCGCATTCCGCAGGAGATTCTGATGACCGCCGACTATCGGGATGGCGACTCGGGAAGCTTCGACCGCATGCTGAACAATTAGGGACGTGCGGCCCCGACGGGCCGGGCATTAAGTTTGCTGCTCTACAGTCCTGCGCAAGACGAAGGCCACATTAAGTGGCCTTCTTTGCGTGCGGAACTCGCGACAAACTTAATGCCCGGCCCGTCGGGGCCACATGGCACTTTGTAGAAGGCGGCTCGCTTTTCGGAACTGGGCTGATATTTTCTAGATGTAAGGCGCTCTTGGTCCTAATGGGCTTGGGGTGCCTTCGCGTTTCCTCAGCTCCGCACCCTGGCGGGTTCGAATCTCTCCGCTTGCTCACAAGAAAGCGCCCTGGGCCGTTATGGGCTCAGGGCGCTCAATTTTAATGGCTGGGACGGAGGGATTCGAACCCCCAACAGCCGGCACCAAAAACCGGAGTTCTACCGTTGAACTACGTCCCAATGTGTGGTGTTGCCCAAAAGCAACTCGTTTAGTTTACCTAATCTGCGAGGGCATCGCAAACGCCGTCGAGCAGGCGTACGGCGAGTGTCTGCGCATCACTTGCGGTGAAGGTTCCGTTGTAGCGCGTCATGCCCGTGAGCTCAATGCGGATGCGCGCGGGCTTTTGCTGTGCGGCGACATTGGCAGTGCGGATGCGCTGCGCCAGGTTGTGACACTCGGCAAGGGCGATCGTGGCGCGCGGCGCTGCATCTGCGGGCAGCTCATCGCTTGCAATTTCGAGCACCAGGTCCACGTCGGTCGGAACCTCGGAATCGCAAAGCATCATGCCGCTGCTATCGGTCGTCGCCGTGGCGATGTTCCACATGCGCGATGCAACGCTACGCGCGATGGGGTCCTCACCGATGACGGCAATCTGGAAGCGCTCGAGCACGTTGGCGGCGCGGGCAAAGCCGATGCGCGACTCGGCCTCGGTAACCGAGGGCTTGCCCTCCCACACGTGATGCAGGCGGTTGATATAGGCGTAGGTATCCTGGAACGCCATGCCATCGGCAAACAGGCCGACATTTTCTTGGAACTGCTGCAGAGCGGCCTCGGTGTGCGGGCCAAAATAGCCGTCGTCCTCACCGCAGGCAAAGCCCAAAACGTTGAGCGCCCTCTGCAGGGCCTGAACGTCGGCACCATGGAAATTGGGCATACGCAGATAGAGCGTACGATCGCCCAGTTTATACGAGGCGTCGACCAGGGCACTCCAGCAGGGAATGTCAACGGCGTGACCGGCGGCAAGACCGCTGTCGAGCCTAAAGGTGCTAACGGCCTGCTCGGTGGTAGCGCCAAAGTGCTTGTCGGCGACCTCGGTGGCATCAATCGTGTAGCCGAGCTGCAGGAGACGAGACTGCACGTCCTCGACGGCTGCTCCCTGCATGCCCGTTGTAATAGGTTCCATGAACGAACCCCTTTCGGCGTATCATTCGTACTATTTGAGCGCCTGTCGGATAGACGACGCAAAGAGATGCATAAACATGCACTCAACAGTGTAGCAAGTTGTACCCAAATACGCTGCTGACAGGTTTTATAACCTCGCTAGTTAAGGCGCTCCACAAAGAAATCTGCCATGGAGTCGAACAGCTCGCGCGCATGCGGGTCGAGCTCGACGCTTTCGATAGCGGCCTTGGCCTTGGTGGTCAGGTTGAGCGCGTAGTTGTGGGCGAAATCGATAGAGCCGGTCTGCTGGAAGATCTCCACGGCGCGTGCAAGTTGCGCGGGGTCCTCGGTGCCCGAGGAAAGGATTGCCTCGACCTCGTCGTGATAACGCTCGTCTGACAGGGCGTGCACAGCGACAAGGGTGCGCTTGCCCTCGGTGATATCGGTGCGGAAGTCCTTGTTGGCGGCCTCTTTGGTGCCGATCAAGTTGAGCAGATCATCTTGGATCTGGAAGGCAAGGCCCGTGTGCAGGCCAAAGGCGCGCAGTGCCTCAATTTGCTCCTCGCTGCCGCCGCCGATAATGGCTCCGGCGGCAAGTGGTGTGGCTCCGCTGTAGTACGCGGTCTTGTGCGTCGCCATGTCCAGATAATCGTCGACCGAGATGTCAAAGCGCCCATCGCGGACCCAGCCCAAGTCGAGCGCCTGGCCCTCGATGGTGCGAACGATCATCTCTGTGAGCTCGTGGAGCACGCGGAGTTTCACGTCTGCCTCGAGCGTGGGGTCGTCGAGAACCGTCTTGGTGACCATGGTGAGCGCTAGATCGCCGCAATTGATGGCAAGACCCGTACCCTCGGTAAGGTGCATGCAGGGCTTGCCGCGACGCAGCTGGCCGTTGTCGGCGATGTCGTCGTGGATAAGCGCTCCCGATTGAAAGTGCTCGATAGCTGCCGCCGCGCTGCGGGCGCTCTCAAAGCTGCCACCTACCGCGGTGGCGGCGAGCATGCAGATGAGCGGGCGGTGGCGCTTGCCGGCATTGGCCGTAAATGCCGAGAGCGGGGTATACAGGTAGCGCTCGATATC
>CABQLI010000063.1 GCA_902464965.1 uncultured Collinsella sp.
AGGTCGGTATCGGCGGCGGTTCCATCTGCATCACCCGCGAGACCAAGGGCATCGGTCGTGGCCAGGCTACCGCGCTGATCGACGTCTGCCGCGCCCGTGACGAGTACTACGAGGAGACCGGTGTCTACGTGCCCGTTTGCTCCGACGGCGGCATCGTCTACGACTACCACATGACGCTCGCCCTGGCCATGGGTGCAGACTTTATGATGCTGGGCCGTTATTTCGCCCGCTTTGACGAGAGCCCGACCGAGCGCGTCAACGTCAATGGCCAGTACATGAAGGAGTACTGGGGCGAGGGTTCTGCACGTGCCCGCAACTGGCAGCGCTACGACCTGGGTGGCGCCGCGAAGCTCAGCTTCGTCGAGGGCGTCGACTCCTACGTTCCCTACGCCGGTTCCCTCAAGGACGGCGTGGGCGGTACGCTCTACAAGGTCAAGTCCACGATGTGCAACTGTGGTGCCCTCTCGATTCCCGAACTCCAGGAAAAGGCGCGCCTAACGCTGGTCAGCTCCACCTCCATCGTCGAAGGCGGCGCCCACGACGTAGTCGTCAAGGACTCCCAGCAAAGCGTCAGCTACCGCTAAGCGGCTTTCCCAAGCACCGCACCTTGCCGTTCAAACCGTCGCTCGCGTACCAAAGTACGCGTCGCTCCTCTTTCACGGCAATCTGCGGCACTTGGAAAACCCGACCATGCTTCGGCGGGTAACAATTAGCGGTTGATTCACAACCACGTTATTTAGATAAAGCGAGATGCCTGCAAGTCGCAGGCATCTCGCTTGTCGTATTTGCTATCATCATGCGAGTTAACGATGTGGCGGGGCGTTCTTACCTTTGCTCGCTGCAAGTTCCGCACGAGCCGAAGAGCACTTAATGTGCTCTTCGTGCGAGCAGGACTGTCCGCAGCAGCGAGTAAAGGTAAGAACGCCCCGCCCCAACCGAGATAACAAAGGAGCTGATATGTGCGATTGCACAGATCATAAGGATGAGATCCCTGTCTATGACGCGCAGGCCATTGAGTCCAGGTGGATGAAGGCCTGGGAGGATTCCAACCTCTTTGCCGTCGACACCGACGACAGCAAGCCCAAGAAGTACGTGCTCGAGATGTTCCCGTATCCGTCGGGAGACCTCCACATGGGCCACGCGCGCAACTATACCATCGGCGATGCCATGGCCCGTCAGGCCCGCATGCGCGGCTACGACGTGCTGCACCCCATCGGCTTCGATGCCTTTGGCCTGCCCGCCGAGAACGCCGCCATCAAGCACAACACGCAGGCTGCCGCCTGGACTTATAAGAACATGGACCAGGCGCTCGCCACGATGAAGCGCATGGGCTTCTCCTACGATCTGGATCGCATGGTCAAGACCTGCAGCCCCGACTACTACCGCTGGGGCCAGTGGATCTTTGAGAAGATGTGGGAAAAGGGCCTGGTCTACCGTAAGAAGAACCCGGTCAACTGGTGCCCCACCTGCAAGACCGTTCTGGCCAACGAGCAGGTTACCGAGGGCAAGTGCTGGCGCTGCGGCACCGAGCCCGAGAAGCGCGACCTGGAGCAGTGGTACTACAAGATTACCGAGTACTCTCAGGAGCTGCTCGACGACCTGGAGAAGCTCCCCGGCTGGCCCGAGCGCGTCAAGCAGATGCAGGCCAACTGGATCGGTCGCTCCGAGGGCGCCGAGGTCGACTTTACCCTGTGCGACAAGGACGGCGAGCCCATCGAGGGCGACGAGGGTAAGATCACCGTCTTCACCACGCGTGCCGATACCCTTTTTGGCGTCTCCTTCTTTGTCCTGGCTCCCGAGTACGCCGGCTTGCACGAGCTCGTTGAGGGCACGGAGTACGAGGAGGCCGTCACCAAGATTGTCGAGGACTCCAAGCATATCTCTGCCGTCGAGCGTGCCCAGGGCACCCTCGAGAAGCACGGTGCCTTCACGGGCCGCTATGTGGTAAACCCCGTCAACGGCGAGAAGGTCCCCGTGTGGGTTGCCGATTATGTCGTCGCCGATTACGGCACCGGTGCCGTCATGGCCGTTCCCTGTGGCGACCAGCGCGACTTTGAGTTTGCCCGTAAGTACGACCTGCCGATCGTGCCGATCATCCTGGACGATGACGATCGCGCTGCCGTCGAGGCCAGCGGCGAGACCATCGATACCTTCCATGCCGAGACCGTCGACTGGGATTGCGCTCACGCTGCCGAGGGCACGCTCGTCCAGTCCGGCAAGTACACCGGCATGCGCGGTGGTAAGCACTCCGAGGGCGAGGCTGCGATCGTGTCCGATCTCGAGGCCATGGGCTGCGGTCGTCGCAAGGTCGAGTTCCGTCTGCGCGACTGGCTCATCAGCCGCCAGCGCTATTGGGGCAACCCCATCCCGGCCATCCACTGCGAGCACTGCGGCATCGTGCCCGTGCCCGAGGATCAGCTGCCGGTGACGTTGCCCGAGAACTTGGACCTGGGCGCCGGCGAGACCCTTGCCGAGTGCAAGGAATTCTACGAGACCACCTGCCCGGTCTGCGGCCGCCCGGCTAAGCGCGAGACCGATACCATGGACACCTTTACCTGTTCCAGCTGGTATTACCTGCGCTATACCGACCCGCACAACACCGAGCTGCCCTTCTCCCGCGAGGCCGCCGACCGTTGGATGCCTGTCGATAACTACATCGGCGGCATCGAGCACGCCATTCTGCACCTGCTCTACAGCCGCTTCTTTACCAAGGCACTGCGCGACCTGGGTCTGCTGAGTGTGGACGAGCCCTTCACCAACCTGCTGTGCCAGGGCATGGTCAAGGACGAGAACGGCGACACCATGTCCAAGTCCAAGGGCAACGTCGTGCCCCCGAGCTCGGTCATCGAACCCTACGGCGCCGACACCATGCGTTTGGCGATCCTGTTTATCGCCCCGCCCGAGAAGGACTTCGACTGGGATCCCAAGGCCGTTGAGGGCGCCAACCGCTTCATCAAGCGCGCCTGGCGTATCGTTTGGCAGCTCGTCCAGTCCGGCGACGCCAACGTGGCCTTCGACAAGTCCGCGCTCGACGAGGTCGCGATGAAGCTCTATCGCGAGCGTCACCGCACCATCGCCAAGTGCACCGAGGACTTCGATCGCGGCCAGTTCAACACCGCCATCTCGGCCGTCATGGAGCTCGTCAACGCGGCGAGCGCCTACCTCAACGCCACCGAGGGTACCGCCCGCGACAAGGCGCTGTGCTACGGCGTGGCTAAGGATATCGTGAGCGTCCTTGCCCCCATCTGTCCGTTCTGGGCCGACGAGCTGTGGCACGAGGCACTCGGCTGCGAGGGCAACGCCTACACCGCCGCCTGGCCCGAGTTCGACCTGGCCGAGTCCGTTGAGGACACGGTGCAGATCGTGGTCCAGGTGCTCGGCAAGGTCCGCGGCCGCGTCGACGTTGCCCGCGATGCCTCCAATGAGGATATGCAGGCTGCCGCCGAGGCCGCCGTCGCCAAGTGGCTCGAGGGCAAGACGGTCGTCAAGGCCATCTGCGTGCCCGGCAAGCTGGTCAACCTGGTGGTCAAGTAGGCACTGCGCGCTTAACTGACGCATAAAAGACGAGGGGCGATCCGGTTGGGTCGTCCCTCGTTTTGTGTTGTATGCCCTGCTTAGTCATTGCGTCGCAACGTTTTCTATGGGATGTGTACCAGGTCTCTAAAGTAAACGTTGCCCGTTGCCTCTTCGAACATCCATATGTTGAGGTAGATGTCGTTGAGGTCGTTGTTCACATCAAAGTCCGGGTCGTCGTAGGTGCCCACAAAGGTGAGCATGGCGCGCGTTTCCTCGCCCGCTGCGACCTGCTGGCGCATGTGCACATCGCGGAACACGCCGTTGACGTAGGCATAGGAGTCCACATCGCCAAACATCATGTCGACACCGGTGTTGTTGGTCACCGTAAAGACGAGCGCGGCGTCGCCGTAGCCATCCGTGTCCTTGCCCACGCAGGTAACATGGACGTTCTCGTCTGCCTCAAGGTCGATGGGGAACTGTTCTTGGGAATCGGGACCCAAGCTCTGGGGATCGACGATGTCCTCGTCTATTTTGTCGAAGCTCGCCGGGGGTTCGGTTTTCTCGATGGCTTTGGTGCTGCCAGGATCCGGTTCGCATGTTCCGGTTTTGCTGTTCGTTTTGCCACAGCCCACGAGGGCCAACGAGCACGTTGCGATGGCGAGCGCAGTCATGCAGAGGGTGCCTAGGCGTTTCATGGGTGCCTCCTTACCGTAAAGGATCTCGAAAGGTTCGTCGTTGCGCGACTTGCAGGCTGGCTTGTTGCAGAATGCCCCTTAACGTAAGTCTGATCGATAGGGGCTCGGGGAGGAATGCCCTTGGGGTCCGAACGGGCCTGTGGATTGGGACGCATGGCCCGTTCTTGGACCCTCGGACGCTTGCCTCATGGAGTCTTTAGTCCAATTGTCCTATTCTTGTGGAGAAGCTGTGCGCACGCTGACCTGCAGATTCGTACTGTGCTTGCGCGTTTCCGCAGCTATTGGTATAGTTTGCTTGCAAATGAAGTTGTAATTGAAAGAAGTGGGGTTTCGGCCCCGCTTCTTTTTTGTATGGATGGAGGTGCCGCAATGGTCAAGACCAAGACCGAGCAGGCGATCATCGACGCGCTCGAGGCCGTCGCTCCCCAGCACGATATCGACATCGTCGACGTCGAGCTCGTGGGTGCCACCAAGGCCCCCTGCGTGCGCGTGCGTATCGAGGGGGCCGAGGGTCAGAGCCTTTCGCTCAACGACGTCACGGCCAACACCAAGTGGGTCGGCGATGTGATCGAGGAGCTCGACCCTATCTCTTCGAGCTATACGCTCGAGGTGTCGAGCCCGGGTATGGCGCGCCCGCTGCGCCGCCCGTGCGACTTTGCCCGTTTTGTGGGCGAGAACTGTGAGCTCACCTCCACCGCCACCGAGGGCCGTCGCAAGTACGCCGGCAAGATTGCCGCCGCCACCGAGACGAACGTGACCCTCGAGCTCGAGGACGGCGAGTCCGTCACCCTCGATTTCTCTGATGTTAAAAAGTGCAAGTTGAAGCCCACCTACGACTTCAAGCCCGCGAAGGAAGGAAAGTAAGATGGCAGCATCCGACATGATGTCCGCCCTGATGGAGCTTTGCCAGGAGAAGCACATCGACCAGCTCTACCTGATCGACCGCCTGGAGCAGTCGCTCGCCAAGAGCTATGCCGAGATCCTGCATCTTGAGTGGGGCGCCAAGGTGACCATCGACCGCACCACCGGCAAGATCTACGTCTACCGTCTGGAGCCGATCGACGATTCCATGGACGAGGAGGGCAACTTCACCGAGTTCGAGGAGATCGACGTCACCCCCAAGAACACGAGCCGCATCGCTGCCCAGCACGCTAAGGCCGAGATCAACGCCATCGTGCGTAACTCCGCCCGCGAGCAGATCTACGAGGAGTTCTCCGGCCGCATCGGTGACCTCATCAGCGGCACCGTGCTGCAGTCCACGCCCGACTTCACGATCGTCAAGATCCGCGAGGGCGTCGAGGCCGAGCTTCCGCACTTCGATCAGCGTCGTTACGAGAACGAGCGCAATGAGCGTCCGATGGGCGAGCGCTACCTGCACAATCAGCACATCAAGGCCGTGATCATCGACGTTCGCGACCCCAACTCCAACCTGCAGCCGGTTCGTGGCGAGCACAGCCGTCCGCCGATTGTCATCTCCCGTACCCACCCCGAGCTCATGCGTCGTCTGTTTGAGCAGGAGGTGCCCGAGATCTATGAGGGCACCGTCCAGATCAAGTCGATCGCCCGCGAGCCCGGTCAGCGCTCCAAGGTCGCCGTCCACTCACTCGACGACCGTCTGGATCCCGTGGGCGCCTGCGTCGGCCCCAAGGGCAGCCGTGTTCGCGCTGTCGTGGGCGAGCTCCGTGGCGAGCGCGTCGACGTCATCCTGTGGGATGCCGATCCTGCCGTCTACGTCGCCAACGCCCTTTCTCCCGCTAAGGTCACCCGCGTCCTCATCGACGAGGAGAAGGCCTACGCCGGCGTCATCGTGCCCGACGACCAGCTGTCCCTCGCCATCGGCAAGGAGGGCCAGAACGCCCGCCTCGCCGCGCGCCTGACCGGCTGGCACATCGACATCAAGTCCGAGACGCTTGCCGCCGACATCCTCAAGAACGTTCCCGTTCACGAGGAGCCCGCCGCCGACCTGATCGGTGACGAGGAGGACGAGGACGTCCGCCGCTGCGAGTACGTGTCCGAGGACGGCATCCAGTGCCGCAACCAGGCTCGTCCCGGCTCCCGTTTCTGCGGTGTCCACGACACCGACGCCTTCGATGATGCGGAGGACCTGATCTAGCGCGCGGTCGCGCCGCGCGGGTCCCGGCGCGTCTCCCACGCTCGTTCAGTCTCTAGGCACCCAAGGTGCCAGAAAGGGTAGGTGAAGTCATATGGCAAAAGTCCGTGTGTCCACCCTGGCCAAAGAGTTCGGCATGACCTCCAAGGAACTGATGGGTCATCTCGCCGATATGAAGATTCCCGCTAAGTCCGCTTCCTCCACCCTGGAGGACGCCTACGTTGCCATGGTCCGCAAGCAGCTCGCCTCGGTGATCGAGGCCCGCGCTCAGGAAGTCGAGGCCGCCAAGCAGGCCGAGGAGCAGGCGGCTGCCGCCGAGGAGGCCGCACGCGCCGCCGAGGCCGAGCGCGAGCGCATCGCCGCCGAGAAGGCACGCGAGGAGGAGCGCCGCCAGTTTGCCGCAGCCCAGGCTGCCGAGGAGGCTGCCCGCGCCGAGGCCGAGGCCAAGAAGAAGGCCGAGCAGGAGCGCCTTGCCCGCGAGAAGGAGGAGGCTGCCCGCGAGGCCCAGCGCCGCGCCGTTCCCGCTTCCGACTCCGGTTCGCGTTTCCGTTCGCTGCTCGACCAGATCGCCGCACAGGAGACCGTGCTCAAGGAGAAGAAGGACGCCGAGGACAAGGCCAAGGCCGAGCGCGCCGCCGAGCGCGGTAACCGTCGTGGCGGCAACAACGACCGCCGCGGTGGCCGTCGTAACGATCGCAACGCCTCCGACAACAATTCCGAGCGCAACGCCTCCGAGAGCCGTCCGCACAGCCATCGCACCAACGCCAGCAACAACGTCGCTGCCGGCATGGACTTCCCCAACCCCGATAAGCAGGGCAAGGGCAAGAAGCGCAAGGGCGGTCACAACAACGAAGAGAACCACTACAGCCGCATGGCTCGCGAGGCCGAGGAGTACAGCCGCGAGAAGGTGCTCGAGGAGGCTCGTGCCGCCGTCGAGGAGGCCTCTCGCGAGTCCACCGGTCGCCGCAAGAAGCGCAAGGAGAAGCGCGAGCGCGAGGCTGCCAAGGCTCAGGAGGAGCGCAAGATAGAGGAGGCGCTGGCCCAGGGCGTGAACCCCGAGGACCTCGACGCCATCAAGGTCTCCCAGGGCGTTACCGTCCAGGAGCTTGCCGAGGCGCTCGACGTTCCGGCCAACGACATCATCAAGCGCCTGTTCCTGCTTGGTACGCCGCTCACCATGACGCAGTCCATGTCCGACGACCTCGTCGAGCTCGTCGCCGACGACCTGGGCCGTCAGATCAAGATCATCACCCCCGAGGAGGAGAACACCTTCTCGTTCTACGACGATCCCGCCGACCTTAAGCCGCGCGCCCCGGTCGTCACCGTCATGGGTCACGTCGACCACGGCAAGACGTCGCTGCTCGACGCCATCCGTCACACCGGCGTTGCTGCCGGCGAGGCGGGCGGCATTACGCAGGCCATCGGCGCTTCGCAGGTCATGATCAACGACCGCAAGATCACCTTCATCGATACCCCGGGTCACGCTACCTTTACGGCCATGCGTGCCCGTGGCGCCAAGGTGACCGACATCGTCATCCTGATCGTCGCCGCTGACGACGGCGTCATGCCCCAGACGGTCGAGTCGATCAACCATGCCAAGGCCGCCGGCGTTCCCATCGTCGTCGCCGTCAACAAGATCGATAAGCCGGGTGCCAACCCCGACCGTGTGCGTCAGGAGCTCACCGAGTACGGCGTCATCCCCGAGGAGTGGGGCGGACAGAACATGTTCGTCAACATCTCGGCCAAGCAGAAGATCGGTATCGACGACCTTTTGGAGACCGTGCTGCTCCAGGCAGACGTGCTCGAGCTCAAGGCCAACCCGGACACCTTTGCCTCCGGCAACGTCCTCGAGGCCAAGCTCGACAAGGGCCGCGGCTCGGTCGCTACCGTGCTCGTGACCCGCGGTACCTTGCATGTGGGCGATACGCTGGTCGCCGGCCTTACCTACGGCCGCGTCCGTGCTATGCTCGACCCCAAGGGTCGCGCCGTCACCGAGGCCGGTCCCTCCGACGCTGTCGAGATCCTGGGTCTGCAGTCCGTGCCCAACGCCGGTGACGAGTTCCGCGTGTTCGAGGACGAGCGCGAGGCTCGCGCCCTGGCCGACGAGCGTTCGCTCAAGGCCCGTATCGAGGAGCAGAGCCGCGTCAAGCACGTCACGCTCGAGAACCTCTTCGAGACCATTGCCGATGCCGAGGTCAAGGAGCTCAACCTGATCATCAAGGCCGACGTCCAGGGCTCCATCGAGGCCCTTCAGGACTCGCTCGACAAGATGGATCAGTCCGAGGTTCGCATCAACACGATCCACTCCGCCGTTGGCGCCATCAACGAGACCGACGTCGTCCTGGCCGACGCCTCCAACGCCATCATCATCGGCTTTGGCGTCCGTCCCGACGGTAAGGCCCGCTCCGCCGCCGAGCGCGAGGGCGTCGAGATCCGTTGCTACGACGTCATCTATAAGTGCCTCGAGGAGCTCGACGCCGCCCGTATCGGCATGCTCAAGCCCACCGAGGTCGAGGTCGCCACGGGTACCGCGACTGTCCTGGACACCTTCAAGGTGCCCAAAGTCGGTATCGCCGCCGGTGTCCGCGTCGAAGAGGGCGAGATCGCCGCGACCGATTCCGTGCGCCTGGTGCGCGACGGTATCGTGGTCTTCAACGGCAAGATCGCCTCGATGCGCCACTACAAGGACGAGGCCAAGAGCCTCAAGAGCGGTTCCGAGGGCGGCATTGGCCTGGAGAACTTCCAGGACATCAAGCCCGGCGACCAGATCGAGGGTTACCGCATCGACCAGGTTGCCCGTACCGAGTAGGGGGGTAGCGCTATGAAGCAAACGCAGGCAACCCGCCGTCTGGGCGAGCAGCTTCGCGAGAAGCTTGGTTATATCCTGCTCTTTGAGGTTTCCGATCCGCGTCTCGACCTGGTTACTTTAACCGCGGTCGAGGTCGCGGTGGACCGTTCGTTCGCGCGCGTGTACGTGTCGTGCGATGCGAGTCGCTACGATGAGGTCATGGAGGCGCTCGCTAGCGCCAAGGGCCGTATTCGCAGCCTGTTGGCTCGCTCGCTCGATTGGCGTGTCAGGCCCGAGCTCGATTTTCGCATCGATCGCTCGACCGATGAGGCCGAGCGCATCACGCGTGCGCTGGAAAACGTTCCCGCCACGCTTGCGATCGAAAAGGACGAGGACGGCTATCCGATAGCGGACGCCGTCCAGGAGGCAGCTTTAGATGACTAATTCCGCCGACCTCGCCTCGTGCGAGTCTGCAGATATTCAGCGACGCATCCTCGAGCTCATCGAGGGTGCGTCCTCCATTGCGATTTCGGGACACACTTCTCCCGATGGCGACGCCTTGGGCTCCGTGTTGGGTCTGGGCCTTTCGCTCATGAAGTTTTTCCCCAACAAGGACATTGCGCTGCTGCTGGCAGACGATGACCCGGTTCCGCGCATCTACCGCTTTATGGAAGGCTCCGATCGCCTGGTGCCGGCATCTGCGTACACTGGCAATCCGGACCTGTTCATCTCGGTGGACGTACCGGTCGTCGAGCGCCTCAACAACTCGGCCGAGGTGCTTCGTCGCTCCAAGCATGTGGTGTGCTTCGATCACCATCCGGCGCGTGAGGAGTTTGCCGAGCTGAGCCTGAGACGCGTCGAAGCTGCAGCTTGCGCCATGATCATCGACCGTTTCTTGGACAATTGCGGCATTGTCGCACGTGATGGCGTTGCGACCTGCCTGCTGTGCGGCTTGGTTACTGATACCGGCCGTTTCCAGTACCAAAACGCCGATGCCGCCGCGTTCCATGCGGCCTCGCGTCTTGTTGCCCACGGTGCCGATCCGGCGCGCGTTGCGCTCGAGGTATACCAGAGCATGCGCGTTGAGTTTTTGCACCTCAAGTCCATCGTTATGGGCCGCATCAAGACGGTGGCCCACGGGCGCGTCGCGTATAGTTACGCGTACCAGAGTGACCTTGAGGCTTGCGGTGTCACCTCGGATGAGTGCGACGGCCTGGTCGATGTGGTGCGCTCGGTGATGGGCGTCGAGGTCTGCCTGTTCCTGAAGGGCATTGAGGGCGATACTAAGGTGCGCGGCAACCTGCGCTCAAAGGGCGACCTCAACGTGTCCGAGATCGCTGCTGCCTTTGGCGGAGGCGGACATTCCGCTGCCGCCGGTTTCTCCAACAACGGAACGATTCTCGAGACGCTCACCGTGGCACTTCCCATGCTGGCCGAGCTGGTAGGGGAGGATCCCGCTTCGGTGACCGTCGAGCTTTAACTTTTTGGATGGTACATGGCTCGTCGTATGCCTTCACAACTGAATATGCTGCTCGCCGTCGATAAGCCGGTGGGCTGCACGTCCCACGATGTGGTCTCGCAATGCCGACGCGCCCTCCATGAGCGGCGCGTCGGCCATGCCGGCACGCTCGACCCCATGGCATCGGGTGTCATGGTGGTGGGCGTGGGCCAGGCCACTCGCCTGCTGGGCATGCTCACGCTCGACACCAAAAGCTACGTCGCCGATATTTCGTTTGGCGCCGAGACGAATACCGATGACGCGGAGGGCGAGGCCGTCCGCACGGTGGCTGTTGCCAACGAGCTCCGCGATCCTGCCTATGCCCGCGAGCGCTTAGCCGCCATGCTGGGCCCGCTGATGCAGGTGCCGCCGGCTTTTTCGGCTATCTCGGTTAATGGCGTTCGCGCCTACAAGTCTGCTCGTGAGGGCAATGCGGTGGACCTACCTCCGCGCCCCGTCGAGGTCTATGCCGCCGACCTGATCGCCGTGGGCGGCGAGGGTGATACGTGCGTGTGGACCGTGGCGTTCTCGGTGAGCAAGGGCACCTATATCCGTGCGCTCGCTCGCGACCTGGGCCGCGCCTGCGAGAGCGCCGCGCACATTTCCGCGCTGCGCCGCACGGCCTCCGGTGTTGTTTCCATTGGCGCCTGTCATGCGGTTGAGGAGCTTTCTCCCGAGTCCGCGGCTGGCTTTGCCCTTGATCCCATTGCGGCCCTGAGCGCCACGCGTGTTGACTTGCCGGGCAATCTTGCCGACGACCTGCTCTGCGGCCGACGCATACCCGTCGAGCGTGCGCTTGCCGATTTCGATGCCTCGAAGGCGCCGTTTGCGTTGGTGCTCGATGGGGGACTCAAGGCGCTCGCCCGTATTGAGAGCGGCCGCTTTGTCATGCAGCACGTGTTTCCGCAGGCAATCGGCGGTGTTCGATGATGTTGTCCGCTCGTGACCTCGCGCGAATCTTTTTCGCGGGCGAGTCGGACGAAGCTCGCATCGTTACTGCCGATGCGTTTGATGAGTGCGAGCACCTGGGTGCTGCCTCGATCGCCATTGGCGTGTTCGATGGCGTGCACCGTGGACACCGGGAACTCATCGAAGCGCTTGTCCGTGATGCCCGTGCCCATGGCTGTAAGGCGGTCGTGGTTACCTTTGATCCCGACCCGGACGTTGTGGTGAGCCCTTCGCCCGCTCAAAAATTGATGACGACGGCCGACCGTCTGCATGCCTTGGCTCTAACCGGGGTTGATGCGGTGGTGGCCGTTCCCTTTACGCCAGAGGTTGCGGCACTCGACCATGTTGGTTTTCTTGCGCTGCTGTCGCGCGTGGTTGACATTCGTTCGATTCGCGTTGGTAGTGACTTTAGGCTGGGTCGTGGCGGTGCTTCTGGTGTTGCCGAGATGCGCGCCTGGGGTGCCGAACACGACGTTGACGTGTATGGTCACGACTTGCTTTGCGAGGGCGGTGAGGCCATTTGCGCCACCCGTATCCGTCATGAGCTCGGACAGGGCCATGTGGAGCTGGCTGCTGAGTTACTCGGCCGTCCGTATATGGTGCGTGGCGGTGTTATTCGCGGCCGTCACGAGGGTTCTGGCATGGGCTTTCCCACGGCAAACCTGCAGTTTCCCGACGGTATTCAGGTGCCTGTCGATGGCGTGTATGAGGGTCTGGTGCTGGTCGATGACACCGCGTGGCCCGCTGCCGTGAACGTCGGACTGCCGCCGACGTATGCCGACGATGCCGCTTCGGCGCATCTCGAGGCTAATTTAATTGGTTATACGGGCGACCTGTACGGCGCTTCCGTTTCGCTGGCGTTTACGCGCTGGCTGCGTCCGTCGCGCGTGTTCGATTCGCTGGATGAGTTGATCGCGACCGTCGAGGGTAATATCGAAGATATTCGTCACAACTTGGGCGAGCAGGGGGTGAGCATCCGTGATTAGCGATGAGGAAAAAGACCAGGTACGCGCTGCGTCCGACCTAGTCGCCATCGTGCAGGAAACGGTTGAACTCAAGCCCCGCGGCCATGAATTTTGGGGTTGCTGCCCCTTCCATGGCGAAAAGACGCCGTCTTTCCACATTATCCCCGCCACGCAGGTCTGGCACTGCTTTGGCTGCGGCGAAGGCGGCGATGTCTTCACCTATATTATGAAGCGCGAGAACCTGAGCTTTCCCGAGTCAATCCGTTATTTGGCCGATCGCGCAGGTATTGAGCTGCACGACACCGGAGATCGCCGCGAGCGCGGTACCAAACGTGCCCGCATCTACGATCTGTGCGCCGAAACCGCCCAGTTCTACCACACCATGCTTATGCGCGGTAAGGACGGCCGTCCGCGCGAGTACTTTGCCAGCCGCGGCATGGGCGGCGACGTCTGCCGCCGCTACTGCCTGGGCTTTGCGCCGGGTCGCAATGCGCTGGTGTCGCACCTGTCCCAGGCGGGTTTTACCCCGCAGGAGATGATCGACGCCAACGTTGCCGTGAGCCGCGGGCGCGGGCAACTAGCCGACCGCTTCTACGACCGCGTGATGTTCCCCATCTTTGACGAGCAGGGTCACAACATTGCCTTTGGCGGTCGCATCATGGGTGACGGCCAACCCAAGTACCTTAATACCGCCGAGACGAGCGTGTTCCATAAAAAGCGAAACCTCTACGGCTTTAATTGGGCCAAGGAGTATATCGTCGCGCAGGATACCGCCATCGTGGTGGAGGGATATACCGACTGCATCGCCTGCTGGGAGGCGGGGATTAAAAACGTTGTCGCTACGCTGGGCACCGCGCTCACGGAGCATCACGTCAAGACGCTCACCCGTTTTGCCAAGCGCATTGTGTATATGTTCGATGGCGACGCCGCCGGTCAAAAGGCCGCCCGTCGCGCGATTCAGTTTATCGAGCAGGATTCGATGGACCTGCGCTGTGTGGTGCTGCCCGACGGCAACGACCCCATGGAGTTCATCACGGCGCACGGCGGAGGGGAGCTGCAGAAACGCATCGACGCTGCTGAGCCCCTCATGGACTTTGTCTACCGTTCGCTGCAGGAGTCGAGCGACATCACCACGCCGGGCGGTCGCGCCAAGGCGCTGGAGGATGCTCTCACGCTCATCTATCCGCTTCGTGACAGCTATATGATCGATACGTACTTTATCCAGATTGCCGATCTGCTCGGTTTGGATCTGGAGACAGTGCGTGCGAGCTCGGGCCGCGTGTTTCGCGATGTCGCCAAGCGCGAGGATGCGGAGCGCCGCCGTGAGCAGAACTATGAGCGCCAGAGGGCACGGGCCGAGCGCCCCGGAAACGCAGGCGGTCGGGCGTCTGGTTCGCAGGGGGCGCCGCGCGGCGCCTGGACGTCGGGCGCGACGCCGCCGGTCTCTGCGCCGGTCGAGGAGGAGCCGTACGACTACGTCCCGCTTGATGCCTATGGCGCTGCACCAGTGGAGGTCGTTGACGACTTGCCGCCAATCGATGTGCCCGATGGTGTGGGCGCTGTGCCTGTTGCTGATGGTTTGGGCGCACCGGCTGCGGCGCCGATGGTTCTTACCGATCTAGAGCGCAAGTCCTTGGCAGGGG
>CABQLI010000064.1 GCA_902464965.1 uncultured Collinsella sp.
CTCGCGGCCCTCGTTACCGGGCAGGATGCCGTCCGAGATCATAAAGTCGACGGCACGGGAGTGGTCGGCGATGATGCGCAGAGAACGGCTAGCACCGGAGTAATCGTCGGCGTCATAGGTCTTACCGCTGATCTCCTCGCCCAGCTTGATGAGATGCTGCATCAGATCGCCGTCGTAGTTGGCGGTCTTGTGCTGCATGATGGCGGCCATGCGCTCAAGGCCCATGCCCGTATCGAGGTTACGGTGCGGCAGCTCCGGCATGGAGCCGTCCTCCTGGCGATCGTACTGGGTAAAGACGAGGTTCCAGAACTCCAGGAAGCGGTCGCAGTCGCAGCCGGGCTTGCAGTCGGGACTACCGCAGCCGACCTCCTCGCCCATGTCAAAGTAGATCTCGGAGCAGGGACCGCAGGGGCCAGTGGGGCCAGCGGCCCAGAAGTTGTCGTCCTCGCCCAGGCGGGAGATGTGGTCCTCGGCAACGCCCAAAGAACGCCACACGTCGTGGGTCTCGTCGTCCTCGGTAAAGACGGTAAAGTACAGGCGGTCGAGCGGCAGCTTGAACTCCTTGGTGATGAGCTCAAAGGCCCAGGCGCAAGCCTGCTGCTTGGAGACGCCGCCAAAGGAGAAGTCGCCGAGCATCTCGAAGAAGGACAGGTGACGGCCGTCCTCGCCGATGCAATCGATGTCGTTGGTGCGGACGCACTTCTGGCAGGAGATAGCGCCGATCTCCTTCATGGTCTTCTTGCCCTGGTAGTACTCCTTAAACTGGTTCATGCCGGCGTTGGCAAGCAGCAGCGAAGGATCGTCGGGGACGAGGGACGAAGAAGGATAGAGCTTAAGACCGCGCTCCTCAAAGAAGTTGAGGAACTTGGAGCGAATCTCGGCCGTAGTCATTGACGGGTAGTCAGCACTCATAGAGGGAATCTCCTCGGTTTCACATCGAAACAGTTCAAACGTAACGATATTACCATCCCACCGCGCAAGTGCAAAAAAGAGGGCCGGCACAATGCCGGCCCTTCAGCGAAATTGCATGTTAGCGCGTATGAATATTAATCCGAATTACCCCGCTAGTTGTCATCATCGTCCATGGAGCCGTCGATGCCGGTTTTGGTGTCGTCATCCGTGTTGGAATCGTCATCCTTAGCGAAGGGGTTCTTGAAGAAGCCCGTCGCATCGGGCTGCAGACCAGAGAGCTTGATCCAGGGATTATCGAGATCGGGCTTGGGCATGGCCTTGGCCTCGGGCGCAGTCTCGTTGCCGATGAGCTCGGACTCGTAAATGAAGGTGTCGTCGCCGAGCGCGTCGTAGGCGGCAACCGGGTTGCCATCGGCATCGCGGTACGGTGTGCCCTTAAACACGGCGCCGTCATAGGCCACAAGCTGGCGGCCGGTCTCATTCTCGAAGTAGTACACGAAGATACCCTTGAGGGCCGCGCACAGCGGGATGGCAATAATCATGCCGATGGGGCCCATGAGTGCCGAGCCAATAACGAGCGCCGTGAGGCTCATGATGGGATGCACCTGCACCGAGCTCTGCATGAGCTTAGGAGAAATCACGTTGTCGGTGACGTTTTGCGCGACCATCGTCACGATGAGCGTCCATAACGCCAACATGGGGCTGAACATGAAACCGAGCACCGTGGCGATTGCTGCGCTCACCCAAGGACCGACGACCGGAACCAAATGCATGATGCCGGTAAAGATAGCCATGAGCGCCGCATACGGATGGCCGATGATCATAAAACCGATAAAGGCGAGGAAACCACCGCAGATGGACGTCACGACCATACCGCGCATGTAGCCGCCGACAGAGCGAGAAAGGATGGCGACCATAAAGCGGTACGAGGTCTCCTTATCCTGACCGATGATGGTGCAAATCTCGTGGTGCATGCGAGGGTAGTCGCAGGCCATCCAGTACGCAAGCACCAGACCAAGGAAGATCACGAACAACTGCGAGGCCGTATTGGTGATGAGCGGGAACACACCGCGGCCAAGCTCGGCAGCGATCTGAGACACGTACTTCGATGCCACGGTAACAAGCGACGAAAGATTATCGTCCAAATACTCCTTGAGCGGCGTGTTGTTGAGTGTCTTGGCATGCGAGATCATCTCGTTGAGGTCGCCACCCGCAACACGAAGCTGCTCGGGCAGGCGGCTCAGGACTTCCATGATCTGACCAAAGAGAATCGGCGACAAGATGCAAACGACACCGACGAGCACGGCAACAACAACAATTAGCGCAATAAGCGAACCGATGCCGCGATTCACGCCATGGTGCTCGAGCCAGTTGGTGATCGGGGACATCACAAAAGCAATGATGGAGCCAACGGCAAGAAACTCAATAACCGGTGCCAGGATGCCCATAAGGTTAAAGATGACAGCAGCAATAACAATGCAGCCGACAACAGCCCAAATGCGCAGCGTCAGAACGCGGGTGTCGCGCAGCACGCGATCGGTTTGTTGGGGGTGCTCACTCATGAACGAATCATCACTCCGTCGGGGTCGATCTTGTCCTGAATCTTCTTAAGCGTGCGGCGCAGCAGACGCGAGACCTGCACCTGCGAGATGCCCAGCTTCTTGGCAATCTCGATCTGGGTCATGCCCTTCACAAAGCGCAGCTCGATCACCTCGCGCTCGCGCGGCGAGAAATCGCGGATGGCTTCCTCGATCACCAGGCGGTCATCGGTAAAGTCGAGCTCGTTGTCATCGTCGGCGTAACGGTCGAGAATCGAGGGAGCATCGTCGGAATCGGACGCACCAGGAGCCTCGATGGGCACCGAGGTATAGGCCGAAGACGATTCCATAGCCTCGAGGACCTCATCGACAGTCACATCTAGATACTCAGCGATCTCCTCAACCTTGGGCGAACGCTGCAGTTCGTTGGTAAGTTTGTCAGTAGCCTGGTTGACCTTGGCCGAGAGCTCCTGCAGACGGCGCGGCACGCGCACGCTCCAGCCCTTGTCGCGAAAATGGCGTTTGATCTCGCCCAGGATAGTGGGCGTCGCAAACGTCGTGAACTCGAGTCCGCGCTCGGGATCAAAACGGTCGATAGCCTTGAGCAAGCCCAGATAGCCGACCTGCATGAGGTCGTCGAGCGGCTCGCCGCGATTCTTAAATTTGTTGGCAAGAAACCTTACCAGGTTCATATGGGACATGACGAGCTGCTCGCGGGCGTCCGGGTCACCGGTCTCCTTGTAACGACGAAACAGCTCGCGGGTTTTCTCCTTGTCCCAAGCGGTCTTGCCGCTCCGGGAACGTTCGGTCATATTAGATATCCGCCTTGAGGTCGAGGGAAAGCGTCAGGGGCGCCGCAGTCTTTTCATAGGAATCGCACACGCTAGCGAGGATGAGCTCGGCATATACAGCTGCCTGGTCATCCTCATCGACAGTCGCCTGATCGCCAAAGGTAAAGGTCATGCCCACGTGCGATTCATCGACATCGAATTTGATCGAGATATCGTCGGAATCAACAGCCGTGCAGCCAAAGATGAAGGCTTCCTCGGCAGCCATACGGATGTCCTCGATGCGATCGACAGACATGGAGCACAGGGCACCAACGTTGGCTGCCGTCATGCGCACAAGGCGAGCGAGACGCGGGTCGCCGGCAACGGTCAGCGTGATGGGGCAGGTTGCTTCGCTACTCATCGCAGGACTCCTCGGAGGTCTGGGCGGGGGTGTAAGTGTAATACTGAGTCGGCTTGGCTGAAGACTTCTGAGCCGCATCTGCGCCATCGGCGGGCTCGTCCTCCGCCTTGCCAATCAGGACGCGCTCGGTCGGCTGCTCGGCTTCTTCGGCGGCAGCGGAAAGCTTGCGCTCGGCTTCGGCTGCAGGAGCCTTCACCTTATTGAAGAGCTTCTGCACGGCACCTGCCGCAGAATCAGTCACGCTCGACACAGCATTGCTGGCCTCGGCCATGCTACCGGTAACCTCAGAAATGTCGCGAACCACGGCTTCGACCTCTACGAGATTGGAGGTAAGGGCATCAACTGCCGTCTTGCTCGACTTAAGCAGCGGCTCCATCTGAGCAAGCGCCGGCGTAAGCTCATCGACAGCGCCATCGAGCTTTGCCACCACAGGCTGAGCCTCGGCGATGGTGTTGTTGAGGTCGTTCACGGTCTTATCGAGCGAGTCAACAACATTGCGGGTCTTGCGCAGGGTAAGCGCGAGCTCAGCGATGGCCCACACGCCGGCAACGGCGAGCAGCAGCAGGGCGATTTGAATGGGACTCATACAAGCCTCCCGGAAGAATCGAAATACAGACGCTTTTCATGGTACCCCAAAGGGGACCGAACATGCCAAGAGCAGCAACGTGGGACAAAATTATCAGCAGCTACTTCGGTGCATTCCCGCTGCGGTCACGTTCGCTTTGCTCTACGCGCCACTCTTCCCAGCCGCGCCCGGCAGGCTGCCAGAACGCACCGCGCTCCAGCCCCTCGGGCAAATAGCGCTGATCGACCCAGCCTTCAGGATAATCGTGCGGGTATTTATACACACCGTATTCATCGCTGCCTGGGCGATGGCGATCGCGCAGATAACTCGGCACCTCGCGAAGCCCACTAGAATGTATATCGGCCAGCGCCGCATCGATCGAAGCCTCACACGCGTTGGATTTTGGCGCCAAGCACACATAGAGTGCAGCCTGAGCCAGGTTAATGCGGCACTCGGGATAGCCAATGACCTCGGCAGACTTAAACGCGGCATGCGCCACCAAAAGCGCCTGCGGGTCGGCGTTGCCAACATCCTCAGAAGCGTGAATCATAATGCGGCGAGCGATAAACTTAGGATCCTCCCCAGCATCGATCATGCGCGCGAGCCAATAGATCGTGGCATCGGGGTCGCTACCGCGCATGGACTTGATGAACGCACTGATGATGTCGTAGTGCATGTCGCCGTTTTTGTCATACGTAAAGCCGCGACGCGGGTTGGCGATCTTTACGTCATCCACGGTGATGGGATAGCGCTCCCCCGCCGCGGGCGCTGGCGTTCCCTCGGTATCGGGACGCGTGACGGCAATCTCGCTCGCAAGCTCGAGCGTCGTGAGCGCCGAGCGAGCGTCACCCGCTGCCAGCGTGCAGATGGTCTTGACCGTATCCTCATCGGCCGAGAACTTACCGTTCAAGCCCTGCGGCGCCTCAAGCGCACGTTCAATAAGCGTGGCGATATCCTCATCCTTCAGATGCTCAAGCTCCACGACGCGACCACGTGAGAGCAGTGCCGAGTTGACCTCGAAGTACGGGTTCTCCGTCGTAGCGCCAATCATAATGACGGTACGGTTCTCAACTGCATGCAGCAGGGCATCCTGCTGCGACTTAGAGAAGCGGTGAATCTCATCGATGAATAGAATGGTGCGGCGGTCGTACGTATTCAGGCGCGTCTTGGCCTCATCAATCACGCGGCGCAAGTCCTTCACGGTACCCGTCACAGCGCTGACCTCGACAAACTCGCTCTTGGTATGGTTGGCGATAATATGGGCCAGCGTCGTCTTACCCGTACCGGCAGGCCCGTACAGAATCACGCTCGAAAGCACGTCGTGCTCAATCGCGGCACGCAGCCATGAACCCTTACCGACGGCCTTTTGCTGGCCCACGTACTCGTCGAGCGAATTGGGTCGCATGCGCACCGCGAGCGGCGCATTTTTAAAGGAACGCTCGCGCGTCGAGGCAGAAAAAAGGTCGTCCATAGCCATCCCGTGCATCAATCAAAAACGTTTTCAACTAACCAGTATACCGAAAGGATACGAACTACCGTTCGTTAATATAGGTACGATGCGGAAACTTTAGACCCGGGAACAGCTTGCTCGTCAGTTCGCAGAAATAACCGTCCGTCATGCTCGCAATGTAATCCACGACCGCCTGGTCCTTATCGTTCTGCCAGGCATAGGCGCAATCGTAGTAGGAAAGCTGCTGCTCAATGCGCGAAATATGGTGCTTAAAGATGTAAGAAGACTCGTCACCACTGTTTAGATCCCGCAGGCAACGGTCGTAGAGCTTTTCGAACGCCTCGCGCAGCTCCGCCTCGGAGTCGCCTTCGATACCGCCCTTGCTATAGATCTTCTCGTAGTTCTCGCGCTTGGCACGGCGAATCTCCTCAAACAGGTCCTCGCTCATCTCGATGCGCGGCTTACCATAGCTATGCTCAACGATATCGATGGAGGCATGCGTGAGGATCCAACTGTTGTAGGCACCGCCCCGGCCATCATCAAAAGCGTCGGGCGAAAGCAGGCCCGCCGCGATCGCATCCTGACGGTCACGACCGACGTAGGCAAGGATATCCGAGATGCGGACCACACAGCCCTCGAGCGTCATGGGACGCAGGTGCTCAATTGCGCTATAGCCCGTGGCAATGCAATCCTCAACCGTCTGGTCAAAATGGTCAAAGGAGCTCATGTCCGAGAGCTCAAACACACGCTGCTCGTACTCGCCGTTATGGCATAGCACGCCGTCGAGCGTCTGGAGCGACACGTTGCGGCCATACAACGCGTCGAGCACGCGGACCGACTGCACGTTATGGAAAAAATAACGCCCCGTACGCTCGTGATAGATATCGTTGAGGAAGCGCTCGCCGGCATGGCCGAAAGGCGTGTGTCCCAAGTCGTGGCCCAGGCCAATCGCCTCGATCAGATCGCAATTGAGCCCCAGGGCGCGACCGATATCGCGCGCAATGCGCGAGACAAGCTGCACGTGCAAACCGCGGCGTGACAGATCGTCATTGCTACGGAAGCTAAAGACCTGTGTTTTACCTGCATAACGGGTGTACGCCGGAAGATGAAGTATCTTTTCGGTATCGCGCATAAACGCCGGACGCATAAGCGTGCCTTTGTCGGCGGCGCGATCAATACGACGAATAGCCTGATCGTCGTTGCAACGATACGGGTTGACATAGCCCGAAGCACGATCGGCGGCAATGCGCTCGACAAGTTCGGGCGACAACGCCGAGGGAATACGGTCCATGCGCGCCTTAATGACGGCCGTTTCTTGATTAATTGCCATGGCATGCTCCTTAAGAAGGATGCGCAATCGGTTACAAAGTGCAGCCCACGACCTCGATTATGGCAAAAATCGGCACCAAAAACGGGAGCAATGGCAGGGAGCGCGATTTTGTGAAGAGGCAGGAGAGGGCCAGGGCCAGGAGTGCGACGGCAAATGCCACGATGCCACCCATAGGGTCGAGCGTGCAAAGCGCGAAGAGCGCCTTGGCATCCCCCATGCCGATGCCCGGGATTTGGCGAAGACGACGCCAGAGGGACTCAGTCAGCACGAGAGCAAGATAGACGATGACCGCAAGACCGGCATGGTCAAGCGCCGTGTTAACGCCTTTGTCGAGCCAAACGCCCGCCAACGCCGCCACGGCACATGCGCCGGCAAGCCCATTGGGAAACCGTCGCTCTCGGGCATCAATTGCCACGCCGGCAAAGATGCAAATCCAAAACGGGATATAGGCCATCGGACTCCTCCTCGAGCTGCATCGCAAAAGCAAAAACCACCACAAAGGTGCCTGTCCCCTTTGTGGTGGTTTTGATCGTGGTTATTTGGCGCCTTGCATGACCTCGTCGAGGGTAACGTTGACGGCGTGCTGCGTCGGCACCCAGTCGACCTTTAGGAACAGAGCAGCCACCGTAATGGGAATATAGCTGAACATAAAGATCGGGAAGGTAAACAGGTTGGTCACCAAACGCCACTTTTGCGCGCAGTGAATATGCTTGTACTCAAAGATGGTCGTGAGTAGCGCCAGGATAAAGAAGGTCTGGTACATCATCGCGAAGGTCATAATGAGCGAAGCGGCGCACGCCTGCATCTCGACTTCGGTAGCCAAAAAGCCATGCGAAAGACCGCCCACGATCAGGAACGTCGCATTGGCGAGCATCGAGATCAGCGATAGCAGCATGCCGGGCGCGATCGTCATAAACATGTCGTAGGCTGCAAAGCGATGATAGCGGAACGTCGATTTGACAAGATGCTTGCCATAGGTAAAGAACACCTGGTAGAAGCCCTTGGTCCAGCGCATGCGCTGTTTCCAGGACGCCTTAAAGGTCACGGGCTGCTCGTCAAAGAACTCTGCCGGCGCATAACCGATGCGAATGCCGTGAATGGCACAGAATGTGGTGAACTGAATATCCTCGGTCAGCGTGTGGAACTGCCAGCCGTGCATGCCCTCGATAACACTGGCGGAGATGAGGTAACCCGAACCCGAGACGGCGCAAGACGTCTTGCAGATGTTGCGCGCGTTGTTGAGAAAGCGCGCCTCGCGCAAATACCAGGTGGCATTAGCTGCCGAAATCCACGAGCTGCCGAAGTTCTTGGAGTTGCGATAGCTGGTGACCACATGGAAACCCTGGTCAAAAGCATCATTCATCTTGGATACGTAATCACGGGAAATGACGTTATCGGCATCGAAGATAAAATAGCCCTCAAAGGTATCGGGATACTCGTTGAGAATGCGGTCGAAGCCAAAGTCCATGACCCAGCTCTTGCCCTTGCGAGCGAGGTCATTACGCTCATAGACAATGGCGCCCGCCTCGCGCGCAAGCTGTGCCGTGTTGTCGGTGCAGGCGTCGGCGACCACGAAGACCTCGATAAGCTCAGACGGATAATCCTGGTCCTTGATAGAGCGAACGAGGTTGGCGATCACGGCCTCCTCGTTATGCGCCGCGATAAAGAAGGCATAACGATGCAGTTTATTGGCCTTAGGGGGCGCGACCTCGCCACGAAGAGCGCCAATGACAAAGAAGACCACCTGGTACAGAAAGCAGACCGTGAGCAGCGTGACGACAATCTGGTTGAAGATCACGATGGGTGTGTTGGTTTGTAAAAAGGCGAGCATGCAGGCTCCCAGCAACGCGTTACGTAAACAACCGTATATCATACCGCAGGCTTACCGAGTTCAAGAAACCACCTAATACTGGCTAGGCTTCGAGCAGACCGAGCTGCGGGACGATTTCGTCACCTGCGGCAGTGCGGCCGAGCGAACGCGGGGCCAGGTCATCCAGAACCGCGGCAAGGTCCCACGGCAGCTCGTCACGGCACTCAATGCGCTCCCCCGTCACGGGATGATCGAACGCCACGCGCCAAGAATGCAGGAACTGCCTGGTCAGGCCCTGATCGGCACGCGCATCGCACTTGCCGTAGAGTGGGTCGCCCACGCAGGCATGGTTGATATGGCGCATGTGCACACGAATCTGATGCGTGCGTCCGGTAAACAGATGACACTCGACAAGCGTGTAGCCGTCGTCGAAGCGCGTGGAATCAAAGCGCTCGAGCACCTTGAAAGTCGTGATGGCCTGGCGCGCAAAGGGGTCATCGGAAACCGCCATCTTCACACGGTCGCGCGTGGAGCGGGCGATACCGGTGTTGATAGTGCCCTCGTCCATGGCGATGTGCCCGTGAACGAGCGTGATATAGCGACGGTCGAGCGTGCGCGTGCGGATAAGATTTTGAAGCGCGCGCTGGGTGTCGTCGTCCTTTGCCGCGAGCATAAGGCCCGAGGTATCGCGATCAAGGCGATGCACGATGCCGGGGCGGTCCTCACCCTGCACGGTACCAAGATGGTCGATGCCGCAGTGGTAGACCAGGGCGTTCGCAAGGGTGCCGCTATCGTGACCATGGGCGGGATGGCACACCAGGCCGCGCTGCTTGGAGAGCACGATGAGGTAGTCGTCCTCATAGCGGATATCGAGGGGAATGGCCTCGGGAATCACGTCGGTGGGATCGTGCGGCTCGGGCAAGTCGACCGAGATGCGGTCGCCGGAGCGCACGGCATATTTTTTTGATAGGCAGGTCTCGCCGTTGACGGCAACGGCACCGCCCTCGATCAGATGTGCGCAGGCAGAGCGCGTGGGACAGCCATCGTTGGCGCCCAGATAGGCGTCGAGACGCTGACCAGCGGAATCGTCGGCAACGAGAATATGGATGTCGGCCATTAGCGCTCATTCCTTTCGCGAATCTTGCGGGCACGCTCCCCACGCTGCTTGGCTTTGCGTTTGGCGCGGGCCTCATCACGGGCATTGAGCTCGGCAGTCGCATCGACTTCGCGGGCCGCAGGGCTCAAGAACATGTAGCCGATGAGGGCAAGCACAACGCCTACGGTGATGCCGATATCGGCCACGTTAAAGACGGGAAAGTCGATGAAGGTGGTGGCAATAAAATCGGTCACAAAGCCAAAAGCCAGGCGATCGATCGCGTTGCCAATGGCGCCACCCGCGACCATAGCCATGCCCACAACCTCCAAGCGAGCAAGCTGGGGCGTGCGAAGCAAGTACACGGCAATGGCGACAATGACCGCAAGCGCCAGCAAAGCGAACGCAACGCCATGCCCCTCACCCATGCTAAAGGCAGCACCGATATTGCGAACAAACAGAAAATCGATCAGGCCGGGGATAACGGTCATATGCAGGGCATCGCCCACGGCACGAACCGCAAGCTTGGTCAGCTGGTCAACAAGCAGCACAACGAGCGCTACCCCACCAGCAACACCTAACCGCCAACGCAAAGGCGGCGTCATATCCGCACCACGACCCAAAGAAATCCCCTACCCTCAAGAACAATCGAATTCCGTTTAACGCAGTAGATAATCATACATTGACGCAAGCAAGAAGCGACAAATCTCCCAAGAACGGAAACACCGCAGGTAGAGCATAAATGAGCGAGCGGGTCGCATTTGAGACAAGGTGACGTGAAATGAAAGGGCGCTGACCTTTCGGTCGCGCCCTTGAAATTGAACGTCAGATTGTCCAAATGCGGCCCGCGCAGCGTCGGCAGGTCCGCCGTTCGGTAGAACGGCGGAACCTAAAGGGCGTCGGCGCAGCGCTTGCAAATATGCGCGTGGCCGTTGTACTCGCCGACGGTGGTGCGATAGTTCCAGCAACGGTCGCAGCACTCGCCCTCGGCAGCCTCAATAGCAACGGAAAGCTCCTCGCCCTGGGCCAGCTCAACATCGGAGACGATGTAGAACTCGGCCAGGTCGACGGCTTTGTCGCCGGTCAACAGCGCATACATCTCGGCGGGAACGACCGCCTTGACGCGAACCTGCTGGCTCTTGGTGAAGGTGCCGGCAGAACGGGCATCCTCGAGGGCCTTGGTCACGGCGCTACGGAGCTCGAGCGAAGCCTCGAGCACGCCCTCAAACTCATTGGCCTCGTCGACCGTGATAGGCGACTTGTACCAATCGAGCAGCGCGGCGTACTTCTGGTGGTCGACGCAGCCGGCAGGCGCATAGGCCATGGCCTCGTCGACGGTGTAGGACAGGATCGGCTGCAGGTCGCGCATGAGCATCGAGAAGAGCTCGGCAAGCACCGTCTGGGCGCTGCGGCGCTCGAGCGAGCCGGGCTTGTCGCAGTACAGACGGTCTTTCAGGGCGTCGAGGTACACGTTGGAAAGCTCGGTAACCACGAAGTCGTAGAGCGCACGGTAGGCACGCGGGAACTCATAGCAAGAGTAGGCGTCGTCGACCTCGGCCTGGACCTGGGTCAGACGGGCAACCATGAGCTTGTCGAGCGGCAGCAGGTCGGCAAAGGCGACACCGTCGGTCTCGGGCTCAAACTGACCCTCGAGCTCGGAGAGCAGGAAGCGCAGCGTGTTGCGGAAACGACGGTAGGCATCGGACGTACGAGCAAGGATCTCGTGGTCGATGGACACGTCAGAGCTGGTATCGACGGATGCAACCCACAGACGGATGATATCGGCGCCCATCTCGTCGCAGACCTTGTTGGGGTCGATGACGTTGCCGAGCGACTTGGACATCTTGCGGCCCTGGCCATCGAGCGTGAAGCCCTGCGAGACGACCGCCTTGTACGGAGCGTGGCCGTTGGCGCCCACCGAGGTGAGCAGCGAGCTCTGGAACCAACCGCGGTGCTGGTCGGAGCCCTCGAGGTACACATCCGCCGGATACTCCAGCTCGGGACGGTACTCGCAGACGGCCTTCCAGGAGACGCCGGAGTCCCACCACACGTCGAGGATGTCCTTATCGGCCTTGAGGTGATGGCCACCGCACTTGGGGCAGACACAGGCCTCGCCCAGGTAGCTCTCGGGAGCGTCGGTGAACCAAGCGTCGGAGCCCTTCTCGTGGAAGAGCTTGATGACAGCGTCGAGCGTGGCGTCGTTCATGACCTTCTCGCCGCAGTCGGCACAGGTGTAGCTGGGGATAGGCACGCCCCAGTTGCGCTGACGGCTGATGCACCAGTCGGGACGCTGCTCGACCATGGCACCGATGCGGTTGGCCGCGTGGGCCGGATACCACTTGACGTTCTCGCGGACCTCTTTGCCAGCCTGCTCGCGCAAGCCGGTCTTGTCCATCGAGACAAACCACTGGTCGGTAGCACGGAAGAGCACCGGGTGCTTGCAGCGCCAGCAGTGCGGATAGCTGTGCGTGATCTTCTTCTCGAGGACCAGGGTGCCTCGCTCGCGCAGGAACTCGATGATGTGCGGGTTGGCCTCATCGGTATCCATACCGCTGAAGGGGCCACCGGTGCCAAACTCCTCACCGGTGTAGAACTTGCCGTCGTCATCGACCGGCATGCAGATGTCGGTGATACCCTCCTTGAGGCAGGCAAAGTAGTCGTCGACACCGTGGCCAGGCGAGTTGTGGACGATACCGGTACCGTCATCGACACCGACGTAATCGGCCAGCAGCGCCACGCCCTCGACACCGTCAAAGATCGGCTGTTTGTAGTGGATATGATGGAAAGTCTCGGCGGGAACCACGTAGGGCTTGCCGTCGACCATGACCGGGGTGTACTCCCAGCCAAATTCCTCGCAGCACTTGGGAGCCAGGTCCTCGAGCATGACCTCGGCGCGGCCGTCGTGCTCAACGGCGACGTAGGCGGCGCCGGGCTTGAGGGAAACGGCCTGGTCGGAGGGGATAGTCCAGGGAGTGGTCGTCCAGATGATGAAGTCAACCGGGCCGTCGAAGTTCTCGAGGCCGGCGGGCTTGGAGGTCATCTCAAAGCGCACGAAGATGGACGGGCTCGTCTCGTCGGAGTACTCGATCTCAGCCTCGGCCAGCGCGGTGTGGCAGTGCTTGCACCAGTGAACCGGCTT
>CABQLI010000065.1 GCA_902464965.1 uncultured Collinsella sp.
CGTCTTGGGTGTAGAAGCCCTCGCCCGAAGCACCACTGTAGCCGTTGTTCTGATAGCCATCGTCGTAGCCGTCATCGTAGCCGTAGTCGTCGTCCTGGCCATAACCCTGGTCGTAACCCTGCTGGCCGCCCAGGTGCATCTTATTTTTAATCTCGTCAAGGAAGCCCATGGTTGTGTCCTCTCGCGGTTTAGTGCAGGCGCCCCGATAATCAGTGCGCACTTCAGAGCCTTATTTTACTGCAAACTCCGGGCTAAATACTACCCTGCCCAGGCGAACGAGCGTAGAGCCCTCCTCAAGGGCAGACTCAAAGTCCTCGCTCATACCGCAGGAAAGCTCAGGCAGGTTCAAATCGGGATGCGCCGCCTCCAGCTCATCCCTCAGCTCACGAAGCCCCGCAAAGGTGCGGCGTGCCACATCCTTATTCCCCCGGGGCGCCATAGTCATAAGCCCCTGTACGCAAATTCCCTCAAGTTCTGCAAGCTCACCCGCGGCGGCGCGAATCTCATCGGGTGAAAAGCCTCCCTTCGACTCCTCACCACTCACATTGACCTCAATGAGCACACGCTGGGGGCCGACGAGCTCGCCTGCCTCAATCTTGCGAACAGCACGGCTCGAGATCGCCTGCGCCAGATGCAGCGAACCCACCGAGTGAATCAGCTCGGCTGAGCCCAGCACCGCATTGATCTTATTGGTCTGCAGGTTGCCGATCATATCGAAGCGCACCTCGGGCAGCTCCGGATGCTCCGCCAGACCCGTGAGCTTGCGAACCAGCTCCTGCGGGCGGTTCTCGGCAAAATGGCGATACCCCGCCTGGATGGCGGCAACGGTCTCATCGACACCAACGGTCTTGGACACGGCAATGAGGCTCGCGGCGTCGTGGGGACGGCCCGCGCGATCGAGCGCCGCATAAAAACGTTCCAGAATCTGCTCGCGGCGAGCGCGCATCAAGTCCAAATAGTTATCCATTGCCAATCGCCTCCGCTGACAGCCAAACAAGTAGTCCCATGCTAACGCAAGAGCGCGGCCCCGCATGTGCAAGGCCGCGCTCACTTAGGTATTTACAATCTTTCGACGAACGGGGTTACTTACTCCTCGTCGTCCTCGCCATCGTCCTCATCCTCAAGATGATCGAGCAGGTAGCGAAGACCCTCGCTGACCTCGTTAACGGGCACCTTGGCAACGTAGCGTGCATCGACGGCGGGCCTCATGATAACACCCTCGCCCGAAGGCACGCGCATGCTCTCGAGCTCATCCTCATCAGTGCAGGCGATATCACCGGCAGTCATACGCTGTCCGGTCAACAGGAAGGTCAGACGGCAGGCGGCATCGATGGAAATCGAGGCGATGCGATCGAGATAGCGCGATACCATGATGGCGCGGCGCAGGTCGTCATAGTTGCTGTCGTCGTCCATAAAATCGCCCGTGTCCATGCGGTTAAAGGTGCGGAAGAACTTCTCGTAGGCGGCGTGCACTGGCTCGTCCTCGACGGCCAAGTTGCAGATGATGGACATGTCGTTGGTGACGAGCGCAGAAAGCGAAGAGCCCAGCACCTGGTAGACGGCCTCAGCCTCGGCCTCGACCGTGCCGACAAGCTCCTTGGGCAGCGAGATGTCGGCCTTGATCATATGACGCGTGGCGCGGCAAATCTGGCGAACCTTATCGGTCATGCGCTGCAGGTTAAAGTCGACGTAGATGATCGTCTGCAGCAAGCGGAAGTCGGAGGCGACCGGTGACTGCGTGGCAATCAGGTTGTAGCAGACGGCCTCCAGGTTGGCGCAGCGTGCGTCAATCGAAAGCGTGCGCTTCTTGGTCTTGGTGGCGAGCTTGCGGTCGTCGGTCACATAGGCCTTCACGGCATCGTGGAGGGCCAGATCGACGGCCTCGTAGATGCTCAGCATCTCGTGACGGGCCTCGATGAGCTGACGGGAAAACAGTTTGCGCATGGTTCACTCCAATCAGTTGGGTGCGGTCATGCCGCCCGCACAGTGAATACGCACCGGACCAGATCCGATCGGCTTGGGACTAGTCGCACCGATCAGCCAAAGCGGCCGGTGATATAGTCTTCCGTCCGCGAGTCCACCGGGCTGGTGAAGATCGCGTCGGTTTGACCATACTCGATGAGCGTAGCGGGCTCGCCGGCAACTTCCTGCAAGAAGAATGCGGTGTAGTCGCTAATGCGAGCTGCCTGCTGCATTGAATGCGTGACGATGATGATCGTCATCTCGGGCGCCAGCTCGGCCATCAGATCCTCGACCTTAGAGACGGACGTGGGGTCGATGGCGGAGCAGGGCTCGTCCATCAGAAGGACATCGGGTTGCACCGCAAGCACGCGCGCGATGCACAGACGCTGCTGCTGACCGCCCGAGAGCGCCAAACCATCCTTGTTGAGCTGATTGGATACCTCTTTCCAGAGGTTGGCGCGCTTGAGCGATTCTTCCACGATGTCATCGAGGTCACTTTTGCTAGTCACGCCCTGCAGACGAGGGCCAAAGGCGACATTCTCGTAGATGGATTTAGGAAACGGGTTGGGCTGCTGAAAGATCATGCCCACGCGACGACGGAGATCGACCGGGTCGACACCCTCGGCATAGATATCGTTGCCGTCGAGCGTCATGGTGCCCTCGACGCGCGTGCCCTCGATCAGGTCATTCATGCGGTTGATGCAGCGCAAAAACGTCGACTTGCCGCAGCCCGAAGGGCCAATGAAGGAGGTGATGGCGTTTTTGGCGATGTTGAGGTCAAGCCCCGTCAGCGCATGAAAGTCACCGTACCAAAAGTTGAAATCCTTGGCCGTAATGGCCGCTTGCTCCAACGTGGGAGCGGACTGATAAACGGACATGGGACTCCTTAACTAGCGACGCTTGCGCGACAGGAAGCGCGCAAACAGGTTGAAGGCCAGAATGATCACCATCAGCAAGAGCGCGGTGCCGTAGGCTGCGTTCATGTTGATGCCGTCGTTGGCAAGCAGATACAGGTGAACCGTCATGGGGCGGCCGGAATCGAGCGGCGAAATAGGTAGATTGATGGCCTGCCCCATGGTATAGAGCACCACCGCGGTCTCGCCAATGGCACGGCCGATGGCGAGAACGATGCCCGTGGCAATACGGCCAAAGGCAGAAGGAAGCACGATCTTGGAGACAACCTGCCACTTGGTGGCGCCCAGGCCATATGCGCCCCAGCGGATATAGCGCGGAACGGCGCGAATGGCCTCTTCGGTGGTACGCATGACGATGGGAAGCATCAAGAGCGCGAGTGCCAGGGCGGCCGAGACCATCGAAAGGCCCAGGCCCATGGCCTCGACAAACAAGGCGTAGCCAAACAGGCCCATAACGATGGAGGGCACCGAGGCCAAAGCGTCAGCAGCGTAGCGAATGAGCTCGACGACCTTGCCCTGCTTGGCGTACTCGGCCAGATAGACGGCTGCCAGCACAGCGATCGGCGTGCAGATAAGCATGGCGAGCGCCGTCACGTAGACGGTCGAGACGATCGTGGGCCAAATTCCGCCCTCGGCGTTGACGCCCTGGGGCCAACCGAAGATAAAGTCGAGCGAGATGTGTGGCAGGCCGTTGATGACCACGTAGGCGATGATAGCGACCAGCACCAGCGTGGTGATGTAGGCAGCGGCACGAAACACGCCAAGCATGATCTTGTTGGACAGGTCCTTGTTGATGCGGCCCTTCTTGCCGTGGGAAAGGGCACGCTTGATGCGCTCGCGCGACGAGGTCGTATCGACCGTCGTGTCAACGGAATCGGACATAGCCTACCCCCTCTTCTTCTTGGAAATCAGACGGACGATGCCCACCAGCGTGGCGGAGATGATAAACAGGACCACGCCCATGCCGAACAGCGCCGAGCGGTGCAGACCCGAGGAATAGCTCATGTCGAGCGCAATCTGGCTCGTGAGCGTCGAGATGGGGCTCGCAATGCTGTCGGGAATAACCGGGGCGTTACCCACGACCATGAGCACGGCCATGGTCTCGCCGATGGCACGGCCCATACCCAGCACGATGGCATCAACGATACCCAGCTTCGCGGCAGGTAGCACGACCTTATAGATGGTCTGCCACTTGGTGGCGCCCATGGCATACGATGCCTCGCGGATGCCCATGGGAATGGAATTGAGAGCATCGATGGTGAGCGTGGTGATGGTAGGGACGATCATGATGGCGAGCACAAACCACGCCGTCAGCGCACCAAAACCAAGGCCGCCGGTCAGTTGTGCGATAAACGGGCGGATGATGATCATGCCGAAAAAGCCGTAGATGATAGAAGGGATGCCGGCCAGCAGGTCGACGGCAGGGCTGATGAGCTTGCGCACGCGCTTGCTGGCAATCTCGACCAGGTACACGGCCGTGCCCACACCTAGCGGCACGCCCATGGCGAGCGCACCGACGGTCACCAGACCCGAGCCGGCAAGCAGCGACAAGATTCCGTAGTGGCCCTCGGAAGGCGCCCACGTAAAGCTAAAGAAGTCCGCCAGACCGATGTCAGTAAAGACGGGCAGCGCCGAGTACGTGGTAAAGACAAAAATCAGGATGACGGTAACGACCGCCAAGAACGCGCAGGCAAAGAAGATCCACTGCAGCGCCTTCTCCTTGATATAGGTGCTGCGCGATACGAGCGCCAGCTCGCGCTTCTTGGGCGTCTGAACATTCTGCTCAGTCTGGGAGTTTTCCTGTGCTTCCATGCTACTCACTCCCCTTCTCGTCGTTGGTGACGGGAATAAAGCCCGCCTCGCGAATCTGCTTGTCCATCTTTTCGGACGTCACATAGTCAATGTAATCCTGCGCCTGCTGCGAAGGCGCACCCTTCACAAAGAAGTAAAGGTCGCGCGAGATGGGATAGCCGCCACTCGCGACCGTCTTCTCGGACGCCTCAACATGATTGACCGAGACGGCCTTGACCGAGGTCTTGGCGTTGAGGCTATCGACGAAGCCCAGCGAAATGTAGCCAATGGCACCGCGCGAACGAGATACCACGTCGCGCACCTGGCCCGTGCCCGAAAGAACGGCCGAGCGGCGATCGAACGGGGTGCCGTCCATCACGATGGTGCGGAAGGCCTCGCGCGTACCGGACGCCTCATCTCGATTGATGACCTGGATCCTCAGGTCCTCGCCACCGACTTCTTTCCAGTTGGTGATCTTGCCGGCGTAAATATCGCGGAGCTGCTCGGTCGAGAGGTTATCGACCGGGTTATCGTCGTTCACGATAACCGCGATACCGTCGTGGGCAATGACGATGGGAGTCAGGCCCAGATCCTGTTCGTCGGCATTGAGTCCACGGGAGGAGCTGGCGATATCGGCTGTGCCGGCGCTGACGGCCTCGATGCCAGCGGAAGAACCCAAACCGGAAACGAGCACGTCGATGCCGGTCTCCTCCTTAAAGCCCTCGGCCGCAATCTCGGCGATAGGAAGGCAGGTCGTGGAGCCGGCGACGGTAATGGAAGAGGTAGAAGATCCCGAAGAACAGGCGCACAGCGTAAGCGTAAGCACAGCGGCGCTCAGGACCGATACGATCTTTCTCATAGCATCACGCCGATCGCAGCATGGCGCCCACAGGTGCCGTCCTCGTTACGGTAGGAATAAAAGCGGTCGTTCTGACGCACAGTCGAAAGCTGGGTATCCACGATATTATCCGCGTCGACACCGACATCTACCAGCGCCTCGCGAATGGCAGCGGAAAGATCGAGCATGCGAGAGGCACTCGCATCGATGCAAGAGAACTCGGCGGCAAAGCGATCCATGAGTTCCTGGGATACCTCATATTCGTCACCCAAGATATGGGGGCCGATATAGGCGGAAACGTTGCTCGCATCGCAGCCGGCAGCATCGCAAAGCGCCTGGCACGCCTTGGCAGAAATACGTGCAATCGTGCCCTTCCAACCGGAGTGCACCACGGCAAATCCGCCAGGGGCCACCAGCACCACGGGAACGCAGTCGGCAAAGCAGAGCAGCACGGGCACGTTATGCGCCGTGCAGACGATGGCATCACAGCCCTCGGCAATCTGCTCGCGAACGTCCTCAAGGTCATCGGCGCCGTTCGAGGTCACCGCAACGATATGATCACCATGGACCTGATTGGGAACGAGCAGGTTGTGCTCGCACTCGGCGGCACCCATAGCTTCGAGCGCACGACGACGATTTTCTTGAACAGCAAAGGGGTCATCGCCAACATGCGAGCCCAAGTTGAGTGAGGAGTACGCATCTTCGGAAACGCCACCGGCGCGCTCGGTGAAGGCAAAGCGAACATCGGATGTCGCGCCCTCCACCAACGTAACTCCATCATGGTCGACACGCGAAACGTTGTCCGCACGTGCTGCCATACTAAAGCCTCCTAATAACACAAGTACCGCGGCATCGCCGCTACAGCCCGCGTTTATACGGCTGTCATACTTCTCTAAAAGGATACCTGCTGCGCTGGAGGCAATCGTAAAGGGAACGTAAAGAGATTGGAGGTTCTAGTTTACAAAGTCGAAATAAAAAGGGCGCGTCCATACGGACACGCCCCTGTGCACAACAATGCAAAGAACGACTTAGAAGCTACCGCGCTTCAGGAAGTCGGGAAGCTCGAACTGATCGTTGCCGAAGTTAGGAAGCTCGGTGCCACCGACGTTGCGGGTCGGAGCGGCCTGAGCCGGGCTCGTGGCAGGAGCGGTGCGCTGCGGCTCAGCGGAGGCAGCGGCCTTGCTCTGAGACTGCTGAGCAGCAAAGAGCTCGTCCTGACGGTTGACGTTGGAGTCGGAGAAGCCCGTAGCGATGACGGTGATACGCACCTGATCGCCCAGGGACTCGTCGACAACGGTACCGAAGATGATGTTGGCCTCGGGGTCGACGGCGTTGGCGACAACGTCGGCGGCGTCGCTGATCTCCTGGATGCCCAGGTCCTTGGAACCGGCGATGGAGAGCAGCACGCGCGTGGCGCCATCGATGGAGCTCTCGAGCAGCGGGCTGGAGATGGCCTGCTGGGCAGCGTCGACGGCACGGGTATCCCCAGAAGAGGTACCGATACCCATCATGGCGGTACCGGCCTGCTTCATGATGGTCTTAACATCGGCGAAGTCCAAGTTGATGATACCGGGGACGGTGATGAGGTCGGTGATGCCCTGGGTGCCCTGGGAAAGGACGCCATCGGCAATCGCGAAGGCCTCGAGCATGGTGGTCTTCTTCTCGGCGATGTCGAGCAGCTTATCGTTAGGGATGACGATCATGGTGTCGACGCAATCGGAGAGGGTCTTAATGCCCTCCTCGGCGCTCTTCTTGCGCTTGCGGCCCTCGAAGGTGAAGGGCTTGGTCACGACGGCGACGGTCAGCGCACCGACCTCGTTCATCGCGATATCGGCAACGATGGGAGCAGCGCCGGTACCGGTGCCACCGCCCTCGCCGCAGGTGATGAACACCATGTCAGCGCCAGCGAGCGCCTCGGCAATGTCGTCGCGGGACTCATCGGCAGCCTTGCGGCCAACCTCGGGGTTGGCGCCGGCGCCCAGGCCGCGGGTAAGGTCGGTGCCGATGTGCACCTTGATATCGGCATCAGAGATCGCGAGTGCCTGAGCATCGGTGTTGATGGCAACAAACTCGACGCCGCGGATGCCCTCTTCGATCATTCGATTGACCGCGTTGGTACCGCCGCCGCCGACGCCGACCACCTTAATGACGGCAAGGTAGTTGTTGATCTCTGTCTCGTGCATGTCGGTCCTCCGAACAAAGGTTATAGCCATAGCATGGGTCGACCCCGCGCACATTAACCTTCAGGTTGAAAGTAAATGCAAAGGTAAACCGTATTATGGTTGCACATTATGAACGTATCAGTCAAATAATTGACCGTGAAAACCAAACAAACCAGATAAACGGCGTGGTATGACCCCTCAACAAAGCATCAACCAGCGCTACGAGGTCGGAGCGTTCCTAAATGTATAGTTACCCGGAGAGCGCACATTGATATACGTTACGCCCTCTACCTGCGAAAGCAGCTTGGTGACTACGCGCTCCTTCTTGACGATATCGTTCGAATCACCCAGCGACACCTCAATGCCGTTATTGAGGTTTGCCGAGATGGCTTCGACCGAAGGCGTGGAAATATCCTTGACTTGTCCCAAGAACTCGCTCGAAAAACCACGCACATAATCCAAGCCAGCCTTAACGGCCTTGGAGCTCACCGCCTGGCCGGAAACCGGAGCGACATCCGCCGAGACATCAGTCAACAACACCGCGCCATAGTGCTTAGCGAGCGCCAGCGCGGCATCAATGCCGGTCAGGGTATTTGAGCCCTGCCCTGTCGTGATGACGTTGCCCTGGTCATCCACTTCGACCGACGTCGACAGCGGGGCGATCCAGGTGTCATCATCCCCGATGGCCCAGGCAAGGTCATCGGAGCTGATATAGGCAATTGCGATGACCTTGCGCTCCATAGGCGTAATGATGAGCGTATGCGGGAACTGGCGCTGGACATCCACGCCCGAGACCCACGGGTTCTGCTTGAGGTCCTCGGTAATCTGGTCGGGATCGACGTTAAAAAGCGACGTTCCCTCGGGCAAATCGATCAGCTGGATAGCATCGTGCTTCGTCACATGCTCGCTGCCTTGAATCTGAATATCAGTGGCGGTAAACAATCCAGAGTTGATCACCACGACGGCAACGACGACGAGCACGGCCAAGACGGCCAGAACGCCGCCCACGATTTTGCCTTTGCCTGTAACGAGAGAAGCGGCGTCTGACGTTTTATTTGCCATCGCCCCAAGTGAAGACAACGGGTTGACGCCTTTTTTACCCGAAGGCTTCTTGGCGGTAGCCGGCACCGATGTCAGCGAGCGCGGTTTCGATGCGCCCAGCGTGCGACCCGGACGCGCTGCCTTAGTTCCCGTCGAGGGCTTAGGAGTTGCCATGGGACGGGCAGGCTTGGCGCCCATAACAGGCTTTGACGTCACCGAGGGACGCGAGGACTTTTTTGCGGCCGGACGATTACCGAGCTGAGAGCCGACGACCGGACGACTGGTCTGTCGAGCATGCCCGACAGACTTAGAGTGCGCGATGGTATTGCGTTGAGGTTTGGCAGGCGCGCCGGAACGCCCTCCGGCGCGGCGGAAGGTGGGTTTCGATGCTCTAGAAGCCGAGGAATTTAACTTCCGGTCTGAGCTCGATGCCATACGCCTCCCTCACCTTTCCGTGCACATGTCTGATAACCGCGGCAACGTCATCGGCCGAGGCAGTTCCGTTATTAACGATAAAATTAGCGTGAACGGGCGAAACTTCCGCACCGCCAATCGAAAAACCCTTTAATCCACAATCCTCGATAAGCTTGCCCACACTCGCATCGGGCGGGTTGCGAAAGACTGACCCGCAGGATGCGCGACCCATGGGCTGCGTACGTTTGCGCCTCGTCAGGTACCGCTCCATGCGCTCGCGAATGTCGGCCTTGGGCGCCGGTTTAAGCTTAAGCACGCACTCGAGGATGATCTCATTGCGGGGAAGGCTACATTCTCGGTAGCCCCAAGTGATCTCGGACCCCGCATAATGCTTGATACCGGATGCCGGGTCAAACGTTACGACATCCTCAACCAGCGAGCCAATCCACTCGGTCCGTGTGCCTGCATTCATAGATATCGCACCGCCAACCGAACCAGGGATGCCAACGGCAAACTCAAGGCCCGAGAGGCTACGCGACAGGGCATCGTTGACCAGGCGCGCAAACATCACGCCCGCACCGACCGTCAGCGTACAACCGTCATCGGCAACAACCGTGCGCTGAAACTCACGTCCGAGCGAAATGACGGCACCGCGATAACCGCCATCGGCAACCAGCAGATTGGAGCCCTTGCCGATGATGACCCACGGCACCTGCTCGCGATCGAGCACCGCCACGGCGCGGCGGAGGGCATGATAGCTATGGCACGTCACAAAGAGGTCAGCCTTGCCGCCGATACGATAGCTCGTATGACGCGCAAGGCGCTCGTCCTCGATCACATCCGTGTCGATCATGCCCGAGAGCGCCATGACGGCGTTAAACAGACCCATTAGACTTAAGCGTCTTTCTTGGCAGTCAAATACTCGATAAACTCGGGGCCGACGGTCGTAACGTCACCGGCACCCATAGTGAGCAGCAAGTCGCCCTCGCCCACCATCTGCTCGAGCTCCTGATTGAGCTCAAGACGGCTGGAGCAGTACACGACCTCCTTGCCAGGATGCTTGGCGCGCACGGTATCGGCGAGCATCTTAGAGGTAACACCCGGAATGGGCATCTCGCCAGCCGAGAACACATCAATCAGCAGCAGTTTATCGGCATTGGCAAATGCATCGGCAAAGTCGTCGCACAGGGCCTGCAGACGCGAATAACGGTGCGGCTGGAACACGACGTCGACATGCTTGTAGCCCAGCGACGAAGCGGCAGCAAGCGTCGCCTTGATCTCGGTGGGGTGATGGCCGTAATCATCAACCACGGTGATGCCATCGATATCGCCCACGTGGGTAAAGCGACGGCGGACGCCCTCAAAGCTCGAGAGCGCCTTGGCGGCGGCGTCGATGTCAAGGCCCAGGACATGGGCGACGGTGAGCACCGCCGTGGCGTTGAGCATGTTGTGGCGACCGGGATTGCTCTTGATCTCCACGGCATGCTCAGTGCCATCCTCAAAGCGAACGATAAAGTCACTCTGGATGCCCTTGACATCCGGGTGCACGCAGACGATGTCGTTGCTCTCGGCAAAGCCGTAGGAAAGCACGTGACGGCCCGTCGACTTGGCGAGCTCGACCAGATGCGGGTCCTCACCGCAGACGATGACGGTGCCGTCCTCGCCCACCAGGCTCATGAATTTGGCGAAAGTTGCCTCAATCTCCTCGATACCCGAGTAGTGATCGAGGTGGTCGGCCTCGACGTTGGTCACAATGACCACGTTGGGGTTCAGGAACAGGAAGGAGCTGTCGGACTCGTCGGCCTCGGCGACAAAGTAGTCGCCCGAGCCGTTCTTGCCGTTCGTGTCATAGCCCTCGACGATGCCACCGATCAGGAAGCTCGGATCCAGACCCATGCGGTCGAGCATGGTGGCGCACATCGAAGACGTGGTGGTCTTGCCATGCGTGCCGGCAACAGCGACGGTGGTGTAGCCGTGGCCCAAAGCAGAGAGCATCTTGGCACGGGGCCACACGGGAATACCAAGCTCGCGAGCGCGCACGAGTTCAGGGTTGGACTCCGGAATAGCGGTGGAGACAACAACCACGTCGGGCTTGACCTCGTCGATCGTGGCGGCCTCATGGCCCACATGCACCTTCACACCAGCGCGGGTAAGCTGGCGGATATAACGTGACGTCTTAAGGTCGGAGCCGGTAACGGCATAACCGCGCTCGTGCAGAACGAGGGCGATGCCGCTCATGCCGGCGCCGCCGATACCGATAAAGTGGGCGCTCTTAAACTCGGGCGCGGAGGTTGCAGTCTGGGAATCAGCCATGTGCTCGTGTACTCCTTGCGTAAACACTGCCTGTAACCCGTTAACTGTACCGCACCTACCGCATCAGCGCGAGGGCGACCGACGATATCCCGTCTAACTAACGCAAACCCTCTACCGCATCCGCCAGAAGAGCGGCGGCCCTATCCTGAGCCAGACCACGCGCCGCCTGACGCATGGCGTCGCGCGCCGCCGCGTCATCGACCAGGTGCAGCAGTTCATCGGCAAAGGCAAAACCGTCGATATCGGCATCGGCGCAGAGCACGCCGGCCCCGGCGTCGACCAGATAACGGGCATTGGTGGTTTGGTGGTCGGCCGTCGCATGCGGATACGGCACGAGCACCGAAGGTACGGCGAGCGCAGCGATCTCGGCCACGCTCGATGCGCCCGAACGCGAGAGCACCAAATCGGCAGCAGCCAGCATATCGCCCATGTTGTCGATGTAAGACTGGACGCGGTAACGCTTCGCCTCCTCGGGCGTCAGCGCCAAAGCGCGCTCGGTCTCCTCAAAGCCGTCGGCACCCGTCGAATGCAACACATAGAGGTTCTTGCGCGAAAGCAGCTCGTTTTTGAGCGAAACCACGCGCTCGTTGAGGTGCTGGGCGCCAAGTGAACCGCCAAAGACGAGCAGCAGCGTAGCGTCCTCGGGAACGCCAAGTGCCTTGCGGCCGCGAGCGCGATCGCCCTCGATCACCGAGCGACGTACGGGGTTGCCGGTCATGAGCACGTGGTCAGGGTCACCTTCGCGCTCAAAGACCGAACGCGCTGCCGGCACCGAGATGCACACGCGGGCGGCGTGGGAGTTCATCATCTTGTTGGCCAGGCCCGGAACAGAGTTCTGCTCATGCAGCAGATACGGAACGCCCGCGCCCTTGCACCACCCCAGCAGCGGAACCTCGACATAGGCACCAAAACCAATGGCGGCATCGGGCTTGCCGACCTTTGAAAAATGACTGGCGAGCGCACGCTTGGCTTTGTTGACACGCCACAGCGAGGTCAGCGCCGTCCAAGGACGGGAGCGGTCGAAGCCCGTGACCGTAATGGGCACAAAATCAAACCCAGCCTCGGGGACCAGACGACCCTCGAGCTTGCGCGACTGGCCCACGAACACAACGTGGTGGCCACGGTCACGCAGCTCTTCGGCCAAGGCGAGCGCGGGGTTGATGTGCCCTGCCGTGCCGCCGGCTGCAATAGCAACGGTCATTTTATCGGTCATGGTAGTCCCTTCGTACACGCGGTCCCTGGCCGTCGGTACGCAGACGCGCCGACGGGTCTGAGTTCAAATCGATTCGATTATATCCGCCGCCCGCATTG
>CABQLI010000066.1 GCA_902464965.1 uncultured Collinsella sp.
GCTAGGCGGGCACTTTTACCGGGCGGCTAACCCACACAAACCCCCGAAGAGCCGTATTTTGGCTCATATTTGTTGAATTGTTGCTCGCCCAAAAGCGCGGAGCATCAACGCGCCCCTAAGCCAACCCCAGCAATATGCCCGCCGAATGCACGACAAACGCCACGATCCAGGCGACCGTCACCTGAAACGCGAATACAGCCACGGCATAGCGCGCGCCCAACTCGCTCTTGACGGCGCCGATGGACGCCACGCAAGGCGGGTACAGCAGCGTAAAGACCAGGAACACATAGACGGTAAACGGCGAAAACATGGTCGACAGCGCCGCGGGCGACGTTGCGCCCAAAAGCACCGTGAGCGTCGAGATGACGCTCTCCTTGGCGATAAGTCCGGTGACGAGCGCCGTCGAGGCGCGCCAGTCGCCAAAGCCGAGCGGGGCCAACACCGGCGCGATGATGCTACCCAGACCGGCAAGCAGGCTTTGCGACTGGTCAGCGACCACGTTAAAGCGGATATCGAACGTCTGCAGGAACCAGATGACCACCGTTGCGGCAAAGATAATGGTAAAGGCCTTGGTGATGAAGTCCTTGGCCTTATCCCATGCCAGCATCACCGTCGTCTTGACGCTCGGCAGGCGGTAATTGGGAAGCTCCATGATAAACGGCACCGGGTCGCCCTTAAATGCCGTGCGGTTGAGCACCAAAGCCGCGATGCAACCGACCGCAATGCCAATCAGATAGAGCGAGACCATGGCGGGAACTGTCGCCTGCGGGAAAAACGCCCCGCACAGCAAGCCGTAAACCGGCAACTTGGCTGAACAGCTCATAAACGGCGTGAGCATGACCGTCATCTTGCGGTCGTGCTCGGATGGGAGCGTACGGGTCGACATGATAGCCGGCACGGTGCAGCCAAAACCGACGAGCATGGGCACAAAGCTGCGGCCCGACAGGCCAAAGCGACGCAACACCTTATCCATGACAAAGGCCACGCGTGCCATGTAGCCGGAGTCTTCCAGAATGGAGAGGAACAAGAAGAGCACGACGATAATCGGCAGGAAGGTCAGCACGCTGCCCACACCCGCAAGCACGCCGTCGACAGCCAGCGAGCGTACCACGTCGTTGGTACCGAACGCCTTGAGGCCCGCATCGGCCGAAGCGATGATGGCAACGATACCGTCCTCCATGAGTCCCTGCAACGCCGCGCCGATCACGCCAAACGTCAGCCAAAAGACGAGGCCCATGATCACCAGAAACGCCGGAATGGCTGTGTAACGACCTGTTAGGATGCGGTCAATCTTGACGGAGCGCACGTGCTCGCGGCTTTCGTGTGGCTTGACGACGCAGCGCCCGCACACGTCGCCGATAAAGCTAAAACGCATATCGGCCAGCGCAGATAGGCGGTCGGTGCCGGCCTCGCCCTCCATTTGGGTAATGATGTGCTCGATAGCGTCGAGCTCATTGCGATCCAGGTGAAGCGCCTCGGTTACCAGCTCATCGCCCTCGACCAGCTTGGTCGCCGCAAAGCGCACCGGGATGTGCGCCGTCACGGCATGGTCCTCGATCAGGTTAGCAATACCGTGGATGCAGCGATGCAGCGCACCGCCGTCCGGACCGTCGGGCGCGCAAAAGTCCAGACGACCGGGACGCTCGCGGAACCGCGCCACGTGCAAGGCATGATCTACCAACTCGCCGATACCCTCGTTGCGGGCAGCGCTAATGGGAACAACGGGCACACCCAACAGGCTCTCGAGCAGGTTGACGTCCACGGCGCCGCCGTTGGCGGTCACCTCGTCCATCATGTTGAGCGCAATGACCATGGGGCGGTCGAGCTCCATGAGCTGCAGTGTCAGGTACAGGTTACGCTCGATGTTGGTAGCGTCAATGATGTCAATGATGGCGTCCGGGCGCTCGTCGAGGATGAACTGACGGCTCACGACCTCTTCGCCTGTGTACGGCGACAGGGAGTAAATGCCAGGAAGGTCGGTAACGCTCGCCTCGGGATGGTTGCGGATGGTGCCATCTTTGCGGTCGACCGTCACGCCGGGAAAGTTACCGACGTGCTGGTTGGAGCCCGTCAGCTGGTTGAATAACGTGGTCTTGCCGCAGTTTTGGTTGCCGGCGAGGGCAAAGTGCAGCGGCGCGCCCTCGGGCACGGCCGTCTTTGCCGCACGGGGCGAATACGTCCCCTCGCCCAGGGCCGGATGCTCCGTCGTGCCGATTGCGGCGTTAGCGCGCGGACCCGTATCGGTGTCGTGAATACCCACGAGCTCGATGCGAGCGGCATCGTCCTTGCGCAGTGTCAACTCGTAGCCACGCAGGCGGATCTCGAGCGGATCGCCCATGGGGGCGTACTTCATCATGGTGACTTCGGTGCCCGGCGTTAGACCCATGTCCAAAATATGCTGTCGGAGTGCCTGATCGTCCGATGCCACCGATGCGACAACGGCGTCCTTTCCAATCTCGAGTGTATCGAGCTTCACGTCCGTGTTCCTCCCCCGGCGCCCACAGGGCGTTGTATTTATGTTCACCATGGCTAACCGTTTGCCATGGCTAACCAATTTTAAGCTTACATGATAGCGTGAACACACAACGACGTTCAATCAGCAAATTGGCGCAATGGGGACAGGCAGGAGAGTTCAGGGCCATAGTTTCCCGATGAGGCCTCTCGGGGAAACTACATCCCAGAATTCCGGCTCGAAACGGGATATGGTTTCCCAAACAGGCCTCTTACGGAAAATGCATCCCGGAATCCCCGCTCGAAACGGGACGCGCTTTCCCAGTCGAGGCCCTATGGGAAACTGCGTCCCACCTTGAAAGGCAAAACTGGGGCGCAGTTTCCGGGCGGGGCATCAAAAACGAAGTTGCGGTGGAATAGTTCCTGGATGGGCTGGTTGATGCCCCAGATCGGAACTATTTCACCGCAAGTTATTGAAGGGCTGGGATGCCCGTCCTCTTACAGATGGCGCTCCAGGAAGCGGAAGGCTAGGCGGATCCAGGGACGGACCGCCACCTGCTTGTCCTCGTTGTCGACCGCGGTGTTGGCGTTGCCGAGCGAAAGGCCGTGACCACCCTGGTCGAAGACGTGCATCTCGCATGCAACGCCCTCCTCGGCCATGCGCTGCGCAAACGGGTAGACCTGCGCGATCGGCGCCGTCTTGTCGTCGGACACGCCCCACACAAAGGTCGGCGGCATCTGACGCGAAACATGCGTGGTGGGGCAGATATCGGCCAAATGCTCGTCAGTTGCCTCGCCACCCGTCACCATCGACAGGTAGTCGTTGAGCAAATCGCGCCCCGTCTTGCCGCCCGTCTTGGGCACGCGCAAGTCAATGCGCGGATCGCGCGTCTGCATGTCGCGCACATAGGCAAAGTCGAGCAGCGGATAGCCCAGCACCACGGCATCGGGACGAATGTCGTCCGGACGTGCCCCGGCAAGTGCCGCGAAGGGGCCGGTCTTCCACTGCGTTGCCAGCGAGGCACAGATCATGCCGCCCGCCGAGAATCCCACGACGCACACGCGCTTAGGATCGACATGCCACTCGTCGGCGTTGGCGCGCACCGTGGCGACCATCTTGGCAAGATCTGCCTGGGGGTGCGGAAAGCTCACGTCACCCGTAGAGCTCGTGACATAGTTGAGCACAAAGGCCTGGTAACCGTGATCCAAAAATGCAAACGCCACCGGGTCCTGCTCGTGCGGAGCGATATGTGTAAACCCGCCTCCGCCACAGATAATCACCGCGGGGCGGCGGCCATTGGGCTTGTCGGGGAGCGGCTCGGCACCCAAATACGTAAACGTCGCCGGATAATCCTCGGTCGGCTCCTCGCCCCACAGCGCATGGTTCTCGACAATCATATGTGCTCCCTTCGCGCAAATTATGCGCCCTTGTTTTTCGCCTTCAAGCGTACTCCACTTGAGCCCGTGGCGCAGAAACACTCCGGCAATAAGTTTCCCTTCAACTGATATATCACATAATCCCAGTTCAGAGGTATCGTTGAGCAGCGTAGAATAGGGGCGTTGACCAAGCCGCGAAACACATGTGAAACGTTTCCGGCAAACCAAACGCGCGATATGCGCCTATTTAAGTTGGAGGCAACTATGGGTCTGCTCGATTCGCTTAAGTCCACCTTCACCTCGACCGGCGAGGCGTCCGTTCCGCCCGCAGCAAGCTTCGCCACCCGCGAAGGCGTCATCTACGCCCCCGTCAACGGCGTGCTCGTCAACCTGGACGAGGTTCCCGACGAGACGATCGCCTCGGGCATGCTTGGCCAGGGCTATGGCATCGAGCCCATTACCGGCACCATCTATGCGCCCGCCAACGGCCGCATCGGTGCCACCACTGTCACCAACCACTCCATCGGCATGATTACCGAGGACGGCCTGCGCGTGTTCATCCATGTTGGCCTGGGCACCGTGGAAATGAACGGCAAGGGTTTTGCCCGCTTTGTCGAGATGGGCGATGTGGTCAAGGCAGGCCAGCCGCTCATCAGCTTCGACCGCGAGGCCATTAAGGCCGCTGGTCACGAGGACATCGTGACCGTCATCGTCTCCGAGCTCGATCGTCTTAAGAGCATCGACCATGTCGGCGAGTCTGGAACGCTTATCGGCGGCAACCCGCTCGTCAAGCTTGGCGACCCGCTGCTGGTTGCCAAGACCAAGTAGCCAGGCCCCGCGCCACACAGCCAAAAGGCACCTCGTCAAGCGCCCACGACCATTAGGCCGCGGGCGCTTTTCGTTTGAAAAACCATCCCGCCAATGCCTTATCTGTATAGCCCAAATGAGCCGAGCTGCTAGAATATCGAACTGTATGGATAACTATCATTCAACCGTTATGGGAGGATACGTGAACCGCACCAAAATCGCGCAGCTCTATGCCGATGCCGAGTCGCTCGGCGGCCAGACCGTCACCGTCGCCGGCTGGGTCAAGTCCGTCCGCGACATGAAGAACTTTGGCTTTGTTACGCTCAACGACGGCAGCTGCTTCCGCGACCTGCAGGTCGTCATGAACCGCGAGGCACTCGACAACTACGACGAGATCGCCCATCAAAACGTCTCGGCCGCACTCATTTGCACCGGCACCGTCAAGCTGACCCCCGATGCGCCCCAGCCTTTCGAGCTTTCTGCCACCTCCATCGAGGTCGAGGGCGTCAGCGCCCCGGATTACCCGCTGCAGAAGAAGCGCGCAACCGTCGAGTTCCTGCGCACCCAGCAGCACCTGCGCCCGCGCACCAACCTGTTCCGCGCCGTGTTCCGCATCCGCTCTGTCGCGGCTGCCGCCATCCACCGCTTCTTCCAGGAGCAGGGCTTTGTCTACGTCAACACCCCCATCATCACCACAAGTGACTGCGAGGGCGCCGGCGAGATGTTCCGCGTGACCACGCTCGACCCCAAAAATCCGCCCCTCACCGAGTCCGGCGAGGTCGACTGGAGCCAGGACTTCTTTGGCAAGCATGCAAGCCTCACCGTGTCCGGCCAGCTCAATGCCGAGAACTTTGCCATGGCCTTTGGCGACGTGTACACCTTTGGCCCCACCTTCCGTGCCGAGAACTCCAACACCACGCGCCACGCCGCCGAGTTTTGGATGATCGAGCCCGAGATGGCCTTTGCCGACCTTAACGACTACATGGATAACGCCGAGGCCATGCTCAAGTACGTCCTCAAGGACGTTATGGCAACCTGCCCCGACGAGCTCAATATGCTCAACAAGTTTGTGGACAAGGGTCTGCTCGAGCGCCTGGACCATGTCGCCAACTCCGACTTCGCCCGCGTTACCTACACCGAGGCCGTCGAGATCCTGGAGCAGGCAGTCGCTGCTGGCCACCAGTTTGATTACCCCGTCAGCTGGGGCATCGACCTGCAGACCGAGCACGAGCGCTTCCTGACCGAGGAGCACTTTAAGCGCCCGACCTTCGTGACCGACTACCCGGCCGAGATCAAGGCGTTCTACATGCGCATGAACGAGGACGGCAAGACCGTCGCCGCCGCCGACTGCCTGGTTCCCGGTATCGGCGAGATTATCGGCGGCTCCCAGCGCGAGGAGCGCCTGGATCTGCTCGAGGCCCGCATCAAGGACCTGGGCATGAATCCCGAGCAGTACAAGTACTACCTTGACCTGCGCCGCTACGGTTCCTGCAAGCACGCCGGCTACGGTCTGGGCTTCGAGCGCTTGGTCATGTATCTGACCGGCGTGGGCAACATCCGCGACGTCCTGCCGCACCCGCGCACCGTGGGCAACGCCGACTTCTAATCGTCGGACACTAGCTCGCGTCGCCACACGCCAACGCTCATCGTACAAGCGTCTCTCGACATCGGTCGAGAGACGCTTTTTTCAACAGCATCCGTCAAGCTTTTGGCAAGGTTTTGGTCAGTTGAGCAGGGCTGTTGAAAACTCGACCCGCCGTTTGCCGACGACTACCGACCGCCCAGAGCGCCCTGCGCCCCTGAGAAAGCCCCGCGTCCTAGGCTCCATACCGTCGCCACCCAAAACGGAAAGGACGTGGGCACGATGACCGAAGCCGCTGTTGAAACCTACGACACCACGACTAGAGGCGCCGCCTCGATGGCAGCCTATCGCGCCGTTCGCATCCTGCAACTATTAAGCGAAAACACCGGCGAGGACAAGGCCATGCTTTCCGATGAGTTGATCCGGCGCCTCGCCCATCCCGACGACCCCGCCCGCATGCCCATCTCGGCGGCGCGGCGCAGCATCTACACCGCCATCTCCGCGCTTCGCCATGCCGGATACGAAATTGAGTACAAACGCGGCGTGGGCTACAAACTTCTTACCCGCCCGCTCACCGATGAAGAGATCATCCGGCTCCACGGTATGGTCATGCGCAACCGCTCCACGCCTATCGCTATCCGCAAGAGCATGGCGCAGCACTTAGTTGCCATGGCGAGTGCCGACGTTCGCGGCTACCTCGATACACCCGAACCCGCTCCAAGCGCAGGCAGCAAGGCTACCAAGGCAACGCGCGCGCCCATCAAGCGCATCGACACGTGCGAGCTCGTCGAGCAGGCCATCGACCACGGAACCACGGTGAGTTTTGATATTTCGAGCGTCACGACACGCGGCGAAACCGAAGCAGCACGGATGACACTCCGTCCCTTTGCCATCAGGCAGCGCGATGGCATCTCGTATCTGCTGGGAACGGTCTACGACGCCCGAGGCACCGACGATACGCTGCGCACCGTCGAGATCGCCCGTATGAGAAACGTCAGCACGCGCCTGCTCGACGGCAAGAAGCTCTTCGCCGCCCTCGACGAGGAGGACGACGCCTCCTCCGCCGCATAAGACCCTCCGCCGCCCATTCGACTACCCGTACCGCCCATCCGATTCTGTATTAAAAAACCCGCCAGGCTGTTGTAAAAATGGACATCAGCGCTACTATAGTTCCACTTGCACTTTGTCCCAGTGCAGTGTTTCCAGCCATTTTTATACTGGGGGTAATGATATGAAGGACATCACCATCAGCCGCAGGAGCCTTCTGGTCTCCGCCGGCCTGCTCGCGCTCGCCCCGCTCGCCGGATGCGGCGGCAACTCTGGTTCCGGCTCTGCTGCCGTCGGTTCCGACTACACCATCGGCGTTCTGCAGCTCACCGAGCACTCCGCGCTCGATGCCGCCAACGACGGCTTCGTCAAGGCCATCAAGAAGAGCGGCCTTAAGGTCAAGATCGACCAGAAGAACGCCCAGAACGACCAGTCCACGTGTAAGTCCATTGCCGACAAGTTTGTGGGCGACAACGTCAACCTGATTTATGCCATCGCCACGCCCGCCGCGCAGGCTGCCGCCGGCGCCACGGCCGATATCCCCATCGTGGGCTGTGCCATCACCGACTACGCCGCCTCCGGCCTGGTCCAGGACAACGACAAGCCGGGCACCAACGTCACGGGCGCTTCCGACCTCACCCCGGTCGCCGAGCAGCTCGAGATGATGCAGAAGGTCCTGCCCGACGTTAAAAAGGTCGGCCTGCTCTACTGCACCGCCGAGTCCAACTCCGACGTCCAGATCAAGGCCGCCAAGAAGGAGCTCGACAAGCTGGGCCTCGAGTACACTGACTTCACCGTCTCGAGCTCCAACGAGATTCAGTCCGTCGTCGAGTCTGCCGTGGGCAAGGTCGACGCGCTGTACTCCCCCACCGACAACACCATCGCCGCGGGTGCCTCGCAGGTCGGCCAGATCTGCAAGGAAAACAAGCTTCCCTTCGTGACCGGCGAGGAGGGCATGTGCATGGCCGGCGGCCTGTTCACCCTCTCCATCAACTATGAGGACCTGGGCTACGCCGCGGGCGAGATGGCCGTTAAGATCCTGAAAGGCGAGGCTAAGCCCGAAGACATGCCGATCAAACACCTCTCGAGCAAGGACCTGGTCGTCGTCAAGAACGACGAGATGGCCGAGGCCCTGGGCATCGACCTTTCCGCTCTGGACGCGTAATGCTATACGCGGCATGCGTCTAGAGCCCGTGCTCGCGCTTTAGCCGCGTTATTCAATATCTGAGCCACAGGGGCGGGCGCTGTAGACCGGCGTCCGCCCTGCTTGTTTCAGGTAAAACAAAACGTCTGTCCGTAACTCTTCTATGCATTGTTACCGCTATTATGGTGAATCACGTGTCCACCCTATCCTAGGAGGTATGAAGCATGCTCATTGCATTGCAGGGCGCCGTTTCGCAGGGCGTCCTCTGGGGCATTATGGTGCTTGGCGTGTTTATCACGTTCCGCCTGCTCGACATTCCCGATATGACCTGCGACGGCAGCTTTGCCCTCGGCGGCTGCGTCTGCGCTGTGCTCATCGTCAATAACAACGTCGACCCGCTGTTCGCCGTGCTGGCCGGTATGTGCGCCGGCGCCATCGCGGGCGCCGTCACGGGCATTCTGACCACCGTCTTTGAGATTCCCGCGATCCTCGCCGGAATCCTCACCCAGATCAGCCTGTGGTCCATCAACCTGCGCATCATGGGCAAGTCCAATACGCCCATTCTTGCCAAAGGCACCGTGTTCTCGGCCGTCAGCAATATGACCGGTCTGCCGCAGTCCACCGTTGCCATCATCTTGGGCATCCTGCTCGCCGTGGCTATCGTTGCCATCCTGTATTGGTTCTTTGGCACCGAGATCGGCTCGGCGCTGCGAGCCACCGGCAACAACGAGTACATGATCCGCGCTCTGGGCGTCAACACCAACTCCACCAAGATGATCGCCCTCGTGCTCTCCAACGCCCTCATCGGCCTTTCGGGCGCGCTCATCTGCCAGAGCCAAAAGTATGCCGACATTGGTATGGGCACCGGTGCCATCGTTATCGGTCTTGCCGCCATTGTTATCGGCGAGGTGCTCGGCCGTCTGCTTCCCGGCGGCCTCACGCAGTTTAGCGTCCGTCTTGCCTCCGCCGTCTTTGGCTCCGTGGTGTACTTCCTTATCCGCGCCATCGTGCTGCAGTTGGGCATGGACGCCAACGACATGAAGCTGCTCTCCGCCGTGATCGTCGCCGTGGCCCTGTGCGTGCCCGTGGTTTGGGAGCGCTATAAGCTCCGCAGCTCCTACACGAAGGGAGATGAGGCAGATGCTTAAGCTCTCGCATGTCAAGAAGACCTTTAACAAGGGCACCGTCACCGAGAAGCGCGCGCTCACCGGCGTCGACCTCACCTTGAATGACGGCGACTTTGTAACCGTGATCGGCGGCAACGGCGCCGGCAAGTCCACGCTGCTCAACATGATCGCCGGCGTGTACCCGCTCGATTCGGGCGTTATTGAGCTCGACGGCACCGATATCTCGCGCCTGAGCGAGTCGCAGCGCGCCAAGTACCTGGGCCGCGTGTTTCAGGACCCCATGCGCGGTACCGCTGCCGACATGCAGATCGCCGAGAACCTGGCCCTCGCCAAGCGTCGCGGCCAGCGTCGCGGCCTTTCGTGGGGCGTTACCAAGGCCGAGAAGGACGAGTACGTTGAGCTGCTCAAGCGCCTGGACCTTGGTCTGGACACACGCCTCAACGCCAAGGTCGGCCTGCTCTCGGGCGGCCAGCGCCAGGCACTCACCCTGCTGATGGCCACGCTCACCAGGCCGCGCCTGCTGCTGCTCGACGAGCACACCGCGGCCCTCGACCCCAAGACGGCCTCTAAGGTGCTTAACCTGACCGAGGAGATCGTCGACGAGAACCACCTGACCACGCTCATGGTCACGCACAACATGAACGACGCCATCCGTCTGGGCAACCGTCTGATCATGATGCACGAAGGCCACGTGATCTACGACGTGGCGGGCGATGAGAAGAAGTCGCTCACCGTAGCCGACCTGCTGCAGAAGTTCGAGGAGGTCTCGGGAGGCGAGCTCGCCAACGACCGCATGCTGCTGAGCTAAAACCTGCCAAAAAGGGACAGGTTTATTTTGGCAGGTTTTATCTGCGCAAACGCCAAAACCGCCGCAAAGGGACAGACGCCCTTGCGGCGGTTTTCGCATATTATGTCGATAATCCGATATTCAACCAGACATTCTGGCTAAGGACTAAGGAAACTGCCATGAAAAGACCTCTTCCCCGTCTTGCTTGACCGCCGCACTCCTTACCGGCGTGCTCGCCGGCGCCCCAGCTTACGCCACCGCGACCGCCCCATCTCAAGTTATCGGCCCGTCCGATGTGATCGGACGGGCTTTTTGGTGGGTATCATGGTTGAATGATCATTAGGAGGTTTTCCCTACATGGAATTGTTTGAGCCGATTCTTCATTTCTTTGAGCAACGGTGGGTCCACAACATCATCTGGGCCGGCATCTTGGCAATAGGCACGGCAATCGCCACCAAAGTCGTTTCCAAGACGCTGCGCCACCTACTCAACCGCGACGATAACCCGCTTCCAGCATCGAGCATCTTCATCAACATCGCTCGCGCCGTCATCTGGATGATCGGCGGCAGCTTTATCCTCGACAACTGCTTTGGCATTAACGCAAACGCGCTCGTCGCCGCTCTTGGCGTCGGCGGCATCGCCATCTCCCTGGGCTTTCAGGACACGCTCTCAAACCTTATCGGCGGCATGCAGGTGACCTTTATGGGCATCATCAAGCCTGGCGACAACATCGAGGTCGGTGGTGTATCAGGCGTGGTCCAGGACATCACCTGGCGCCACACGACCATCGAAGATGCCTGCGGGCAGACTATCATCGTCCCCAACTCCAACATCTCCAAGAACACGCTCGTGCATTTGATGCCCTTTGGGCGCGTAGCCGTCCCCGTCGCGGTGAAAGACCCCTCAAAATGGGCTTCGCTCGACGCACTGGCAGACGAGCTGACCAGCGCCACTAAAACGGCCGTCTCGCCCATCTCGGGTTTTGACAAGGAGCCGTATGTGCTCTTTAGCGAGATCGGCGACTTTGGCATTAAGGGCAAGATCATCTTTATCGTCAGCGACGACAGCACTACTTTCACGGCAGCCGACGCCTGCATCCGCGCCATCGCCCCCATCATCGCCTAAACCACCGCAAAGGGGTCAGGCATCTTTGTAGTGGTTTTCATTCGTGGTACCATGGTTCATATAGTTGTTTAAACGACTAAGGGAGCAACATCATGGAAGAGGCCTATCGTCAAGCACGCAAGCGCGGCGAGCAAGGACGTCGACGCGCCATTAGCCAAAGCGAGCATCCATACCTTACGGACCTCGACAGTTTGGTTGCTCATCTCCCCTTAGGTCAGCGAGAGAATGTCGGCCTGCGGGATATTCCGCTCGAAATGGTCGTCGGCACGGTCACCAAAGGCCGTCAGTCCGCCTTTTCGTGTAACTTTATGCCCCTGCTTCCGTTTAACACCGAGTTCGCCCGCAAGTGGTCCAACCTCTACGACATCCAGGTAACCGAGGGCTATCGCGACCCCATCATCGTCACCGAGTTCATGCATCGGTTCTATGTCCAGGAAGGCAACAAACGCGTCAGTGTCCTCAAATTCCTGGACGCCCCGACGGTTTCGGCCAGGGTCACCCGTCTCTACCCTGGCACATGGGATTCCGTCGAAAGCCGCCTGTACGGAGAATTCTGCGCGTTTTGGCGCGTCTGTCCCCTATACGAGATCGAGTTCTCGCGTGAGGGAAGCTACGAAACGCTCGCCAAGATGCTCGGTCAGAACCTTATCGAAAAATGGCCGC
>CABQLI010000067.1 GCA_902464965.1 uncultured Collinsella sp.
AGCCAGGGTTGCCGTTGACCGACGCCGGGGTCCCCGCCATAATACTTTCGGTTCACGCACGAATCCGCTGCCAGAGACAGCCGGCGCAAACGGGTCTTACCCGCGAGCTTAATGGGATATCCCGCCAGCCGAGGTGGTCGAGTAGATATGTCTTCTCGCCCCCGTCGCTCATGCAGCGCGGGGGCTTTCTTTTTGGACATGCCCCCGTCACGTCCTTGTGGCGGACCGTGCCCGGAAAGAATTCGAGGAGGTGTAATTCATGCCCCAGCAGTACAAAATCGACAAGGTTGCAGAGATCGAGTCCCGTATCGCCGAGAACGCCGGTCTGTTCGTCGTCAACTACAACGGTCTGACGGTTAAGCAGGCTCAGGAGCTGCGTCATCAGCTTCGCGAGTGCGGCGCCGAGATGAAGGTCTACAAGAACAACCTGGTCAAGATCGCTCTCAAGAACCAGGAGCAGCCCGAGATCGACGAGATCCTCGCCGGCCCCGTCGCTTATGTGTTCTACGAGACCGAGCCGGTCGAGGCCGCTAAGGCCCTTAAGGACTTCTCCGCTAAGTCCAAGGGCGTCCTTGAGATCAAGGGCGGTATCTCCGACGGCAAGGCCGTTTCCGCTGATGATGTTAAGGCTATCGCCGAGCTGCCCACCAAGGATCAGCTTCTCGGCCAGATTGCCGGTCTCATCTCCGGTTTCGCTCGCGACATCGCTGTCTGCGTCAACGGCGTTTCCTCTGGTCTCGCTCGTTCGATCCAGCAGGTCTCCGAGCAGAAGGCAGCCTAGTTGCTGTTTTCACCCGCGGCGGCAACGCCGCACCCCTGGCGCATTCGCGCTGTGTTTTAACTGATCTCCGTGCATCCGCACGGAAACCGAAAGGACTTAGAAATGGCTAAGCTTACCACCGATGAGATCATCGATGCTCTTAAGGAAATGACCCTTCTCGAGGCTTCCGAGCTCGTCAAGGCTATCGAGGACACCTTCGGCGTTTCCGCCGCTGCTCCTGCCGCTGTTGTCGCCGCTCCCGCTGCTGGCGCTGCTGAGGCCGAGGAGAAGACCGAGTTTGACGTCGTGCTCGAGGGCTTCGGCGACAACAAGATCCAGGTCATCAAGGCCGTCCGTGAGCTCACCAACCTTGGCCTGAAGGAGGCCAAGGAGGTCGTCGAGGGCGCTCCTAAGGCTGTTCTCGAGGGTGCCAAGAAGGAGGACGCCGAGGCTGCCAAGGAGAAGCTCGAGGCTGCTGGCGCTGCTGTCACCCTCAAGTAATCAGGCTTTCTCGCCAGATTTCTTTGCAGACGGGGTTCGCATTGCGAGCCCCGTTTTTTTGTTTTTCGGTCCCTCGACATCGGTGGCTCAAACTGCCATGTTCTGTGATTTGCGTCGTATCGGGTGCCCTGCCGCTGGGCAATAAAATTGCACCATTCGAGCAATAATTTGCGTTGACCTGCTGAAGAATTGTCTCTGCCTTGTAGTGACATATAGTTCCAGCGGTAAGATGCTTGGGTATCGCAATTTGGTCTGCGGCTGTGTGCCGCACGCATGGGGCGCTTTTGCGCCTGCGAAAGGATCTTTGAATAACATGAAGGCAATCATCCCCGCCGCCGGTCTTGGCACGCGTTTTCTGCCTGGCACCAAGTGCACGCCCAAAGAGATGCTGCCGGTGCTCGACAAGCCCGTCATTCAGTACGTCGTCGAGGAGGCGCTCGACCCCGAGGAAGTCGACGACGCCATCATCGTTACTTCTCCCGGCAAGCCCGAGCTACTGAACTACTTCCAGCCCGATCGCTCGCTCGAGAACCTGCTGCGCGAGCGCGGCAAGAACGCCTATGCCGATGCCGTCGCCCACGCTGGCGGTATGCCGGTCGACTTCCGCTATCAGTACGAGCCCAAGGGCCTCGGCCATGCTATTCGCTCTGCTGCCGACGCTGTGGCAGGGGAGAACTTCCTGGTTCTTCTGGGCGACTACGTTGTGCCTAACCGCGACATCTGCGACAAGATGCTCGCCGTTTCCAAGGAGCACGGTGGCGCTTCGGTTATCGCCGTCGCTGCTTGCTCGCCCGAGGAAGTCAGCCGCTACGGCGTTATCGCCGGTGAGCGCGTCGGTTCGCTCGAGGGTGCCGAGGACGTTGCCGATGCAGAGCCGGGCGCTGTCTGGCGTATCGGCGGTCTGGTCGAGAAGCCCGCTCCCGAGGCGGCTCCGTCCAACCTGTACATCGTCGGTCGCTACTTGCTGAGCCCGCTGGTCATGGACCTGCTGGCAGATCAGCAGGCCGGCAAGGGCGGCGAGATCCAGCTCACCGACGCCATGGCCCGTTCGCTCGACCGTGAGGCCATGTATGCCGTCGTCATCGACCCGCTGTCGGGCTACGACACCGGCACTCCCTCTGGCTGGATGGCCACCAACGCCCTCATGGCTGCAAGCGATCCTCGCTTTGCCGATGCCTTCTGGGACGCCATCGACGAGCGCGGCGGATTGATGCGCAAGTAAGCCTTCGGACATCGACATTTACGGGCGCGGACCTCGGTTCGCGCCCGTTTTTTATAAGAGCTGCGATTGCTGGCTCTCTGTTCACAGAAAATATATGAACAGATGTTCGATACACATACATCTACCTGCGTATTTTCTGTCGAAAAACTTTGCTACTCCAAAAACTCAATCGCGTCAAGGCTTTTCTTGCCCAACGGTCGGTACCTGATAAACTATTAGGTTGCGATAACTGGCGAAGCTATGCCTCGCCAACCCACCGAGCATTTCCGTGAAGGAGGAAAAACCTGGTGACCTACGCATACACTGCCACTGAGCGCAAGCGCGTCAGCTTCGGGAAAATCCCGGAGGCCATGGAGCTCCCCAACCTTATCTCTGTTCAAAGGGAATCCTTTGAGCGTTTTAAGGACGAGGGCCTTCGTGAGGCGTTCAAGGAATCCAGCCCCATCCAGAGCCAGAACCATGTTCTCGAGGTTACCTTCGGCGAGCATCAGTTCGGCGACCCCGCGCACACCGTCGAGGAGTGCCGCGAGAAGGACATGACCTATCAGGCCCCGCTTCTGACCGACGTCCGTCTCACCAACAAGGAGACCGGCGAGATCAAGGAGCAACTCGTCTTTATGGGCGACTTCCCCATGATGACCGATCAGGGCACCTTCATCATCAACGGTACCGAGCGTATCGTCGTCTCGCAGCTTGTCCGTTCCCCGGGCGTGTACTACAGCTCCGAGATGGATTCGGGCAAGCAGATCTACAAGGCCCAGATCATCCCGTCCCGCGGTGCTTGGCTTGAGTTTGAGGTCGACAAGCGCGACCAGCTCATGGTTTCCATCGACCGTAAGCGCAAGCAGAGCGCCACGATGTTCCTGCGCGCCCTTGGCATTGCCGTCACCAACGACGACATCATCGAGCTGCTCGGCAACTCCGATGTGATCAAGCGCACCCTGGAGCGCGACACCGCCCTCACCCGCGAGGATGCCCTTATCGAGATCTACCGTCGCCTGCGCCCGGGCGAGCCTCCCACCGTGGACGCTTCCCGCAGCCTGCTCGAGGGCCTGCTCTTTAACCCGCAGCGCTACGATCTGGCCCGCGTCGGTCGTTACAAGGTCAACAAGAAGCTCAACCTCACCACCGAGGAAGAGGTCACGGTGCTCACCGACGAGGATATCGTCGCGACGCTGCGCTACCTGCTGTCCCTCGCTGCCGGCGAGCAGGGCTTCAAGGTCGACGACATCGACCACTTCGGCAACCGCCGCATCCGTACCGTCGGCGAGCTCGTCGCCAACCAGTTCCGTATCGGCATGAGCCGTATGGAGCGCGTCGTCCGTGAGCGCATGAGCTCCCAGGACATCGACGAGATCACCCCGCAGTCGCTCATCAACATCCGCCCGATCGTGGCCTCCATCAAGGAGTTCTTCGGTTCCTCGCAGCTCTCGCAGTTCATGGACCAGGCGAACCCCCTGACCGGTCTGACCCACAAGCGCCGCCTGTCCGCACTCGGCCCTGGCGGTCTTGCCGGCCACAAGTCCGGCTCCAGCCGCCGCACCAACGTGCCGACGGCCGTCCGCGACGTCCACAACTCGCACTACAGCCGCATGTGCCCGATCGAGACCCCCGAAGGCCCCAACATCGGCCTGATCGGCTCGCTCGCCCTCTACGCCCGCGTCAACGAGTACGGCTTCATCGAGGCTCCGTTCCGTCGCGTCGAGAACGGCGTTGCCACCGACCAGATCGACTGGATGACCGCTGACGAGGAAGAGAAGCACGTCATCGCGCCGGCCAACACGCCGCTCGATCCCAAGACCAACGAGTTCATCACGACCGATGCCGAGGGCAAGATCGTCCGTCCGCACACTGTGATCGCCCGTACCCGCGACTTCGACGGTTCCTTCGGCGCTCCCGCCGACGTGCCTGTCGAGGACGTCGACTACATGGACGTCTCGCCGCGTCAGATGCTCTCCGTCGCAGCCACGCTGATCCCGTTCCTTGAGCACGACGACGCCAAGCGTACGCTGATGGGCGCTAACATGCAGCGTCAGGCCGTGCCGCTGGTTCACCCTGCCGCTCCCTATGTCGGTACCGGCATGGAGCGTCGCGCCGCTCTGGACTCCGGCGAGGTCACCCTGGCCAAGAACGCCGGCGAGGTCATCTTTGCCGACGCCGCCAAGATCATCGTCAAGCATGCCGGCGGCATGGACGAGTATCACCTGGCCAAGTACCAGCGCTCCAACCAGTCCACCTGCATCAACCACCGTCCGCTCGTGCGCGTCGGTGACACCGTTGAGCAGGGCGAGCCCCTGGCTGACGGTCCTTCGACCGATCATGGCGAGCTCGCACTGGGCCAGAACCTCACCGTGGCATACATGCCGTGGGAAGGCTTCAACTACGAGGACGGTATCGTCGTGTCCGAGCGCCTGGTGGCCGAGGACCTGCTGACGACCATCAACATCACCCGTCACGAGATCGATGCCCGCGACACCAAGCTTGGCCCCGAGGAGATCACCCGCGAGATCCCGAACCTCTCCGAGGACATGCTTGCCAACCTCGACGAGGACGGCATCATCCGCATCGGTGCCGAGGTCGGCCCTGGCGATATCCTGGTCGGCAAGGTCACGCCTAAGGGCGAGAGTGCTCTGACCGCCGAGGAGCGCCTGCTGCGCGCCATTTTCGGTGCCAAGGCTCACGACGTTCGCGACACCTCCCTTAAGATGCCTCACGGCGCTTACGGCCGCGTCATCGACGTCGTCCGCTTTAGCCGCGAGAACGGCGACGATCTGGCCCCCGGCGTTAACGAGCAGGTGCGCGTCTACGTCGCCCAGCGTCGTAAGATCCAGCAGGGCGATAAGATCGCCGGTCGTCACGGCAACAAGGGTGTTATCTGTAACGTTCTGCCGGTCGAGGACATGCCCTACATGGCTGACGGTACCCCGATCGACGTTATCCTCAACCCGCTGGGCGTTCCTTCGCGTATGAACGTCGGCCAGCTGCTCGAGTGCCACCTTGGCTGGGCTGCTGCCTGCGGTTGGGATACCGAGGATGCCGACTCCGACAAGTATGTTCCCGGTCCGTTCTTCGTCTCGACGCCCGTCTTCGACGGCGCCAAGGAGGACGAGATTGCCGAGGTCATCCGTCGTGCCAACAAGAACATGCTCAACAAGGCCACCGCTGCCTTTGGCGATCACATGCGCCCCGAGTTTGTCACCCAGCTTGACGAGCGCGGCAAGACCCGTCTGTTCGACGGCCGCACCGGCGAGGAGTTCCGCGAGCCCATTACCGTGGGTACGTCCTACATCCTCAAGCTCGGCCACATGGTCGACGACAAGATCCACGCCCGTTCGACCGGCCCTTACAGCCTGGTTACCCAGCAGCCGCTGGGCGGCAAGGCTCAGTTCGGCGGCCAGCGCTTCGGCGAGATGGAAGTTTGGGCACTGTACGCATACGGTGCTTCCAACGTCCTGCAGGAGATCCTGACCGTCAAGTCCGACGATACCGTGGGCCGCGTCAAGACCTACGAGTCCATCGTCAAGGGCGAGAACGTCCCGGTTCCGGGTATCCCCGAGTCCTTCAAGGTTCTCGTCAAGGAGATCCGTTCCCTCGCGCTGGACATCGAGCCCATGCACGATGCCGACGAGGACGCCTCCGCCCCTGTGACCGCCGAGGAGACCTCCGCTCTCGACGACCTGGCTGCGCTCGCCGGCGTTGACGCCGACGTCGAGGCCCAGGATTCCGAGACCGCCGAGGCACCCGAGGCTGTCGCCGCCACGACCACTGATAAGGAGTAGTTGACTGTGGCAGATTTCGAAGCTACTGATTTTGACTCGGTAAAGATCTCCCTTGCCTCCGCCGACCAGATCCGTTCCTGGTCGCACGGTGAGGTCAAGAAGCCGGAGACTATCAATTACCGTACCCTCAAGCCCGAGAAGGACGGCCTGTTCTGCGAGAAGATCTTCGGTCCCGCAAAGGACTGGGAGTGCTCCTGCGGCAAGTACAAGGGCATCCGCTTTAAGGGCATCGTCTGCGAGCGCTGCGGCGTCGAGGTCACCTCGGCCAAGGTGCGTCGCGACCGCATGGGTCACATTGAGCTCGCCGCTCCTGTGTCCCACATCTGGTACTTCAAGAGCCCCACGAGCTTCCCGATGAGCCGTATGCTCGACATCAAGTCCAAGGACCTCGAGAAGGTTCTGTACTTTGCCAGCTACATCATCACCGAGGTCGACTACGAGGCTCGCGAGGCCGACGCTGACGACCTGCGCGAGGAGCTCGCCGCCGATCTGGAAGAGATCGATGCCGAGTGCGCCCGCCAGATCGAGTCCCTCAAGGAGCAGGGCAACCCCGAGAACTTTGACGAGTTCTCCGACGAGGAGCCGCTGACCCCCGAGGAGATCGCCTCCGGCATCGTCGACATCGAGGAAGAGTGCAAGGACGAGAAGCAGCTCCGCACGGACGCCTTCAACGCCTTCATGAAGCTCACCGAGCGCGACCTCATCTCCGATGAGCCGCTGTTCCGCGAGATGACCCGTTACTACTCCATGTACTTCAAGGGTGGCATGGGTGCCGAGGCCGTCCGCGACCTGCTCGCTGCCATCGACCTCCCCTCCGAGGCCGAGAAGCTCAAGGCCATCATCGCCGACGAGGACTCCCAGAAGCAGAAGCGCGAGAAGGCCGTCAAACGCCTCGAGGTCGTTGACGCCTTCCTGAAGGGCGGCAACAGCCCCGCGAACATGATCCTGGACGTCATCCCGGTCATTCCGCCCGATCTGCGCCCGATGGTCCAGCTCGACGGCGGCCGCTTCGCCGCGTCCGACCTCAACGACCTGTATCGTCGCGTGATTAACCGTAACAACCGACTCAAGCGCCTGCTCGACCTGGACGCCCCTGCGATCATCGTGAACAACGAGAAGCGCATGCTCCAGGAGTCCGTGGACGCCCTGTTCGACAACGGCCGTCGTGGTCGCCCGGTCTCTGGCCGTGGCGGTCGCCCGCTCAAGTCGCTCGCCGAGGCCCTCAAGGGCAAGCAGGGTCGTTTCCGTCAGAACTTGCTGGGTAAGCGTGTCGACTACTCCGGCCGTTCGGTAATCGTTACCGACCCCAAGCTGCTGCTGCACCAGTGCGGTCTGCCCAAGACCATGGCGCTTGAGCTCTTCAAGCCCTTCGTCATGAAGCGCCTGGTCGAGCTTGGCAAGGTCGAGAACATCAAGGGCGCCAAGCGTGCTATCGACCGCGGTGCCACCTTTGTGTGGGATATCCTCGAAGAGGTCATCGACGGCCGCGTCGTGCTGCTCAACCGTGCACCGACCCTGCACCGTCTGTCCATCCAGGCCTTTGAGCCGGTGCTGGTCGAGGGCAAGGCTATCCACCTGCACCCGCTGGTCTGCTCGCCCTTCAACGCCGACTTCGACGGCGACCAGATGTCTGTTCACGTGCCGCTGTCCAGCCAGGCTCAGGCGGAGGCTCGCGTGCTCATGCTCTCTGCGAACAACCTGCGCTCGCCGGCATCCGGCAAGCCGGTTAACATCCCTTCGCAGGACATGATCATCGGTGTGTACTACCTCACCCAGGTCCGCGAGGGTCTGCCGGGCGAGAACCACGTGTTCGCCAGCTTCGACGACGCACTGCACGCCTATGACTGCCGCTCCGAGGTCGACATGCAGGCCAAGATCCAGGTCCGCGTGTCCGCTGCCGATGCCAACGTCATCAACGAGGACGGCACCCGTATCTTCCGCGTCAAGAACGGCAAGAACGAGTTCGTCGACTACGACGTCACCGGCAACAAGACCGCGCGCTTCGAGACCTCTATCGGCCGCATCATCTTCAACCGCCAGTGCCTGCCCGAAGACTACGACTTCATGAACTACAAGATGGTCAAGGGCGATGTGGCCAAGCTGGTTGCCGACTGCTGCGATCGTTACCCCGAGGCCAAGGTCGGCCCGATCCTCGACGCTATCAAGTACTCCGGCTTCCACTACGCTACCCGCGCCGGCCTCACCATCTCGGTGTGGGACGCTCTCATCCCTGCCGAGAAGCAGGAGCTGCTCGATCGCGCCCAGGCCAACGTCGACCAGATCAACGAGTATTTCGAGGAGGGCTTCATCAACGAGACGGAGCGCCACATCGAAGTCGTTAACGAGTGGACCGCTTGTACCGACAAGGTCGCAGCGCTCATGCTCGACATGTTCGACGAGGAGAACCCGCTCTACATGATGGCCGACTCTGGCGCCCGTGGTTCTAAGACCCAGCTGCGCCAGCTCGGCGGCATGCGTGGCCTGATGGCAGACATGTCCGGCGAGACGATCGACCTTCCCATTAAGGCGAACTTCCGCGAGGGCCTGCTGCCGCTCGAGTACTTCATTTCGACCTACGGCGCCCGTAAGGGCCTGGTCGATACCGCATCCCACACCTCGGACTCTGGTTACCTGACCCGTCGTCTGGTCGACGTGGCCCAGGACGTCATCGTCCGCGAGGAGGACTGCGGCACGCACGAGGGCGTCACCTACAACCTCATCATCCCCGGCACCACCGACCTCAACACCGACCTCGTCGGCCGTTGCTTCATTGAGGACGTCGTGGCTCCGGATGGCACCGTGCTCTTTGAGCAGGACGGCTACATCGAGAAGGTCGCCGACATCCAAAAGATGGTCGATGCGGGCCTCAAGAAGGTCAAGCTTCGCGCGCTGCTCACCTGCCGCTCCAAGTACGGCGTGTGCCAGAAGTGCTACGGCTGGGATCTTTCCACCCGTCGTCCGGTCGCCATCGGTACCGCGGTCGGCATTATTGCCGCCCAGTCCATCGGCGAGCCCGGTACGCAGCTTACGATGCGTACCATTCACTCCGGCGGCGTCGCTGGCGTCGACGATATTACGCAGGGTCTGCCTACGGTCAGCCGTATGTTCGATATCGTCGGTAACGTCAACGAGAAGATCCTGGGTCGCGAGGCCGAGCTGGCTCCGTACTCCGGTCACCTCTCGATTAAGCCCGAGAAGTCCGAGTACGTGCTGACGCTCACCGACTCCGAGGATCACACCCGTGTCCTCGACGAGCGTCGCGTCCCCGCTTCGGTGCGCTTTATGCCCGAGATCGAGGACGGCTGCGAGGTTCGCGCCGGCGACCAGATCACCAAGGGCTTCGTCAACTTCCGCAACCTGCGCAAGCTGACCGACATCGAGTCGACGATGCACACCTTCGTCGAGAGCGTCAAGGACGTCTACACCAGCCAGGGCGTCGACCTGAACGACAAGCACATCGAGGTGCTCGCACGTCAGATGCTGCGTCGCGTTCAGATCACCAACCCCGGCGACTCCAAGTACCTGCTTGGTCAGTACGTCGACCGCTACGAGTTTGCCGACGAGGTCGAGCGCGTTGCCCGTCTGGGCGGTCAAGCTCCTGTGGCCGAGCCCGTCATCCTGGGTACGCTCAAGGTCGCGTCCAACATCGACTCCTGGCTGTCGAGCGCTTCGTTCATCCGTACCGCTGGCGTCCTTACCGAGGCTGCCATTGAGGGCAAGGTCGACCACCTGCTCGACCTTAAGTCCAACGTCATCGTCGGTAAGAAGATTCCTGCCGGTACCGGCCTCAAGCCGTACGCCAACGCCAAGCTGACGTATCGCACGGCCGACGGCTACGTGGACATCGACGGCCCGGCTTCGCCCAACGCCAAGTCGCTGCCCGAGTGGGCTCCTGTGGAGCTCAAGGACCTGGACGAGCAGCTCCCGCAGCAGCTCGACTGGGCCGGCTACGACGAGTTCGGTGGTGCTGACGGCTCGTTCACCCGCAACGGCCACACCATCTCCGCCGAGAAGGCTCGTCTGTACCTGTTCGACGACCTGGGCGTGTCGCAGCGCTGGACCAACAAGTTCAGCGAAGTCGGCATCGAGACGGTCGGCGACCTGGTCGGCAAGTCCGAGGAGGATCTGCTGCGCATCGACGGCATCGGTGCCAAGGCGATCGAGGAGCTCCGTGACGGCCTGGAGGCCCACGACTTGCTCTACATCCTCGAGAACAACGACGACGTTGCCGACGAGGAAGACCTCTCGCAGCTGCTGCAGATGGTCTTTAGCCCCGACGGTCCGGACGATATCCTGCTGGGTACCTCCGCTCCGACGCATCACGCCGACGCCGACGAGGAGCTCCTGGGCGCCCCGATCGACGACAAGAAGGCTCCCGCCAACGGTGCCATCAACGAGGACATGGCTTCTCTCGATGAGCTGCTCAACCAGCTCGTGGACACCGACGACGCCGAAGAGGCCAAGGACAACGACGAGGAGTAATTTCCAAGTACGTTAACCGTCCTTCCAAAGACCCGTTTCCCAACAGGGAAGCGGGTCTTTTTTGTTGAAGAAAACCTGCCAAAAAGGGACAGGTTTATTTTGGTAGGTTTTTCCTGCTTGAATTTGAAACATTCCGTTCGGTCAAAGCGTATCTATGGTGAGGGCCTCAGCAAGAAACATCAGCATCACCGGGAGGTGATTATGGAAGAACAAGCTTTTAGACAGGCGGTTGAAGATCACAGGGATGTCGTGTTTCGAATCGCATTGACGTACCTGCGCGATCGTGCCGATGCCGACGATATTGCCCAAGATGTCTTTCTTAAGCTGCTTAAAAGCGATGGACATTTTGAGAGTTGGGAGCATCTTCGCCGCTGGCTTATCCGGGTCACGATCAATGAATGCAAATCGCTCTTTCGAAAGCCGTGGAGGCGCGTGGAGGATATTGAGAACC
>CABQLI010000068.1 GCA_902464965.1 uncultured Collinsella sp.
TTTTTATTTTTAGGCTCGTGTATCTCCCACGGATCAGCCGGTCTCGAGCCCACCGCCGAGGACAAGCTGCTCAAGGCCCCCGTCGCGCCCGGTTATTCTTTCGCCTTTTCGACCCCGCGCTCGCAATGGCAAGCCGGCACGATGCCCCATATCTATCAGATCGACCCTGCATGGTCGGAGCTGCCTTACGCCGGCGGTACCATCCGCCAAAATGCTTGCGGGCCTACGTGCCTCACCATGGTCTATATCTTTAAGACGGGACGCACCGATATGACTCCCGTCGATATGTGCGCGCTTTCCGAGGCAGGCAATTACGCCCCCACCGGTGCAACCGAATGGTCGTTTATGACGAGCGGTGCGTGGCAGTTGGGACTTAACGGAACGGAGCTTCATAACGATCACGACTCGATGACTCAGGCGCTGCGTTCGGGAGCGCCCGTCGCCGCCGTTCGGCCGGGCACCTTTACCAACGTGGGCCACTACATTGTACTTTACGGTATTGACGACGCCGACCAGATTGAAGTCTTCGATCCCAACTCGGCCAGCCGCAGCGCCCGGCGCTGGGGCGTCGTAGAGGTCCTCAACGAAGTCGAAGCCATGTGGGCCTACTACTAGTCATTGGGCACTCATTGGGGACAGACTTAAATGAGTGGTCGTCGGGGACAGTCTTACGGACGCCGGCCGAGAGCAAACGAAAAGGGCCATCCCGAACTGCTTGGAACTGCCAGCACGGAAAGCGCATCCTGCTTTGGGGCCCAATAGCGGGATGCGCTTTCCGTTAGCGGCCCGTTTGGGAAACTAGGGACCGCTTTTCGACAAAAATCCGGGATGCATTTTCCGATTGAGGGCCTCAAGGGAAACCGCACCCCATGTTGGACGCTCATTCTGGGATGTGCTTTCCGCAGTTGATCGATGCGGCCTTTAAGGACTGTCCCAAGCTGCCGGCAGGAAAGGAACGTCCCCAAGTGCCGGGTTTCCGCAGCCTGCAATGCTCCTCATGAACAGCCGCCTCAATAACAAAAGCCCCTGCGGCCGAAGCGGACCGCGGGGGCAACAGACCTGCAAGAGTTAACTCAAGTCCTCGCCATTTGATGCAATGACCTTTTGGTACCAGCAGAAGCTGTCCTTTCGGTAGCGATCGAACGTGCCTTTGCCCGTATCATCGGCATCAACATAAACAAAGCCATAGCGCTTCTTCATCTGCCCCGTCGAGGCCGACACCAAATCGATACAGCCCCACGGCGTGTATCCCATCAGGTCAACACCGTCCTCGACAATTGCATCGCGCAGCGCAAGAATATGCCTTCGCAGGTAATCAATATGATACGCATCGTGGACTTTGCCGTCTTCCAGCGCATCGAGTCCGCCCACACCGTTCTCGGCGATAAAGAGCGGAAGATGGTAACGATCGTGGTAGCCGGCAAGCGTCACGCGCAAACCCAGCGCATCGATCTGCCACTTCCAGGCAGTCTCTTTATCCTTGAGGTACGGATTGCGCAACGTCGGGAACACGTTGCCCTCCGCCTTCTCGGCGATCACCTGATCATCGGCGCACACCAAGCGCGAGCAATAGTACGAGAACGAGATGAAGTCGACCGTATGCTCTGCCAGATACTCCGTATCGCCCGGCTCAAAGGGCACGTGAACACCCTCTTTCTCGAGTGCACGCAGCTTCCAAGCAGGATAGGCGCCCGCAGCCATCACGTCTGTGTAGAAGTAGCGGCCGCGGTCCTCCTCATACGCAAGCCATACGTCCTCGGGCGCACAACGGTACGGATAGGTCGCACCGGCAGCGACCATGCAACCCACCTTGTTTGCGGGATCGATCTTGTGCAGAATCTCGACAGCGCGAGCGCTCGCCATAAACATATGGTGCGAGAACGCCGCGGTCACGGCTGCACGGTCACGCTCATCCTCGAGCGTGACACCCGCGTTGAGATAGGACAGCGCCACGCTGTTGATCTCGTTGAACGTAAGCCAATAACGCACGAGGCCCTGGTACGCGCGTCCGACGGTCTCGACGTAGTGCGCATACCGCTCGATCATCTCTCGGCTTTGCCAGCCACCATAGCGCTCGACCAGAGCCAACGGATAGTCGTAGTGCGACAGCGTCACAAGCGGCTCGATTCCATGCTCGCGCAGCGCCTCGAATACCTGACGGTAAAACTCCAAGCCCTCGCCGTTGGGCTCGGTCTCCATCCCTGTGGGAAAAATACGGCTCCAGCAAATTGAAAGACGCAGGCACTTAAAGCCCATCTCGGCAAAGAGCTCGACATCCTCGTGCCAATGATGGAAGAAGTCGTTGCCCCAGCGGCATGGATACAGCCTGTCCGGATCATCCACGGGCTTTTGCCTGCCAAACATTACATCCCAGCGGTCGGAACCCTGTGGGATCAGGTCGGAGTGCGACATGCCGCGGCCGCCCTCGTTCCAGCCCCCTTCGGCCTGGTTGGCGGCGAGGGCACCACCCCACAAAAAGCCCTCGGGCATACCGGCGGCAGACGTTCTGTCAAAGTAACTCATGCTACTCAGCATCCTCGGCAGAAGCTGCCGCGGCGTTCTCCTGCTCCTGAGCCAGGAGCTGGTTATCGTACACCTTAAAGAACGGGTACCAGACCACAGCCATGACCACGATCAAAACGATCGTAAACACCCAGATGCGCGGGTCGAGGCACTGGACAAAGCCCTGAACGAAGATGGGGAACGTGCCGCTCACCAAGATGTAGAAGTTAGAGACAAGACCCAGTGAGACCGCACCCCAATACAGCAGGGCCGAGATCATGCCGCCTAGCACAAACGGAATCATGAGGATCGGGTTGAAGATGATGGGCGCGCCGAAGATCGCGGGCTCGGAGATACGGAAGAAGCTCGGCACGATCGATGCCCTGCCAAATGCCTTGAGCTGCTGCGACTTTGCCCTAAACGCGCAGAGCGCCACAAAAGAGAACGTATTACCCGTGCCGCCGATGAGGTTGATGGCCAACGACATGAGCGCCGGGTGGAACTCAAGCGGCTGCCCGGCAGCATAGAGCGAGGCGTTGGCGGCAAAGGCGGCAAGCGTGACCGGGGCGGTGATGGGCATTACGATCATGTTGCCGTGGACGCCAAAGCACCAAAACAGCAGCGTCATGAAGCAGATAAGCAGTGCGCCGGGCACAGAGTCAACTGCGACGGAAAGCGGGGCAGCGAGCAGCTTCTCGATAACCGAGGGGATGGACAGCGCGGGATCGATCATCTGGATTAGCAGGTTGCCGCCAAAGAAGATGAGGATGTTGGCGAGCATAGGTACGATGGCGCCAAAGGTTTCGGACAAAAACGGCGGCACGCCATCGGGCATCTTGATGGTGATGCCCTTGGTCTGGCAGAAGCGCGTGACCTCGACGGAGACCAAGGCAACGATGATGGCGGTAAACAGGCCCTGCGCACCCAGATAGGTGCAGGGGACCGCCTGGAGCACGGACTCGTCAGCAAGCTGGTAGTAGGACGACGGCGCCGCGGCGATCAGGAACATCACCAGCGAGGTCATACCGGCGTTAAGCTTGGGCATCTTGTAGGTGCCCGCCAGGTTATAGGCGATTGCGAACGTCACGATCACCGACAGTATGCCCATCGTCATGTTGAAGGGAATGAGCAGCGTGAGCTTATTGGCCGTGGCAAAATCGAGCCAAGGGCCAAAGACGGACCAGAACCCGCCCTGCGCCACCAGGTCGGCCGTGACCGGCGGGTTGGCGAGGATCATAAAGACGGCAGATACCAAGATGAAGCTGATCGCGCTCATAAAGCCCTTTTGCATGGAGGCAAAGTGGCGCTCGGTTCCGCAGAAATTGGCGATAGGGGTCAGTTTTTCCTGAAGCAGGGTCATGAACTTCTCCATGGTTGCCTCCTAACCCAACAGCGACTGGGCGAGTGCCAGCACGTTGGCGGCGTTGCCCATGCCGTAGTCCTGTGCGGGGATGACCGCGGTCGGCTTACCGCTCCCCTGCTTGACGGTGTTGAGCTGGTAGGACACCTGCGGCCCCAAGAGCAGCACGTCATAATTGGCGCACGTCTCCTGATACTCGCCGATACCCACCGCATCGATATCGAGCTCGATGCCGTTTTGCTCCGCATATTTCTCGAGTTTCTTCATCAGAATGCTTGTAGACAGACCAGCTGCGCAAACAAGAAGGATCTTCATAAGGGATTCCCTTCGCATTGATTGGTTGGATAGTCACCGCACGCCGCTAGGCGTTCTTGGTTGCAGTGCGCTCATACAGGCAGATCAGCTCCTGCACGAGCTCCTGAGCAAGCATGGAGCACATGAGGTGGTCCTGAGCATGGACCAGCAACACATCCACCGACAGATGCTCGCCCGCTGCCTCAGTCGAAAGCAGCTGCGTTTGGATGTGGTGAGCCTTGATTCCCGCATCCTTTGACTGCTTCATGAGTTTGGCGGCGGCGTCAAAATCCCCCGCCTTTGCCTTTTCAAGGGCTTCGAAGGCAAGGCTGCGTGCCTCTCCCGCTGCAGCGACCAGCTGAAACGAAACCATCTCGGTTCCCTGATCGTCCATAACGGTCTCCTCTCCCGTGATGTTTGGTTTGTACTTGAATATTCGAAACGCCTATCTCCCGCCCGCAATCCTCGAGGTTTATTGCAGGTAGACTGACAGGGTCATCGACAAAAGAAGTCTTAAGCCGTATGCGCTTGCACAAGCGCCATCAGCTCATGCCAGGACCGGCGCTCGCGTAGGCGCTCGACCCCCTGGCGGTCCATAAAGATCTCGGCGAGCAGTGAGCTCAAGATCCGCGCCTCATCGCCGCCCGACCGGGCAAACGACACCATAAAGACGATATCGACCTCATGGCCGTATTCGTCCCAAAGAATGGGATGTTCGAGCAGGCCCACGGTAACAAAGGCCTCGGCGCTCAAGGGATGCATCCCATGGGGCATGGCTACCCCATTGCCAAACGAGGTGGCGCTCGCGCGCTCGCGCTCGGCGACCTCTTGGGCAAACTGGGCATCGACACGGCCGCTCTCGACGGCGCGCTCGGAGAGATATCGGAGAACGGCCTGCTTCGACGACGCCTCAACGCGGTTGAAGAACAGGGCACGGCTAAAGAAAGAGCTCACGGAGTCCGATTGCGCAGTGTCGTCGCTCAGCACCTTGCGGATAGCGTTGACATCGCTCGTCTCCAAGAAGAAATCGGCCTCGCGGACGGGCACGGGCAACTTGACGTTGAGCGGCACCGTTGTGAACACGTAGTCGATATGCGAAAAATCGAACGTTCCCACGCGGGCGACATCGCATGTCTCAATCGAATCGATATACATGCCAAACTGCTTGCGGTACTGGTGCTCGAGCATACGGGCGCTTCCCGCTCCCGAGGCGCACACGATCAGGATGCGTTTGCGACGCGGCTGGTCGGCTTGCTGCTCGAGGGCCAGGGCAAATGCCATGGCGATGTAGCCGAGCTCTTCATCAGAGGGCTGGCTGCCAAAATGACGCTCGAGTACCTGCGAGGTGCCAGCTGCCATCGAATAGGCCAACGGAAACCTCGTCTTGATATCGGACAGCATGGGGTTATCCATATGCATGTGATATTCAAGGCGATAGCCCAGAGGGCCGATATGCCGAGCAAGGTTCATGCGAAGTTCAAGATCGCCGCTAAAGTCAAACCTAAACTCATCGTTGACCGCACGTACCATCTCGGAAGCAATCTCCCACATCTCGTCCGAGATAACGGCAGAGCCCTTCTCGGGCACGCCCGTGCCCCTGCCGAGCAAATGGATTGCGATAAAGGCAACCTCTTCTCGGGGCATGCTCACGCCCAGGGCATCCTTGATGTTTGCGGCAATCTGGAAAGCCGCGGCGTATTCGCGCGTTCCCTCAAGTTTTTGAACGTCCGATTCTGCAGCTGGGACATAGCAGCCCTGCTCGATGCGGCCAAGAGCAATGTAAAGATGCATGATGAGATTGCGGGATGCCAGCGAGCTCACCGTGACGGGCGAGGCCGTCAGAGCATCGTCCACACATGCGGCGATGGCCCGCAGGCGCTCGGCGAGCTTTGCATCGTCGGTGTCGGGCAACACGGGCCTCACCAGCGAGGCCAGGCACAGGCGCCGCTGCGACTCCCCGCCCGCAACGCGGATTCCGTAGCGTGGGCGCTTTTCGAGCGTTAAGTCAAATTGGGCGAGTTTCTGCTCTACCAGACGCATGTCATTGGACAGAGTTCGCGCCGAAACGTAGAGTAAATCCGCATACTCCTCAATCGTCACCCACTGGGACCGCATGAGGAGGTCGTTAAGAAGGAAGGACACACGGCCGTCGCGCGTATCAGGAATGCCCGGATGGGCCAGAGCCGCACCGTCTAGCAAGCGAGCAAGCTCATCTGCACGTGCAACATCGATACGATACTGCCCCTTGCTGCCAACGATGCGTGCAACCCCTGCAAGGTTGTCGTTTGCGCGATGGATATAGTTTCTCACGGCGCGCTCGCTTACCTCGAGACGCTTGGCAAGTACCGCGACAGCGACAGGCTGAGCGTCCTCGATCATATTTACAAGCTGCTTGACGCGAGCATCCATGTCCTCCTCCTTTCCCTGCGTCTAGTCTAACGCGGTAAAGAATGACACTCCACGTCGCGCTCGTTCCGCCAACTCGGAACAGGTTGCGGGGAGTCCAGCTGAGCTATGGAGAGCCTGGGGAGAGGGCCCGAAGGCAATGCGTCGGTGTGGGATGCGCCTTCCCAGCCATTGGGCAGTCATTGGGGACAGACTTAAATGAGTAGTCGTTGGGGACGTTCTTGTTTGGCTAGTCGTTTAAGAACGTCCCCAATGACTATTAAGGACTGTCCCAAGCTGCCGGCAGGAAAGGACCGTCCCCAAGTGCCGGGTTTGTCCCCAATGACTAGGTGAATAGCAAAAGCCCCGCAGTCGGAGCGGACTGCGGGGCTCATGAAGAGAGGCTAGTTTGTGGGCGCTTTGCCTAGCGCCCACGAGAGAGGCAACAGAGTAGAGACTACTCGTGAATGCGGGTACCGGAGAGGCCGGCCATGGTCTCGGCGGCCTTGTCCAGAGCGCCGATGATGCAGGTGCGGCCCTTGCGGGAACGGGCAAACTTGATGGCAGCACGAACCTTGGGCTCCATGGAACCCTTGCCGAACTGGCCCTCGTCGGCCAGGCGCTCGGCCTCGTCGGCGGTGAGGTCCTCGAGCTCCTCCTGGTTGGGCTTGCCGAAGTTGATGGCGACGTGCTCGACGGCGGTCAGCAGGAACAGGACGTCGGCGTCGCAGTCCTCGGCCAGCAGCTCGCCGCCCAGGTCCTTGTCGATGACGGCGGGGACGCCCTTGTAGCAGCCCTTGTTCTCGTAGTCGCGGACGACGGGGATGCCGCCGCCACCGCAGGCGATGACGATGAACTCGTTGTCGAGCAGGTTGAGGATGGAGTCGGCCTCGACGATCTTCTTGGGATCGGGCGAGGCGACGACGCGACGCCAGCCGCGGCCGGAATCCTCGACGAAGACCTTGGAGGGGTCCTCGGCCATGAACTCCTTGGCCTGCTCCTCGGTGTAGAAGGGGCCGATCGGCTTGGTCGGGTTCTTGAACGCGGGATCGTCCGGGTCGCACTCGATCTGGGTGACGACGGTTGCGGCGTGCCAGCGCTTATAGCGCTTGTGCATCTCGCGGCCGATGCCCTGCTGCAGGTGATAACCAATGTAGCCCTGGGACATGGCGCCGCACTCGGGCAGCGGCATCTCGGGGGTACCGATGGCATCGTGGGCAGCAGCGAAGGCGTTCTGGATCATGCCGACCTGCGGGCCGTTGCCGTGGGTGATGATGATCTCGTTGCCCTGCTCGATCAGGCCGAGAAGAGCGTGAGCGGTGTTGCTCACGGCCTCGATCTGCTCGACGGGGTTGTTGCCGAGGGCGTTGCCGCCGAGGGCGACGACAATACGATCGGGCTTGCCAAGAGGCTTAGACATTGCTGGAATCCTTTCTGTAAAAGGCCTACAACCCATTAATAACCCGCGTCCGTGCGATACGCGAGTTTATTAGGGTTTATATTCTCTTTATCGCTCATTTTATTCATTTTGAAAATACCTAAGCGGCGAACGGTCGATTTTACCCGCTCAGCGTAAAGAAGCCCAGTTCAGGTATATCTACGCCATTTACGTGCAACTTTATTTAAATAGAGCAGGGATTAGACCAGATTATGCAAACTATATCTTTGCTAAACACAAAACGGACAGCGCAATATCTTACTCGCACTATACGCGATTCTATACATTAATTTGACGAGTATGCATCCCTGCAAAAACATGGGGCTTTTCATCCAACATAAGGGATAGCCGATCGCGCTTCACCCCGCGGCAAGCGACTGCGAGTTCGCAGTATGGAACTTTACCGTCGGCTTCTGCATGAACGCTGCCGACGCCCTTTCGCTCCTGCGCGCCCAAGCAGCCGAGAACGCTAACGGCGCCACTGCCAACCTGGCCACCCTCAACAACGGCGCCGCCAGCCTTTTCGCAAAGTACCGTGCTGGCTCGCTGGCTTTGAGGCCTAAGCGAGCTTTGCTATTTGCCAAATTTTGTTTGATTTGGGTCAAATCTATCTGCCAATTTTTGTATGATTAGGGTCAAATCTATTTGCCAATTTTTGTCATTGAGGGGTTTTAATGCTACGCCGTAAGGTCACTGACAGGCTTTTGAGCTGGAAGAACAAATCCAATAAAGCGTTGCTTGTTACTGGCGCGCGTCAGATTGGCAAGAGCTATGCAATTCGCGCGTTTGGAAAGAGCAACTACGCTTCGTATTATGAGGTCAATCTGCTACTCGATGCCGAGGCAAGAGACGTACTTGTTGGCGCTAAGAACTCCATTGACTTCATCAACCGTGTGGCCCTTCTTGCGGATGCACCGCTTGTTGAAGGAGACACGCTTATCTTCGTCGATGAGATTCAGGAGTATCCGCAGATCGTTACACTTATGAAGGCGCTGGTCGAGGACGGACGCTTTAGCTATGTCTTCTCGGGGTCTATGCTTGGGACTGAGTTTAAGGGGATCTCTTCTTTTCCGGTGGGGTATGTCGAGCACATTGTTATGCGACCGATGGATTTTGAAGAGTTCTGTTGGGCAAACAGCATCAGCGAGAATGTGCTTGCAGACATTCGCAGCTGCCTTGTCGAGAGACGTCCCGTCGAAAACTATATTCATGAGGCGATGCTCAAAAACTTTAGAGCCTATATCGTTTGCGGCGGCATGCCAGAGGTCGTTCAGAACTATATCGATTCGGGCTATTCGCTCGTGAGAACGCGTGAGCTTCAAATTCAGCTAGTCGATCAGTACAAAAGCGATATCTCTAAATATGCATCGACTCGAGCGTTTAACGTTCGCTCCATTTTCGAGCAAATTCCCGTTCAGCTTGAGGCGGAGTCCCATCGCTTTATCGTCTCGTCTCTAGGCGAGGGAGCTCGTCTTCAAAAATACGAGCAGGATTTCCTATGGCTGGTGAACGCAGGCGTTGGATTGATGGTCCCCCAGGTGACGGAGGCCCGGAGTCCTCTTAAGAGGACAGAGAAGGCAGCCGCCTTCAAACTATACGAGTCCGATACAGGAATGCTCGCATCGCGATATCCCGGTAGCACGGCACGCGCTGTATATCTAGATATGAAAACCCCCAACCTCGGCGGTCTCTATGAAAACGTGGTCGCGCAGGAGCTTGTTGCCCTCGGAGCAGATACGTGGTACTACCAAACACGTGAGGTCGGTGAAGTCGACTTTGTAATCGAAGGCGCCCGAGGACATGTTGTCCCAATCGAAGTCAAATCGGGCAAGAAAGTTCGAGCACATGCGGCCCTCGATCGCCTGATGAGTGTGGGCGAGTACAAGATTCCCGAGGCCGTTGTGCTGAGCCACGAAAACCTTAGCGAAGAGGGCAAGATCCTGTACGTTCCAATCTATATGACATTCTGCCTCGATGAGTTTATGGAAAAGGACGACCCCAACAACGATTTCTCATTTGCACCCATATCTCTCTAGATCATCTGAACCAACAACCAAGCCCCCTCCATAACCAAAGTAACGCGTGGTTTCGCGGCCGCGCCGCGAAACAGCGACGGGGACAAAAGGCCCCCACAACCACGTCCCTCATGCAGCCCCACAATCCGAGGACGTAGTCGTAGCAGGATCTGAGGGCTGACCTTCGCGGACATTCCGCACTGATATTTTCTGTATTGAAGACGTCGATGATGTACCCGTATACCATTGACGTCGACACCATCAGATGCGGACCGCGCGGTGACCCCACATTCCGCTGGCGCCCATGGGGCTGCCCTCGTTTCCTGACATGTCCCGCGCGGGCCGCGGCGAGACCGCCGCATGACCTAATAGGAGCATGGAGCGATACCGCGGACCCGAACAACCGCATTCTATCGCGCCCCGTCAGTGTGCCGTCTGCCCGGTCCAGGCGAGCACGGAAAGAACGGAGCGAGGCATGCAAAACGAATCGACACCCGGCGCCCGCGGGCCGGTCTTCTGCGGGGTCGACACCCACGCCGACTCGCACTGGCTGTGCGTCCTGGACTGGAGGGGCCGCAAGGTCCTGTCCCGCCGGTTCCCCGCCGACGCGGCGGGCTACGAGGCGCTCGCCGGGGCGATCGCGGCGGCCGGGGAGCCGGCCTGCGTCGCGATGGAGGGGACGTCGTCCTACGGGGCGGGCCTCACCAGGCACCTCGCGTCGCTGGGGATGCCCGTGCGCGAGGCGCTCTCCCCGGCGAGGATGCAGAGGAGGCGCCCGGGGCAGGGAAAGTGCGACGAGGCGGACGCGGAGAGGGCCGCCCGCGCGGCGATGTCCGGCTCAAAGCTCGGGACCCCCAAGAGCCAGGACGGGTGGGTCGACGGGGTGCGCTGCATGCTTGCGGCGCGCTCCGGGGCGGTGAAGGCGCGGACCTCGGCGATCAACACCGCGAGGTCGCTGCTCACCACCGCCCCGGAGGGGCTCAGGTCGAGGTTCCGCGGGATGGCGGGGCCGAGGCTGATGGAGGAGCTCCCCTCCGTGCGCGCCGAGGGCGCGCTGGGCGCCGCGCTCGGCGCGCTGGCGGACCTGTGGGCGGCGGCGCGCGACGCGGCGCTCGAC
>CABQLI010000069.1 GCA_902464965.1 uncultured Collinsella sp.
GACCTCAAACACGCCCTGCGTGAGCGTGCCGGTCTTGTCGAATACGACGGTCTTGGTCCGGGAGAGGGCCTCGAGGTAGTTGGAGCCCTTGATGAGGACGCCCAGCTTGGACGCGCCGCCGATGCCGCCAAAGAAGCTGAGCGGGACGCTGATCACGAGCGCGCACGGGCAGCTGACGACCAGGAAGGTCAGGCCGCGCAGAATCCAGTCGGACCAAGCGCCGGTGACCAAGCCGCCGCCGAGCGCGAGTACTGCGGCCGCGCCGGTGACGGCGGGCGTGTAGACGCGGGCGAAGCGCGTGATGAAGTTTTCGGTGCGCGCCTTCTTTTCGCTGGCGTTTTCTACGAGCTCCAAGACGCGCGCGACGGTGGACTCGCCAAAGGGCTTGGTGGTGCGCACGTGGATGAGGCCCGTCATGTTGATGCAGCCGCTGATGATATCGTCGCCGGACTTGGCGGGGCGGGGGACTGACTCGCCCGTGAGCGCGGCGGTGTCGAGCTGGGTTTCGCCCTCGACGATGACGCCGTCGATAGGCACGCGCTCGCCGGGCTTGACCACGATCACGGTGCCCACGGCGATGTCATCGGGAAAGACCTGTTCGAGCGTGCCGTCGGGCTGCTCGACGTTAGCGTAGTCGGGCGCGATGTCCATCATGGCGCTGATCGACTTGCGGCTCTTGCCCACGGCGTATGCCTGGAACAGCTCGCCGACCTGGTAGAACAGCATGACGGCGGCGCCTTCGGCCATGTGCGGGTCGGTATCGGGGAAGAACACCATGGCAAACGCGCCGATGGTTGCGACTGCCATAAGGAAACTCTCGTCGAAGGCCTTGCCGCGGCGGATGTTACTGAATGCCTTTTGCAGTACGTCGTAGCCGGCAATCAAAAACGGTACGAGGAACAGCACAAAGCTGGCGTAGATTTCGCCCGGGGTGCCGAATGCGGCGGCGAGGGTGCCAAGCTCATCGAGGGCGTACACCACGGCAAAAATGCCCAGCGCTACCAGGATGCGGTTGCGCTTATGCTCGAGCGACTCTTTTTTCCTACGCTTCTTCTTTTTCTTTTTGGGGTCGGCAGTGGCCATGACTTGTATCCTCCCATTTGAATGTATGAACACTCGCTCATATAATTTCGCGAGCAAAGGCCGCGGCAAGCGCGGCCTTGCAGGTTGGCGTAAACCTGGGCTAGAGAATGATCTCGCAGTCCGGCTCGGCGTCGGCCGTAAACTCAACAACGCGGTTGAGCACCTCGTCGAACTCAGCATCATCGGCCTCGAGCGTCAGCTTCTGGGTCATAAAGTTGACGGACACGGATTTGACGCCCTCGAGCTTGGCCAGCTCGTCCTGAAGCTCGCGCGCACAGTTGGCACAGTCGATCTCGTCGAGCTTGAACTGCTTTTTCATGGTGGGTTCCTTTCTCTGTATTTGCGGCTTGGGTGCAGGCCGCGCAGGTACCGTGGTTGGTCGCTATTCGCAGATGTGGCTCATGCCTTGGTTGAGCATGGTGTAGACGTGGTCGTCGGCGAGCGAGTATAGGATATTGCGCCCGTCGCGTCGGAATTTAACCAGGTGCGACTGCTTGAGTGTGCGCAGCTGGTGCGACACCGCGGATTGCGAGGTTTCGGTCGCTTCGGCGATGTCTGCCACGCAGAGCTCGCGGCCCATGAGGGCATAGAGGATCTTGATGCGCGTGGTGTCGCTGAAGACCTTGAACAGGTCGGCGAGGTCGTAGAGAAGCTCCTCGTCGGGAAGGTCCTCGGGCGAGCAGGTGGTGGGAATCGCGGGTTCGGTGGCCTCGATGTCGGGTTTCGTTTCATCAACGCGGATGCTCATTGCAATATCCTTTCATATGAACATGCGCTCATATAACTTGCTTCCGATTATATGAGTGTATGTTCATATGTCAATGACGTTCAGGTAATTCGTTGCACAAAATGATGGGGAATAGTGGACGAGATCCCGGAGTGAGCGGTTTTGATAGCCGATGCCGGGGTGGGTGCCCCTGAGCCGTGCAAAAATTGGAGTATTCTGCAACGATAGGGGGTCCGTTAATTTATTGCAGGCCATATAATGCAGTTCAAGAGTTATCTTAGGGTGTTAATCCGATGAGTTCTTCCTCAAATGTTGCCTAACGCTCTCACGCAAGAGTGATTTCGCTTCACATTTGGATCCACTCGAGGGTGATAGACACCCGGCTCTGCTGAATACTCGCAATTTTGCACGTCGCTAAGGTGCCCACCTTGTTAGCCGGTCTAGCTTCCGGCCCCGAAGATCCTGCCCTCGGGCGCGAAGCTGCTTGTTTGGTTGAGTGATGGGCTGTCGGGTTCGACAGTCTGCATGTCATCGATTGCCGGAGCCTCGTTAATCGTCGGATCGTCCAATGTGATGCCTTCGAGCATTGCTTTTTCGAGGTCGATTCGTTGGCGCTCTTCGGAATCCTGGCGAAGCTCCTCCTGGATTCGTTTCTTCTCCTCAATAAACCTTCTGAGTACAAACTGTCTCAGGTCTTCTTGCATGATTTGAAAGTCTTTTGGCAGACGCGAGGGGCGTATGCCCTCTTTTCGTTGGATCGCCTCCATGACCCTAACGAAAGCGCTGGCATGCATAAAGGAATAACGACTGACGGTGATGATTCCGTATCCCATGGACGCAAGCGCATTCTTGCGTTCCTCATCGATGGCGCGGTCTTCTTCCGCGTCATGATAAAAACCGTTGTATTCAATGTCTGTGCGAGATTTCTTTAGATACGCATCCATAAAGAACTTTTTGCGTCTCGTGAGATTCTTCGCTGCAGCGGTGACCTGCACCTCGTAATCGGTCTCAACTCCCTTAATACCAAGCCCTCCTTCGCTTTTGGGCAGCGTTAGCATCATGACAAAGGCCGTTTCCATAGGAGACCGGCATCCGTCGCGCACACATTGGATCGCCTTTCGGGCAAGAGCCAGACCGTCGCATCTGGTAATGGAATTAAAGAACTGTTTTAATCTCTCGGTCGAGGTGAGCGCGAAACGCTCGGTATAGGAGGTGGAAGAGTCGGTTCCAAGGGAGTAAGCGCTGCACAGTTCAAAGTAGTACTCCACTAGTTCGCGAAAAGAAAGATAGGTGGCGGCCTGAAGTGCGCAAAGCTCAACGCCAACAACGAAGATGCCATCTTTGAGCTCTATAAAGCGTGTGTTTGAGAATCGTTTTGAAGATACGTGGCATTGACAGTTCATTGCATAGCGCGCATTCCTGCGATCAAACACCATCACCTCGAGGGAATCATTTGCGTCGAGGGAAACATCATTTTTGGTGAGCCATTCTGCGGCTGCGTCAAGGAGCGTTCCGGTGGGACATGATCCGTAAATCGCGGCAGGACTACAGGACTCGATGCCTTTCGCAGACACCGAATGCGCGGCCTGGTAGACCGCTTTTGCAGTGGTATGTGACAATACGATACTCATGATATATATCGTGTCAGCTAATGCCGTGTTGACGGCGCTGAGTGGAAAAGTCGTTTTAGAGGTCTAACCAAATGCTGTCCAAAAGCTTGACGCAATTATGAGTTGGTATGCCCTAAATAAAAGTTTTCGCAGCTTAGCTATAGCATATAAATACTCAATTGCCGCACATTTGATAGTGATGCATCACCATCCGACAACGAATTACGTGTCGGGAATTGGCCGAAATCGTTCAAAATGAGGGTTCAGAATTTGTGATGGCTGATCTATCTGTGGAACGTAGGGCGGCCCCGCTGCGGGGTTTCCCGCTGCGAGGCCGCTTGTGATCTACGCCGGAGTTTGTCGTAGACGTTTCTACTTGGCAAACAGGTTCTTGAGGTTGAACTCGGCTTGGACGGTGCGAAGCATGAGGTCGGTGTCGTCCAGGCCCAGATGCTGCTCGCTGGCGTCGGCGGCGAGGGTGCCACGGCGGCGCGCCCAGTTCTCGAGCGCGGCGGGCGCGGACTCGCGGGGGAGCGAGCGCACGTCGGCGTCCAGGCTGCGGCAGATCTGGCGCGAGTCGATGACGATGATCTTGCCGGCGCGGCGTGCCTCGGCGTAACCGTCCAGGTGGATCTTGAACCAACTGTCTTCGAACGCGGCGTTATGCGCCATGTACGGGTACTTCTTCATAAGCTTGAGCAGCTGCTTCTGCAGTTCCTTGTTCTCGCGGAACGGCTTTTTGCCGTCGATGTCGTTCCAGGTGATGTGGTGGATATTCGACAACGGCACATCCTCGCTGCGGTAGATGTCGGGCAGACCGCAGTAGTGTGCCTCGGCGTCATGCGGGACGGCGTCGCTGGTGAGCTCCATGATCTCCCAACCCACGTTGATGATATAGCCGCGCTCGGGTGCACGGCCGGTGGTCTCGATGTCGATACCGAGCACGGTGCCCTGGATGGGCTTGCGGGCGTAGGCCACGCCGAGCGCGTCGCGGTCGCCGCGGATTTCGCGCATAACGGACGCGGCGGTGCGCTTTTGCATCTTGCCGATGGCGGCGCAGGTGTCGGCATCGGACAGGCCGCGCGAGAGCGTCGCGGGCGTCACGTTGCGCAGACGCGCCTCGCCAATCTGGTCGCACAGGTCGCGGTTGCGGTCGGCCAGGTCGCGCACGGTGGCAAAGTCGAAGCTGGGGTCGCCCTCGGCGGTAAAGTACTCGGTTTCGAGCACCTTAAGGGCCTCTTCGCCCTTCTGGCGCTCGGATTCCATGGCGCCGTGATCGCCATAGATAAACATGGGGATAAACGGCTGACGCTCGTATTCGAGTGCTTGTGAAACGTTCATATAACTGCTCCTTGGACGGGCCGCACCGCGCGGCTCGGGTTCATTGAGATGTGGCGAGATGATAGTTTACCATGGGCAACTATTGGCATCGCGCCTAGGACAACTACAATACCCTAGTTGACCGCTAGGACTTTTACAATGCTGCCGAAAGACACGAAAGGTTCCATCCGTCATGGATTTGCTGATTGATATTCTGCTCGACGCCGGCAAGGACACGCTCTCGCTGGTGCCGTTTTTGTTGGTGACGTATTTGGCTCTTGAGACCCTTGAGCACGTTGCAGGCGACCGCGTTAACGGCGCCATCAAGCGTGCCGGTGCCGCGGGCCCCGTGGTTGGATCGTTGCTGGGCATGGTGCCGCAGTGCGGCTTTTCGGCCATGGCGGCCACGCTGTACGCCGGTCGCGTTGTGACGCTGGGTACCCTGGTGGCGGTGTTTCTCTCGACCTCTGACGAGATGCTGCCGCTGCTGCTTGCCGAGCAGGTTCCCATGCAGACTATGGCAATGCTTTTGGCTTCGAAGGCACTGATCGCACTGGTCACGGGTTTTATCGTGGACGCTGCCATTCGCGGCCTGCGCCGTAACGCCCGCGCGCACGCGGCGATTCGCCGCACCGTGCTGGGAACCGCGGCCAATCCCACCCATGTGAACTGCGCGCACGACGACCATACCGGGGGCGACATCATTGATGAAGTGGCCGAGGCGGGCGTAAGTGCTGATCACATCCACGAGCTGTGCGAACGCGATCATTGCGGCTGTGACGAGGATGAGGACGAGCACGGACACGGACACGGACACGATCACGGTCATGAGGGCGAGCATGAACACCATGATGGCCACGGTCACTCCCACTCCCACGAAGGGACGCCTGTCCTGTCGATCATCCGCAGCGCGATCTCGCACACCGTGCAGGTATCGGTATTCATTTTTCTGGTGACGCTGATTCTGGTCGCCGTGCTCGAGACCTTCGGAGAGTCCGCGATCGAGCAGTTCCTGCGTGGCAACGAGACGCTCGCCGTCTTGGGCTCGGCACTCGTCGGCCTGATCCCCAACTGCTCGGCCAGTGTCGTCATCACGCAGCTGTACCTGGAAGGCGCGCTGCAGCTGGCACCGATGCTCGCCGGCACGCTTATTTCCGCCGGCGTGGGCTACCTGGTGCTGTTCCGCACCAACCGCAGCGCCCGCGAAAACGCTGTGTTTCTGATCATGATGTATGTCATCGGCGCGGGCTGGGGCCTTATCCTTTCTGCCTTTGGGTTCTAAGTGGATGTTTGGGGCATGCCGTAAAACTAGGACATGCCATAAATTCCACCGCCATGACCTGGGCGTTGGATGCGTGTCAATCTTTAAAACAAAAAGGTAGATTTTTAGGCATGTCCCAAAAATCTACCTTGGTTAGCGCAGCAGCTCGGTGAGGTTGCGTTTAAAGCGAGCGCGATCTTCGCTGGTGAAGGCTGCCGGCCCGCGGGTGCGACCGCCAGCGCGGCGTACCTTCTTTTCCTCGTGGCGAATAAACAACTGCATGTCGATGGTCGCTTTGTCGTAGACGCGCCCGCGCACACCGATGGCGGCGGCATCGCGCCCGAGCACCATGCTCGCCAAGCCAATGTCCTGCGTCACGACCACGTCGCCCGCCTGCAGGCGTTCGACAATGGCAAAGTCGGCGCTGTCGGCGCCTACACTCACGTCGAGCGTCGTGACCCAAAAGCCGCGTCGCGCGTGTTCGGTATCGCGCGGGTCGTCGCGGCGAATGTGCCGTTCCAGGTTTTGCGTGCTGTTGCCGGCGATAACAACGGCGACGCCCGCCCTCCGCGCGCAGTCAATCGACTCGCGCGTGACCGGGCAGGCGTCGGCATCAATAAAGAGCGTTCGCGGCATCTAGTGCACCAGTTTGCCAAATTGAATAGCGCGAACAATCAGCGTTACGCCAAACACCAGCAGCGCGGCGCCGCTAAAGATGACGAGCATCTTGGCCGACCACAGCGGATAGATAAACACGAACATGCCGGCGATGATGGAGAGCGCGCCGCTCAGGATGGCGAGGGCGCGGTTGGACGAAAGCTCGGACTCCAGAATGGACATGACACCTTCGACAATCCAGCCAAAGCCGGCCACGATAACCACCATCGTGGTGAGCGTCGCGGTCGAGAAGGCCTGGTTGCGCAGGATTATGACGCCGCCCAAGATAATGAGTAGGTTGGAGATGATGCTCGTCACGCGCCAGCCGGTGGGCAGCAGTGGCTCAAAAATGGCAGTGAACAGTCTGATGGCTGCCGTAATCACAAAGTAGAAGCCCAGGACGGTCGTCAAAAAGACGAGGGACTTGGCGGGTGCAAAAAGCAACGCGATACCAGCAATGAGCGCTAAGACGCCCGTGATGGCGTAGATCCAGCGTACGGCCTTGACGGCTTTGCCCGCCATGCTTTTCTCGTCAAATCCAAACTGGCTCGATTTTTGGTCATCGTTCTTAAAGATGCCCATAATGTCTCCTTTCCGTGCGGCGTAAGCCTTGATCGTTACAACTAGTATCGCCTAAAGGCGCTGGCGTATGGGTCGGGGAGGGCGAAACGTAACCCAAAGGTCCCGAATTGTTTCCGTTGTTCCCCACGTCGCGATTTTCTATTCAACAGGTGTAGAACATTGCAGCCCTGTTCGTTATTGCCTACGTTTTAGGTTAGATTTTCCTAAGGACAATTGGCTTGTATTGGGGGTCCCTATGAACGAAGCAGTTCCCGAGGCGCCGGTAAGCGCTGAGTCGATGGCGAAGCAAGGTTGCGAAAAGCTCGGCCTGGACACGTTTGACGCGCTGGTCCGCCGCGCCCGCACGTGCCGCCGATTTGACGAGTCCATGCGCGTGCCGCGCGAGTTTTTGCTCGAGCTGGCGGAACTGGCGCACCTGGCTCCGTGTGGTGCCAATGCTCAGCGTCTTCGTTTTCATGTGGTGAGCGGTGCCGAGGATTGCGCGCGTGTATTTGACGAGCTCGCATGGGCCGGCGCGCTTAAGGACTGGCCGGGTCCTGCCGAGGGCGAGCGCCCGACCGGCTACATCGCGATTCTGGCCGAGCGCGCCGTTCCGGGCAAGCCTGTCGCTCCCATTACTGAGGTCGACACGGGCATTGCCGCGCAGACGATGATGCTCGCCGCCCGCAGCGCCACGCCCGAGGTGGCAGCCTGCATGTTCAAGGCCTTTACGCCCCACGCGATCGATGCCATGGGGCTCGATAACGACAAGTATGAGCTCAAGCTGATCATGGCGTTTGGCGTTCCGGCCGAGACACAGGTGATCGATGCGATCGATTCCAACCCCGACGGCTCCATCAATTATTGGCGCGACGAGGCGCGGGTGCACCACGTACCCAAGCGCTCGCTTGCCGACGTGCTGCTGTAGTTGTGCGTCGTTGCGGTGCAATCCGGCGGCAAAATCACCACAAAGGCTCCTGTCCCCTTTGTGGTGGTACGAGGGGAGGGTGTGTGGCAGATCTGTATTTGGTGCGGCATGGGCAGACTGAGCTCAATGTGCAGAGCATTTTGCAGGGCTGGCACGATTCGCCGCTTACGGCGCGCGGGCGCGAGCAGGCGCTGACGGCGCGTACGGCGTTTGCGGCGCGTGGCGTGGCCTTTGATCATGTGTATTCCTCGCCGTTGGGCCGGGCGCGGCATACGGCCGAGCTTATCGTTGGCGAGGGCCGTTCCATTGAGCTGGTCGATGACCTGCGTGAGTGGCATTTTGGCTCGCTGGAGGGCACATCAAATCGCGAGATGCCGCCGCAGCCCTGGGGCGATTATCCGGTGGCCTTTGGCGGTGAGTCGGAAGTGCAGCTTCAGTCGCGCATGGTCGCGGTGCTGTCCCGCATCATGGCCAGGCCGCAGCACGACTGCGTGCTGGCGGTTTCCCACGGCTCAGCCTGCCAGGAGTTTCTTGAGTATGTGACTGGCGGGGGAGAGCTGCCCGACAACGGTGCCGTGCTTCATTTTGGCTATTGCGACGGGGCGTTTTCGCTCTTGGGTTGGTAACGAACGAAAGGACCCCTATGAATAAAGACCTGTATCTGGTTCGTCATGGACAGACGATATTCAACCTTAAGCGTATCATTCAAGGGTGGAGTGACTCGCCGCTTACGCAGTTGGGTTGCGACCAGGCGGCGCGCGCCGGCATGTTTTTACGTGCGCGCGGCATTGAGCCCGATCATGCCTACACCTCCACGCTTCGTCGCACCGAGCAGACTATCGCCAACTTGTGGCCGGGCTTGGCGTACGAGCGCCTGGACGGCCTGCGTGAGTGGTTCTTTGGCGACTTTGAGGCCGAGCGCGTGATGCTCATGCCCGAGCGCCCGTGGCGCGACTTCTATCGCCAGTTTGGCGGCGAGGGCCAGATGCAGGTGCGCGAGCGCATGGTGGCGACGCTGACCGAGCTTATGCAGCGTCCGGACCATACGTGCGTGCTCGCGGTAAGCCATGGCTCGGCCATCAAGGAGTTCATGGACCACGTGAAGGGTGCGGCGGCCGACGAGCGCGATCGTGTGCCGGGCAACTGCTCGGTGCTACATTTCGTGTTTGACGACGAGGCCGGTACGTTTGAGCTGATTGAGATTTTTACGCAGGAGGATTACGCGCGCGAGCTGGGGCTTGAACCGCTTGTGGCTACTGCAGGTCCGCAGCGCGGATAACGCGAGCGCGGCGGTACGGGTCGCCGGCATAGCTTCTCGACGCAAAAGGGGCGGAGATGCATGTACCTGCTGCATCTCCGCCCCCTGTTTGTTGAGCTGCCGATTTTTTGTGTTGGGCGCTCTGGTCTTGCTAGAACCGCGCGACCTGGTGCGTGAGCAGACCTGTCGGAACCTGCGGTGCGCCGCTGACCTGCGCGGCGGGGAAGAGCACGGCAACGGTAAAGTTGAACGGCTCCTTGCCGGTGTACGTTCCGGCGACACGGGCCTCATCGGCCAGCAGCTGCGACGCCCCGGTCAGAGCGGCGGCGTAGGCGGGGTCGTCGGTCAGTGCCGGCTCCGGTGCTTGGTCGAGCATAGCGCGGATGGCCCCGACGGCGTCCTCGCGCTTGACCTCCCACGCGCGGTGCGTAATGCCCGCGGGGTCGGTGACGGCGTAGAGCGACGCGCCCTCTTTGGCGGCGCCCAGGATGATATCCATGACGGGCGAGGCCTCGTAGGCGAGCGACACGGGGCGCGGCTGCACCTTGAGCTCGGCGATCGCGCGCGCGGCGGCGGCCACGTCAGCGCTGGCATCGCCCTTGTCGCCCGCAAGTACACTCGTCGGGCAGATCGCCACGATACCCGTCACACGTCCCGGCTCGCCCGAGCATTCGTACACGTAATACGCCGCACCCGGGTCCTTGAGCATCAGGCCATCGGCAATGGCTCCGCGCAGAGCATCGTTGCCGCTCAGGATGCTGCCCATTGCAGGCAGCGCCTCGAGCACGCGGTCCTGAGCCGGGCGGATGCAGGGAAACGGAAGTGCTTTCATGGGCGGTCCTAACGCACGAGTCGGTTTGTTCGCGGCTTATTATGCCCCAACTTGGCCGCTCGCGTCCCAGAGCACGTTATCGGCGAGCGCGATTAGCACCTGCTGACAACGAACGATATCGGCATGGGGCACATATTCGTTGGGCTTGTGCGCGAGCGCGAGCGACCCGGGACCGTAGCTCATGCAATTGCGGTTGCCTGTCTTGCCGGCAATGACGGCGGTGTCGGTGTAGCCGGTAAAGAAGCCGACGGTCGTGTCCGCGTCCGTCACGTCATCGGCGGCACGCTTGAGCGCTGCTAGAAGAGGAGAGTTCGGGTCGCGCTCGATGGCGGGGCGGTCGCCCGTCACGGTGTAGCTGCCATGGCAACCGGGAACGGCGGCTTCGGCGACGGCGATGGCCTGCTCTACCATGCGCGTCGCGGCGGCCGTATCGGTCGGCGGGGTCAGACGCATGTCGACCCAGACTTTGGCGCGGTCGGGCACGACATAGGGGCGATATCCGCCCTCGATTTGGCCAAACGTGATGGTCGAAGGCCCCAGCTCATCGTGCGCGGGCAGCGCCACAAACGCGCGACGGAGCGAACACACGACCTCGGCCATGGCGGCGACGGCATCCGCGCCCTTCCACGGCTGG
>CABQLI010000070.1 GCA_902464965.1 uncultured Collinsella sp.
GGCCCTGCCGGGGCGCGAGGCGTAGGGACTACCCACACGAACTCACGAAGGCTCCAAAATACCGGTAATTGTCGGCCTGCGGGGACTGTCCTACGCTGCAGGTTGCCGTTCGCTGCCTATTTGCTGCCGTTTACGGATTCGTAAATACTTGCAATCGTCGGTCGATTTAACCGCATTACGCGATGCCGATGCACATTTTTTGTGTCCCTTTCTACAATCACTTTGTGTCTATTGCCGAACATGTCTTCCGTTTCGCCTGTGTGGGGACGTGGGGTGCAATAGTCGTTTGTAGAGGCTCATTGAGGAGGGAATTGATGAAAGAAAAATTCCAATCGTTCGGAAAGGCAATGCTCGTTCCGATTACGCTCATTGCCATTTCCGGTCTCTTTTTGGGTATCGGTAGCGTTTTTACGACCGAACTGACCCTTGTGTCCCTTGGCGTTAATTGGGACTGGTATGCCGCTTCGCCGCTCTTTACGTTCTTCTCGGTATTTAAGGGTCTCGGCGAGGTAATCATTGGAAACCTCGGTGTTTTGTTTGCCGTCGGCTGCGCCTTCTCCTTGTCTCGCAAAGAGAAGGGCTGGGCTGCCTTTTCTGCCCTTGTCTGCTATCTCACCATGCTCAAGACGGTTGAGATTCTGCTTGGAGCAGCTGGCTTGGCTGCCGACAATACAACGGTGGAAGCTCTTCAGAAGGTCGGCCTTACGTCCATTCAGGCGAGTGAGCAGTCCGCACTCTACACTACCTCGCTCGGCTTTTTTGGCTACAGCTCTGGTGTCTTTGGCGGCATTATCGTGGGCTGCCTGGTCGCCTGGATCACCGGCCGTTTTTACAAGACCAAGCTTCCAACGGCGCTGGCGTTTTTTGCGGGCAGTCGAACGGTCCCCATTGTATCGCTGGTCGCCGGTGGCATCCTGGGCGGCATCATGTACTTCGTCTGGCCCGTCATCGGTGGATGCTTCTCGGGTATTGCGACGTTCGTGAAAGGCTCCGGTCTGGTCGGTACGTTTGTCTATCGCTGGGTGCTCGAGAGCCTTGTGCCGTTTGGCTTGCATCCGCTGCTCGAGACGCCCATGTATTGGACTGAGCTTGGCGGCTCCATGGTCGTCGATGGAACGCGCGTGGTGGGCAATAGCGCCATTCAGCTTGCACAGCTCGCTTCTCCCAGCAGTGACAAGCTCTTGGTTAGGGCCTTCATGGCTGGCTATGGCATTAACGATTACGCGTTGTTCCCGGGCATCGCCCTTGCTATGTGGTCTTGTGCCAAGCCCCAGAACCGCAAGAAGGTTGCTGGTCTTTTAATCCCCACAGTGATTTCGACTGTTTTCTTTGGCGTTACGGAGCCTATTCTCTTTACGTTCCTGTTTGCCGCCCCCTGGCTCTACTTTGGCGTTTACGCTCCGCTTTCCGGACTGGGTGAAGTTCTCTCGGAGGCAATGGGCGTTTCGGTGTACCAGGGAAATATCAAGGACCTGATCCCATTCTTATTCCGCCCCGAGAAGCTTAATCTGCTTCCGTACCTTATCCTGCTCCCCGCCTTTTTCCTGGCAGCTTTCTTCCTCTTCCGGTTCTTTATTACTAAATTCGATATCAAGACGCCCGGTCGAGACGATGGTGACGATATTGAGTTGATCAACAGCAGAGCCGAGTTCGAGGCAAAGGCCGCTGAGGCAAAGGGCGAGTCTGATGGCACTCCCGAGAAGGCAGTCCAGGGCCGTGCGACCAAGGACAGCGCGCTTGCTGTTGGCATTGTCGAAGCGCTTGGTGGAGCCGACAACATTGATGATCTTGACAACTGCATCTCACGTCTTCGCGTGATTGTCAAGGATGGTTCTAAGGTTGCAGACGACGAAGTGTTCACCAAGAATCTTGAAGCTATGGGCGTTATCCGCCTGAGCGACAAGGCAATCCAGGTCATTTACGGTCCTCGTGTCGGCGAAGTCGCTTCTGAGGTGCACGAAGTTCTCGGTGACGAGTAAAACGCGCAAGTGGCTTTCAATTGCATAGCGCAATTCCAGGGCTTGGCTTCCTATCGCATGATTTAGGGGGCCAGGCCTTCTTGTTTTAGATTGTCAAGGCAGATACTCAATAGTTCTTCGAATGCGAGAATACAACTTCCGGTAAAGCAGTTAGGCTTAACGTTCTTAAGATCCATTGGGTGATCGTCATGTATCGTAAAGATCGCGTCTGCCGTCTTGGCGAGCTCGCTGTCTTCGTTGCCGGTAAACGCGAGGGTCGTAATGCCCGCGTCGTGGCATGCCCTTGCGGTTTCCAGGATGGCTTCTGTCTGGCCCGATTTGGATATGAGCATCATGCAGCTGAGCGTATTTCGGTTGGATTCGACAAACTGATCGGTTTCTAGGAAGTCCTGTATGACGGCCAAAAAGCCAAGTCCAACGAGCTTAGTCGCCATGTACTGCGCAACGATGCGTGAGAAGCCCTCTCCGTTTACTCCGATCATTCTGTTGCGATGCAGTGCGGCGATGAATACGTCTACATCTCCGGTGTGACATACGAAGTGGACGCTACTGTCTTTGAGTGATTGATTCATTTCGCGGGAGACATGCTGAAGGTGCTTGAGATCGTACATCATTTCGCGGTAGCCACGGTAGCCGAGCTTTTTCGAAAGCCTGATGACTGTCGTCATGCTGGTAAAACATGCCATGGCGACGGGTTTTATGCCAATATCATCGAGGGTGTCGATATTGTTGAGTAGGTATTCGAGTACGCTTTGCTCGGTTTCGGATAGCTTTGCGGCTGAGTAGAGCTTGGAAATCTGCTTTTTATCAACCATCGGTGCTTCCTTCCCGCCGGACGTGTGTGGCCGCTTCCGTTGCGTAAATAATAACTCCTTGGGGAATTCCTTTCCCACCTTGCAACCGGGGCGGGAAGCGGCCCTCCATGCTGGATACAATATCCAAACACAGGCGAACCATGCAATATTGAATGTGCTAATTGGGGGTTTCGATATGAAACTTACGGTCATAGGTGGCGGTGGCGTCCGCTCCATGTTTTTGGCAAAGAGCATAGCCCAGCAGGCGTCATCGCTTGGAATCGACGAACTTGTGTTTATGGACAATGATCCCGAGAAGCTGCGCATCTACGGTGGCCTTGCCGCCCATGTCTCGGGCATGCTTTGCCCCACGCTTAATTTTTCACTGACGGGCGATGCAGTCGAGGCCGTTAAGGACGCCGATTACGTGATCACGACGATTCGCGTCGGTGGGGACCATATGCGCGTTCGCGATGAGCGCATTGCTCTTTCGCATGGGGTTCTTGGCCAAGAGACGACTGGCGCAGCCGGTGTGTCTTTTGCCATGCGCTCCGTCCCTGCGCTTGCTTCGTATTGCGAGTTAATCAAGAAGTACGCAAAGCCGGACGTCAAGGTGTTTAACTTTACTAATCCCGCTGGCGTCGTATCTCAGGCCCTACGCGATATGGGCTATGATTTTACTTATGGCATTTGCGATGCCCCCTCGGGCATGTTGCATCAGTTTGCCGAGTATAAAGGCGTTGATCCCGCATCGGTTCAGGGCGAGTGCTATGGTCTCAACCACCTCTCGTTCTTCCGCAATGTGACGGTTGACGGCGAGGACATCATGTCCGACTTGATCCACGACGACGGGGCATATGCTCATACAGATCTTAGGTTCTTCGAGAAGGACCTCGTCCTAAATCGCGGATGCGTGCCAAATGAGTACCTATACTATTTCTACTATCGCGAGCGCGCCGTTGCCAACGTTCTCTCTTCGCCCCAGACGCGCGGCGAACTAATCGAAGAAATTAATCGAGAAATGACGAGCGAGCTTGCATCTATCGATATTGAGAACGACTTCGAAAAAGGCCTCGCGTGCTTTGAGAAGTGGTACGGAATGCGCGAAAACAACTACATGGCGGCCGAGACGGGTATTCATCGCGACAAGCCGTGGACGTTTGACGTGTACGGCAAAGATGCTGGCGGATACGCAGGTGTCGCGCTCCGCTTCATGGATATTGCTCGCTCTGGCAAGACGCAGCAGATGATCCTGTGCACCCCCAACAATGGCGCCATCCCCGGCCTTCTCGATACAGATGTCATTGAGTCAACGTGCGATATCTCCACCGATGGCTGCGTGCCGCATCGCGTCGAAGCCGATTCTGTGCCCGCGGGAAACCTCGAATTGATTCGTCGCGTCAAGTACTACGAGCGCACCGTGGCGCGTGGCATCGTTAACCGATCGAAGCGCGACATTGTCGAGAGCCTCGCGATGCACCCGCTCGTTAATTCGTACTCCTTGGCGAAAGATATCGCCGCGCAGTACTTTGAGCTTAACCGCGACTACATCGACGGCTGGACAGACTAGTCTGGACGTTAAAACTAGAAATTATGGATGGGCGGACCGGCGTTTATATTGGCGCCCGTTCGCCCTGCTTAGTAAGAAAACGGGTATAGAGTGAACTTGCGAGAGAACTTCAATGTCTTTCTGGAATCGGGCGATCGGGCGAAGGAATGCCGGAGTGGCTGCACGATGGCGTTATATATCCCCTTGTTTGTTATGAGCGCGCTTCAAATTGGTGTATCAAACGTTGCAACTGAGCTCGCCTATATCAATCCGTCCATTACGCTTATTTGCACTGTGGTCGCGGCCTTTTTAAACCTGCTTCTATCGAATGTGGCTTTTTCATTATTTGCCGTCGACCGGTCCAAAGAGACGGTGCAACCTGCTCGAACCCCTCCGGTTTATCTCTTGGCCTCGACGGTTCCCCTCCAGATTTCTGGGGCGCTGCTAATTTATTTGGTTCACTTGATTTTATCGGCAATTGTAGTCTTTGCCTCGCTTGCGAGCAGTCAGCTCGGGGTGTTGTGCTCGCTTGTGGTGGCAGTAATCGTGACGCTTCTTTCCGCGTCGTTCGTATTCGTGTTAATTGAAGATGCGGACGTGGAGCAGAGGGGACTACGAGGCATTCGGTTTGCACCACGCTACATCATGCGTTCGGTCACGGTGCTTCGTTCCTCCTGGAGAGAAATCGCGCGTCCCGCAACGCTGCTGGTGGCATGGAACCTGGTTGCAAGTTGCGCTATCCAGGTTCTTGTTGGATGGGTAGTTTCGAGTGCGGCGCTGCCGTCGGCACTTTCAGTGACGGCGCTTGTGCATGAGGGACTTTATTATGGGGCGTTTGCTTATATGCTGCTTTTGCTAGTTCATTGTGCGGTTGCGAGTTGGCTCGAAATTGACGTGCTCATGGGGGTGTCCTTGTGCGTATCCGAGCAGGCGCGATAGCCCGAAGATGAAGCCGCGTTTTCGACATTGAGTTCCTGCGTACCTTGCTTTCTAAGCAGAATTGGCGCGCCGTCTGTTAACGATCGTTTTCCAAGAATTCTTTTGTTGCTTATTTTATAGACTTCTCATTGCTATAATCGCCCATCGCTCAAGATAATCGGAGAGGTTTTCCTATATGGCTCAAACAAAGCAAGACGGCATCACGCTCAGGCAGTGGCTCCCGCTCGTCGGGCTCACCTGCTGTGCGTTCGTGTTCAACACGTCGGAGTTTATGCCCATCGGCCTTTTGACTGATATCGCCGCATCGTTCTCGCTCACCGAGGCCCAGGCGGGCATCATGATCTCGGTCTATGCCTGGGGCGTCATGCTGCTGTCGCTGCCGCTTATGGTGTTTGCCTCGCGTTTCGAGTTCAAGCGGATGCTGCTGGGCGTGCTTGCCGTGTTCTCGCTGGGCCAGTTCCTGTCCGCCTTGGCACCGACCTATCCCATCTTAGTCTGTGCGCGCCTGGTGGTTGCCTGCGCGCACGCCGTGTTCTGGTCGGTCGCCTCGATCATGGCGTCGCGCCTGGTTGACACACGCCACGGGGCGCTCGCCATCAGCATGATCGCCACGGGCTCGTCCATCGCGCAGATCTTTGGCCTGCCTCTCGGTCGCGCCATTGGCTTGGCCGTGGGCTGGCGCATGACGTTTGCCGTGGTCGGGGGCCTCTCAGCCATCGCGGTCGTCTACCAGGCAGCGGTGTTCCCGGCCATGCCGGCGGGTGAGCGCTTTACCGTCAAACAGCTGCCCGAGCTGCTCAAGAACCCGCTCCTCATCGCGCTCTACGCAGTCACGGTCTTCATGGCGACCGGCTATTACGCAAGCTACAGCTATATCGAGCCCTTCCTGGCGCAGGTCGCGCACGTCGATGCGGGCGCCATCACCATGACGCTGACGGCGTTTGGCTGTTCCGGCTTGGTGGGCAGCTGGCTGTTCAGCCGCCTGTTCGACGGGCACCGTTTTCCGTTCCTTGCTATCACGCTCTCCGGCGTGCCGGTGGCCCTGCTGCTCATGGGGCCGGCCGCATCGTCGCTCGTGACAGTGCTTGCCGTCTGCGCACTGTGGGGTTGCTGCGCCACGGCCTTTAACGTGGCGTTTCAGGCCGAGCTCATCAAACACACGCCGGCAGATTCGTCGGCCGTCGCCATGTCGATCTTCTCGGGCCTGTTTAACCTCGGTATTGGCACGGGCACCGCAATCGGCGGCGCCGTGGTTTCGGGTCCCGGTATCGCTTGGATCGGCTTCGCGGGCGGGGCGATTGCCGTCGTGGGCGTCATCCTCGCCATCACGGTGATGTTCCCAGCCATACGCCGCGCAAAGCCCGTCGCCTAGCCACATCCTCCTCATCAGTTGCGGTGAAATACGGACTGCTGGGCCCAATAAACCCGGCAAACAGTCCCTATTCCACCGCAACTTATTTTGGGGGAGGGGATGCGCGGCGGGCATACAATGGATGTCGTTGTGTTGCGCTTACCGGGAGGTTGCTATGTGGGCATACGAGACGACGTTCTATCAGATCTATCCGCTGGGCTTTTGTGGAGCTCCACGCGAAAACGCCGCGCCCGTTGCCGAGGATGAACTTTCCCAAGCTGCCGTCGCTGAACCCAACCCCGATGCGCCCATCATGAAGATTGCCCAATGGGCCGACTACCTGCAGGAACTCGGCGTTGGCGCTGTGCTCATCAACCCGCCGCTCGAATCTGATAGTCACGGCTACGATACACGCAGCCTGCGCCACATCGACCGCCGCCTGGGTGGGGACGCCGACTTTGCCGCCGTATGCGACACGCTGCATGCCCATGGCATCCGCGTGGTGCTCGATGCCGTCTTCAACCACGTCGGCCGCGGTTTTTGGGCCTTCCGCGATGTGCAGGAGCGCAAGTGGGACTCGCCCTACAAGGACTGGTTCCACATTAGCTTTGACGGCGATTCCTGCTATGGCGACGGCTTTTGGTACGAGGGCTGGGAAGGCCATTTTGAGCTTGTGAAGCTCAACCTGCAAAATCCCGCTGTGGTCGATTACCTGCTCGAGTCCGTGCGCCGTTGGGCCGACGTCTTTGGCGTCGACGGCCTGCGCCTGGACGTTGCCTATATGCTCGACCGCGACTTTATGCGCCGCCTGCACTCCTTTACCCGTGAGCTCAAGCCCGGCTTTGTGCTCATCGGCGAGACGCTCCACGGCGACTACAACCAGATCGTCAACGACGAGATGCTCGACTCCTGCACCAACTACGAGTGCTACAAGGGCCTGTATTCCAGCTTTAACTCGGTCAACATGTTCGAGATCGCCCATTCGCTGCACCGCCAGTTTGGCGGCGACCCGTGGTGCATCTACCGCGGCAAGCACCTGCTGTCGTTTGTCGACAACCACGATGTGCCGCGCCTGGCAAGTATCCTCACCGACAAGTCGTGTCTGCGTCCCGCCTACGGCATGCTCTTTGGCATGCCGGGCATTCCGTGCGTCTACTATGGCAGCGAGTGGGGAATTGCTGGCGAAAAGGGCGGCCCCGATGGCGACTGGGCGCTGCGCCCTGCGCTCGATGAGCCTGCGCCCAACGAGCTGACGGCGTTCATCACGCGGCTTGCGCACCTTCGCTCGGCCGACGACGCGGCTGCCCGTGCTCTCAACTACGGTGCCTATCGCAACGTGGTGATCCAGAACAAGCAGCTGCTGTTCGAGCGCGCCTGTGACGGCGCGACGGTACTCGTGGCGGTGAATGCCGTGGGTGAGCCTTACACCTTTGGCGCCGGCGAACTCAACGGCTCCTTCGTCGACCTGCTTGCCGACGATGCGCCCACGGTCGAGCTGACGGGTACCCTTGAGCTTGCACCCTACGAGGTGCGTTATCTGCTGAGGGCCTAGGCCATGGCAGCGTCTGACGAGGGCTATCAACATATTGAGCATGGGTTTGAGCCCGTGTTTGACGAGCACTCGCGCGTTTTGGTGCTCGGGTCGTTTCCCTCGGTGCTTTCGCGCGCCAATGCCTTTTATTACGGCAACCCTCAGAATCGCTTTTGGCGTGTGATGGCCACGTGCCTCGGTATGCCTGTGCCGCCCAACGAGGGCGATCCTTTGGCAAGCGGTGAGCCCGCGACGCTCGATGCCTCCATTGCCGCTAAGCGGGCCATGCTGCTGAACGGCGGCGTGGCCCTGTGGGATGCAATCGAGAGCTGCGACATTAAGGGCTCGAGCGACGCGAGCATTCGCAACGTTGTGCCGGCACATATCGAGCGCATTACCGATGCCGCGCCGATCGAGGTCGTTGTCTGTAACGGCGGTACGGCGGGGCGACTCTACAAACGCTACTTGCAAGATCGGACGGGGCTGCCTGCCATCGTTCTGCCCTCGACAAGTCCCGCCAATGCCGCCTGGCGCCTGGAGCGTCTTGTTGAGCGTTGGCACGAAGCCGTTGACTGGGCTGTTATTTAATTTAGATTTTTGTTTGAGCGTGGGCGCCCAGACGTTTCAGAGCGCCTCGCCAGATCGGCGCGGGCACGGCTGGCTCGGCGCAAACCATGCCGTCGGCGTCGACGTTGGCGGCATTGCCGCCGCCAAGTCGCTGTGCATGCTCGACGGAGCAGCCCATGCGCACAGCGCCCACAAGCTTATCCATCGCTTCCGAAAATGGTCGGCGCAAGAGGCCCATGCGTGGGGAATGGCGAAGCGCTGCGATGCCGCTGCCGGCGCAGATGGCAACGCCGCCACACCACAATTGGTCATGGCGCTCACATGCCTTGCGCAGGCGAACGGCGGTCCCACGCGCCCGCTCAGTGCCCTCTTGTGCGGCTCGAATCGCGGCATAGACGCGCGTTCCCGTACCGCCAAAGCGCTCAAGCGCCTGCTCGATGGCTGTCAACGTCTCATCGTCAGCCACATCTTCAATGGCCAGCACGATGCCATCGGCAACGCTGCCGGCGTCATTTGCCTTCAAGTCGACCGGGCGGGGGAGTGCGGTGCCGGAAAGTTGAGCATAGGCGGCGATGGCATCCTGCAGGTCCCAGAGCAAAAAATCAAGATCGGCGCTATTGGGAATGCTGATATACGCAATGGTTTGCAGCGTTTTTGGTACATCGCCGCGCGCGGTCGTCTCCATGCCATCTCCTTTCCGGCTCGTTTCCGTTTAGGTTACACCGTCTGGTGGCGCCCCGCCGCGCTATCCTAGTGCAACCCTTACGAAAGGAACGCCATGCGTCTGCCCATGAATACCTCGCTTGCCACGCTCAAGCCCTCCGGTATCCGCCGGATTAACGCGCTCGCCGCCCAGCATCCGGGGTGCATCGCGCTCGCGCTCGGCGAGCCCGATTTTCCCACGCCCGATGTGATTAGCGCCGAGGTGACCGCCGCACTGGACCGCGGTGACACGCACTATCCGCCCAACAACGGTCGCCCCGCCCTGCGCGAGACGCTGTCCGCATATATGGGCGACGCGGGCCTTACATATTCGGCCGACGAGGTCATCCTGACCGATGGTGCGACCGAGGCCCTGTCGGCTACGTTTATGGCCATGCTCAACCCCGGCGACGAGGTCATCATCCCCACGCCTGCCTTTGGCCTGTACGAGAGCATCGTCGTGGCCAACCACGCTAAGGCGGTCTTTTTTGATACGGAGCCCGCGCAATTCCAGATCGATGAGGAAGCGCTTCGTGCCTGCGTGACACCGGCGACCAAGGCCATCGTCATCTGCTCGCCCAACAATCCTACGGGCTGTATCCTCAACGCGGCTTCGCTCGATGCCGTGGCGCACGTGGCGGAGCAGACGGGCATCTACGTGGTCTGCGACGACGTATACAACCGCCTGGTTTATGTGGATGGCTACGAGCGCTTTGCCCAGCGTCACCCGGAGCTTCGCGATCAGACGGTCGTCATCGAGAGCTTTTCCAAGCCCTGGGCCATGACCGGCTGGCGCCTGGGCTGGCTCGCAGCGGCAGCCCCTGTCATCGCCGAGATCGCAAAAGCCCACCAATACCTAGTATCGAGCGCCGTCTCCTTCGAAATGGACGCCGCAGCCCGAGCCCTCACCGTCGACCCCACCCCCATGCTCAAAGTCTACCGAGCCCGCCGCGAACGCGTACTCGCAGCCTTAGACGCCATGGGCCTCGACGTAGTAGAGCCCGCAGGAGCCTTCTACACTTTCCCGAGCATCAAAAAATTCGGTCTAACCAGCGAAGACTTCTGTATCAAAGCCATCAAAGAGGCAAACGTAGCCCTAGTCCCCGGAAACTGCTTCGGCACCGAAAGCCACATCCGCCTAAGCTACTGCGTCTCCGACAAAGACCTAGACGAAGGCCTCCACCGCCTGTCCACCTTCATTTCAACCTTATAGCCCAACGGGACGCAACACATCAGCCCACCGACATAAGGGTTATGCGTGGGGCGCGCCGGCCAACGGTAACCCTGGCTGCCCCAAAGTCAACACAGGTCGCGCCGCCAAAGGCCAGGCGCAAGCTTTTCGTAGATTCCGCACGAGCCGAAGAGCACTTAATGTGCTCTTCGTGCGAGCCCAGGACTTGACCGAGCGAAAAGCTTG
>CABQLI010000071.1 GCA_902464965.1 uncultured Collinsella sp.
CCCGAGCCACTGCTTGCCGCGGCGCCCGAGCGCTGCGAGCGCATCCCGATGCTGCGCGATTGCGATTCGCTTGATAACGCCGAGGCCTGGGAAGCCCACGAGGAATCTCTGGGGCATACCGAGGACGGCCATGAGGCCATCCTTCGGCAGGATATCTGCGGCAACTTCGTCAATCCGGACGACTACCGCATCAGCGCCCTCAACCTCTCCAACAGCGCCGCCATCGTCCTCTACGAGGCTCTGCGCCAAACAGGCTTTACTGGAATGTGACAACGGGACTGTCCCTTCGTCACATTCAAGCACCACATCGATAACACACACGCCTAATTGATGCTCTAAATTAAGAGCCGTCGCTTTTAATCAAAATTAACTAAAATAAAATGAAGTTAAACGGTGGCGTGAAAGGAGAGCCCTGTGGAATATCTCGAGAACCCGTTTACCCCTAGCTTTGGCGAGGTTCCTGCCCATCTCGCTGGCAGACAACAGATTATTCGGGATTTGGACCGTGCCTTCTTGAGCCAGCGCAGGCGCCCAGAATTGACCTCGATCTTCTCAGGCGCGCGTGGAACCGGCAAAACCGCTCTCATGTCGTCGCTCGCGACAAGGGCGGAATCCCACGGCTGGATAGCCGTAAAGACGACCGCGCTCCCGGGAATGCTTGAGGAAATCGAGTTCGGGGCGAAACGCGCTGCAGGCCATCTCATCGACCCGCCTAACAACTTCGAAGTCACCAGTCTCGGAATTGCACCACTCGGCAGCATCGAGGTCAATCGCGTTCACGATGCCTCAACCTGGCGCTATCGCATGAGCGACATCATCGACCAGCTCAACGAGGCGGGCACCGGTCTGCTCGTCACGGTTGACGAGGTGGACCCGACACTCGACGAGATGATTCAGCTCGCAGCGACGTATCAGCACTTTGTGACCGATGGGAAACGCGTCGCTCTGCTCATGGCGGGACTTCCCAACAACGTATCGACGCTACTGAACCACAAGACGGTCTCGTTCCTTCGCCGCGCCCAACAATATCATCTGGGTCGCATTGCCGACTATGACGTGCGCGAGGCCCTAATTCGCACAATCCAGGAAAACGATCGCCTGGCAGATGCTGAGGGAATCGATAGAGCCGTTCGCTCGATCTCTGGTTTTCCCTTCCTATTGCAACTCGTAGGCTACCGCGCCTGGGATCTCACAAGCGATTCGAAGGAAATCTCGTCACGCGACTTTGACCTAGGAATCAAAATCGCACGCGACGAGATGGATGACCGAATCCTCGCGGCAACCTATCGGGAACTCACTGCAGAGGACAAGCGATTCCTCATCGCCATGCTCGATGACGAGGAAGAGTCCACCACCGCTGACCTTGTCGAACGCCTTAAGCGTTCGCCGCAGCAGGTCTCCCGCTACCGACGCCGCATGATAGATGCCGGCATCATTGGAGAACGCGGGCGCGGAATCGTCGCTTTTGAATTGCCATTCTTCCGCGATTATCTCGCCGCTCAATGCGTGAAATAGAAGTCAATGTGACAAAGGGACAGTCCCTTTGTCACATTCGGTTATAGGTAGCGACCGGTAATGCTTGTGGGGCAGGCCGCGATGTCGCCCGGCGTGCCAGCGCAGACGATTTGCCCGCCGGCGTCGCCACCGCCCGGGCCCATGTCGATCACATAATCGGCGTTACGGATAAGGTCGAGGTCGTGCTCGATCACGACAACTGTGGCGCCCTTGGCAACGAGGCCGTCGAACACACTCAGCAACACCTGAACATCGAGCGGATGCAGGCCGATCGTGGGCTCGTCAAACACAAACGCGGCATCATCCTGCACGCGGCCCATCTCGCTCGCAAGCTTAAGACGCTGTGCCTCGCCGCCCGAGAGCGCCGGCGTGGGCTCACCGAGCGTGAGATAGCCCAAGCCCAGGTCGTGCAAGGTCTGCAAGCGCGCCTGAACCTTCTTGAGTCCCACCGTGGCGTCAAGGGCCTCGTCCACACTCATGTCCATGAGCTGCGGCAACGTAAGCAAGCTCCCGTCCTTGCCCTCGCGATGGATATGCGAAGCCGCATCCGCATAACGCGAGCCACGACATGCCGGGCAGACGATCTCGACATCGGGCAAAAACTGCACGTCGAGCGATATCGATCCCGTGCCATCGCACGTAGGGCAGCGCAAGGCGCCGGTGTTGTAGCTAAAGGCACCCGCCTTGTAGCCGGCTGCCTTGGCCTCGGGCGTACGGGCGAAGGCGCGACGCAGCTCGTCATGAATGTCGGCATAAGTCGCCACTGTCGAGCGCACGTTGGCGCCGATAGGCGTAGCGTCAATCAGGTTTGCGCGGGCAATGCCTTCGGCATCGACCCAGCGCACATGTTTTGGCAGGCGCTCGCCGGTTGCCTGCGCCTTAAGCGCCGGGATGAGCGTCTCGAGCACCAACGTCGTCTTGCCCGAACCCGAAACGCCCGTAACCGCAACGAGGCGGCCGCGCGGGATATCGACTTCGAGTGGCTTGACGGTATGGATGGCATCGGTTGCCATGCGGATATGGCCCTGGTCGAACATCTCGTCGTCAGTCACCTGCGGACGCAAGCGCTTGGGCTCTGCGCGCAAAAACGGAGCGATGCGGCTGCCCCGCGATTGCTCGACCTCGCCTACCGTACCAGTGGCAATCACATTACCGCCGTCTGCTCCGGCAACGGGGCCCATCTCGACGAGATAGTCGGCTTCCGCCAGTACGCGCGTATCGTGGTCGACAACAACCACGGTGTTGCCGTCATCCACCAGATCGTGCATTACGCCCACCAAGCCGTCGACATTGGCAGGGTGCAAGCCGATCGAAGGCTCGTCCAGTACATAGAGCACGCCCGTCGATCGGTTGCGCACCACACGGGCGAGCTGGACGCGCTGGCGCTCACCCGTGGAGAGTGTGGCACCGGCGCGGTCGAGTGAAAGGTAATCGAGACCCAGGTCGACCAGGCGACGGGCCGCACTCAAAAACGAATCGCAGATATCCGCTGCCATGGGCTGCATCTCAGTCGGCAAGGATGCAGGCACCCCGCGCACCCACTCAATCGCCTCGCCTAGCGTCATGGCCGCGGCTTGCGCCAGATTGATACCGCGCACCTGGGGCTGGCGCGCAGCCTCGGAGAGACGCGTGCCACCACAGTCGCGGCATGACCTCTCGCACAAAAAGCGAGCTACACGCTTAAGCCCCTTATCGTCCTTAACCTTGGCGAGCGCATTCTCGACGGTATAGACGGCGTTGTAGTAGGTAAAGTCGAGTGGCGTGGCGCCCTCACCGTTTTTGGGGACGTAGAGAATGTGCTTCTTAACCGCCGGACCATGAAACACGATGTCGCGCTCTTGAGGCGTGAGCTGGTTAAACGGCACGTCGGTGCGCACGCCCATCTCGCCTGCCACCTGCTTCATCAGATCCCACATGAGCGTACCCCAGGGAAGCACCGCGCCTTCGTTGATAGTCTTTGACTCGTCGGGCACCAGGCTCGCCTCGTCCACCTCGCGCATGACACCGGTACCGCCGCAGGTAGAGCACGCGCCGCCGCTGTTAAAGGCAAGGTCCTCGGCACCCGGCGCGTAGAACTCGCGGCCGCATGCGGGGCACGTGAGCGACAGGCCCGCAGCCACGTTAAGGCTCGGCTCCACACGCGCCCCGCAATGCGGGCACACGTGATGGGCGCAGCGGCTAAAGAGTAGACGCAGGCTATTGTTGAGCTCGGTCATGGTGCCAAAGGTGGAACGCACGCCCGGCACGCTGGGGCGCTGATGCAATGCGAGCGCCGCCGGCACGTGCAGCACCTCGTCCACCTGGGCGTGCTCGGCCTGCGTCAGACGACGGCGGGTATAGGTGCTGAGCGCCTCCAGATAGCGACGCGAGCCCTCGGCATAAAGAACCCCCAGCGCCAGCGAACTCTTGCCCGAGCCCGACACGCCGGCAATGCCCACGAGTTTTCCCAGCGGAATGTCGATATCGATGTCCTTGAGGTTATGGACGCGCGCGCCACGTACCTCGATAGCACTTGGTTGTTGCGGCACCGTCATTGCTCCCCTTCCTGTTAGCCGAACGTGGCAAAGGAACTGTCCCTTTGTCACGTTACTCGCACTGTGCCCGCCCGCGCCAGTCTTCGCGGGTCAAATACGTAAAGTACTCGGTACGCACATCGCCCATAAGCTCGCAGGGCACGTCGTGCTCAACGTGATGTGGCGCGAACCCGCATTTTTGCTGGACGCGTAACGACTTGTTATTGCCCTCATAGTATCCGCACCAAAGCGCCTTGCAGCCAAGCGTATCGAACGCATGGCGCTGCATGGCTCGCACGGCTTCGGGAGCAAAGCCTAGACCCCAGAACGGCTTGGCGATCCAATACCCCACTTCGAGTTCGAGACCGCCTCTTTGGCTGTTCGACTCACAGCGAGGCGGCATGAGCCCGATGCTGCCCACGGGCTCGTCTGTCTCAGGCAGGCAAACGGCAAAGGTATGGGGTGCCGCAAAGACTGTCCGGATGATCTCCCTGCTCTCCTCAATGCTTCGATGGGGCGGCCAGCCCGCAGCCGGTCCCACGTCTGGGTCGCTCGCGTACGTAAACAGGCTCGCCGCATCTGCCTCGCGCCACGGGCGAAGCGTCAAGCGCTCAGTATGAATTACCATAATTAAGCCTCTCAACTATCGACGTGACAAAGGGGCTGTCCCTTTGTCACGTCACTCATGCCATAAAACGCGGTCGCGGATGTACTCGCCCAGCATGGGCACGGTAAACCGGACGAGACCGTATCCGGCAGCCTCGATGACGCGCTCGCGAATCAGGCTTGCGCGATATTTACTCGCCCAGCTCTGAGTACGGTCGCAGCGCTCAATGATGTCCGCCATGCGCGTCGGTTTACCCTCGTCAACCGCCATGGCCTCGATAAATAGGCGCTGCGGGCTACGCAGCCCGTAATACAGGGGCGCGTCGACCGCTTCATAGAACTCGGAGACGGCATCCGCATGGCCATCCTCGACATCGCGCCTTTCGATGACCTGTGAGCCACGTCGGACAGCAGAGCGCCACATGTAATAGCCCACCAGCTGAACCATATAGGGATGCCCCATGCTCTTGTGTGCCGCAAGGTCCGCCGTCTCCGCGTCAACGTAAAGACCAGCGTCTTTGACCGTCTGGATATATGAATCGCGCACCTTGGGCAAAGATATCGCCCCCAGCGTACGCTGCTGGGCACGCCGCAAAAACGTCACGCTCGGCTCTTCGAGCAGATCGTCAACTATACTGGGTAAGCCGGCGAACACCAGCGCAAGACCGCGCTGGTCGCTATCGGACAAGCCCGTGGCGTCCTGGTCTCCAAGCACCTGCTGATAGAGAACGGCAAGAGCCGCCAGTTCCTCGATAGACGCCGATTGCGCCTCGTCAATCGCAAACAGTATGCCCTTGCCTGGACCGAGCTTCTTAAGGCGCTCGTTGACCAGCCCTCGCAACGTCTCGCCCTTTGCTCGCGCCGCCTCGACCGACATTCGGCCAAACGACGGACCGAGCTCCATTGACGTCACAACGGGTTTATTCGAGCGAAGCGCGTCGGCCAAACGATCGCATAAGCCAAGCGAAGCGGAATCGGAGACAACCGCCCATCCGCGCTCATTGGCTAGACGTTGCAGTTCCCGCAAGAGAACCGTCTTGCCACAGCCGCGGTTTCCCGTAATGAGCATGAGCCTGCCCGGCGCTCCGGCGCCGTTATCGAGCCCTTCCTCAAAATCTTCGATGACCGACTCGCGACCGATGAGCATCGGGGGCCGCTTACCTGCCGTTGGCTTAAAGGGATTTGGATTCATGTCGGCCTCCTCGGATTGGCAAACGCTGCCTATAGTTATACCAACTTATACCGAGTTATACCAACAGCAGGTGACAAAGGAACTGTCCCTTTGTCACCTATGGCCGAAGAACTCTGCGTCTGCCGCTCGCCAGGGGCGAAAGGTAGCGGGATCGATCTTTACGTGCGCCGCGGCGGGTACGTCGTACCATTTGACCGTGTAACCGGCGCCGTGAGAGCAAAAGACCGAATCGGGCGTGTTGGGCAGATCGGCCTCGGGCTCATAGGCGGCCGTCTCGATTACGCGCTCGGCATCATGGCAAGCCGCATAACCGGCGAACTCCAGGTACAGATGTCCGCGACCGCTCGTGTAGGCAGCCACCTCCAGCGCGTAATCCTGCACCTCGGATACCGGTACGCGACCCACAAGCTTCGCCCGGTCGCCCGCCATCGTCGGCGGCTCGTACTCGGCACCCATGCGCGTGGCATCCGAGAGCGCCCGGCCCACGCACTCCCCCGGCACCTCGAGCTCAAAGTGGTACCACGGCCCCAATAGTACCGCCGCGCCGGCCTCATGTGCCTGCATGAGCCCCTGGCGAATCGCACGGTACGTAGCCTGGCGAAAATCGCCGCCCTCGGTGTGTTTGGCATGCGCGCGGCCACCTGTGAGTGTAATGCGCACATCGGTGATGGGCGAGCCGGTCAGCACGCCCAGGTGATCGCGCTCCATGGCGTTGGTGAGTGCCAGACGCTGCCAGTTAAGATCGAGCTCGTCGGTCGAGGTCACGGTGCCAAACTGCACGCCCGAACCCGCTGGCAACGGCTCCAGGCGCAAATGCACCTCGGCATAGTGGCGCAGCGGCTCAAAGTGGCCCACGCCCTCGACCGGCTGCGAAATAGTCTCCTTATAGAGAATGCCGCCAGACTCAAACGCAACCGAAAGGCCAAAGCGATCGGCCAACACCCGTTGCACGACCTCGAGCTGCACCGCCCCCATAAGCTGCAGATGTATTTGTTCAAGATGCGTGTTCCAGCTTACGCCGAGCATGGGATCCTCGTCGGCAAGCTCGGCCAGCGCCTGGAACGCCGTATGGACATCGTGTTCGCCCGGAAGCACCGTATAGGTGAGAACCGGCGCAATGACAGGTGCATCGCCCGCGGGCTCCGCGCCCAGGGCGTCCCCTGGGCGAACGTGCGCGAGGCCCGTCACGGCACAAATACCGCCAGCAGCAACTTCTTGAGCAAGCTCATACTTTTCGCCGTTATAGATGCGTACCTGGTCGACCTTCTGCTCCCACGCCTCGGCACCGGAACGTCCGTTAATCATCTGCTTGGCATGCAGCGTGCCGCCGGTCACTTTAACCCATGCCAAGCGCTCGCCGCGATCCCCGCGGCTCACGCGGTAGACGCGCGCGGCAAACTCCGGGCGCCATGTCTGTTCGCGCATCAGCGCGCATATGCCATCCAGCAGCTCGTCCACGCCTTGGTCCTTGAGCGCCGAGCCGGCAAAGCAGGGAAAGAGCTTGCGCTCGGCAACCATGCGCGACAGCGTCGCGGCGGAAAGCTCACCCGCCTCAAGAAACTCCTCGAGCGCCGCCTCGTCCAACGCAGCAGCGTCCTCCTGAACAGCCCCGCCCGCCAGCAGTTCGCTGGCATCCAGGCAGCCTTCGGAAAGACGCTGCCCAAGTTGTGCCAGCAAAACATCGCGGCCGGGATTCTCCAAATCGATTTTGTTGATATAGATGAACGTCGGAATGTCATAGCGCGCAAGCAGGCGCCACAGGGTTTCGGTATGCCCCTGCACGCCGTCGTTGGCGCCCACAACCAAAATCGCATAGTCGAGCGCGCGCAATGTGCGCTCCGCCTCGGCAGAAAAATCGACATGCCCCGGTGCATCCACGAGCATGACGTGGGTATCACCGTGGTCGAACACGGCCTGCGACGAGAAAATTGTGATGCCACGCTCGCGCTCGATCGCGTTAGTGTCCAGATGCGAATCGCCATCGTCCACGCGGCCGCGCTTGCGAATGCGACCCGCGTTGAACAGCATGGCCTCGGCCAGCGTGGTCTTGCCGGCATCGACATGCGCCAAGATTCCAACGACTGCCTGCTTCGACATGGCTCTCCTCTTATTACAAGCCCATCGCACGCGACAACGGGCGCTCACGCTCCACACTGGATGATACAATTTACGGGCCGGCGGGCGAAGCGGGCCCTATCCCCCGACCGAGCTCATCGCCCCGCGTTGCCGCGCGGCGATTTTCGTAGGTTCGCGCCTTGCGAAAGCCGGCTTTCAAAACAGCGCAGTAATCGAAAATGGCCCCGCCCGGGGCCATTTTCGTTCACACGCATTGCTGACACGAGCCCTCGCTCTTATGCCTCGCGCAGCCAGTCAAACGCAACACGCGGTGTACCGTCCGACACATATACGATACCGGCGCGCTTAAACCCGGCCTTGGCGATGGCGCCCTGCATAGGCAGGTTGTCTTGATGCGTGTCGATACGCAGATGGTCGATACGTTCCTTGGCAAAGGCAAACATCGCGGCCGCGATACCGTGCGCGGTGCCGTCGGACGCCACACGGTGCAGCACGGCGTATGGAGTGTCGCTGCGCCATTGCCCGTCCTCAATTACGTCATAGCACTCATCCGGACCAGGCAAAAAGGCAAACGTCGCCACCACGCGACCGTCGACTTCGCACACATAGCTGCCACCAGCGGCAATATCGGCAGCCAGCTGCTCGGCCGAAGGCGTGCCCTCGGGCCACTGCGTGGCGTTGCCATGCGCGCGCATAAAGGCGCGGGCCGCGTCATAGATAGCCATGACGGCGGGAATGTCGGTATCGAGGGTTTTTCTGATCATCACGCGGCGACCTCACGTTTATTGGTATCACTTTGATTGAGCAATGATACCAACGTTTGGAGAAGGGCGCGAAGCAGATGGGAAGCAAAAAGCGAGCCGCCTGGTCAAAGGCCAAAAGCGAGTTTTTGGGCGCTGCCACGGGCGGCGATATGAGCGACCTGTTTGCGCGCGAGGACGAGCGCCGCGACGCCCTGGACGCCGAGCGCGATGAGGCCTGGCGCTACAAGTCGTGCGAACGCAAAAACCGTTACGACACGCGCGCCGAGGCCGAGGCAGTTATGGCCGACTGCGAAAACCGCGGGCGGCGTGGTTTGGCCTGCTACAAATGCGAATACTGCGGCGGCTGGCACCTGACGTCGCACCCTTGGAAATAGACCCCGCATCGGCACGGCACTGACGGAGCGCCAACCATCGCACGCAGGCTACGGGCGCGGCGGCACCAAAACATCGTAGCGAACGGCCTTGCCCGCAAGTTGATAGCTCGGCTTAACGCCGGCAAGCAGTGGCCCCTTCACCGGCCGCTTGATAACGACCTTGCGCGGCCGCACCGCAAGCGCAGCTTTGACCAGCGTCTCCTCATCGGCACATGGCTGTTCCAGATGATGCAAGAGTTGGAACTTCTTTTTCACCGCCGCGCTCTTGGTGCGCTCGGGAAACATGGGGTCCAGATACACCACGTCGGGAGCGGTGAGATCGCCCTGCTCGATCAGCTCAGCTGTATGGCGAAGGCCGGCAATACTGTCCTCGCCCGCATGTAAGCGCATGCGGGCCACGGCTGTCGCAAGCGCCGGATCATCTGCCGCGCGATCCAGGGCATCCTTGAGGAGCGCCGCGATCACGCAATCCTGCTCATACAGATCGACGGTAAAACCCGCGGCCGCCAGCAGCAGCGAATCCTCGCCAAAGCCTGCCGTGGCATCAATCGCCCATGGGCGCTCGATGCCTTTTGCGCGCGCAGCCTTTACCAGCAGCTCTTGCTGCAGACGGCCCTGCTTGAGCCGTGGAAGCATGCGGCCGAAATCGGCGCGCAGCTCCATCGTGCCGTCGGTGAGCGTGAGGCCTTCGGACGTCCCGGTCAGCTCAAGCCCCGCGGCCCGAGCAATAGAAAAGGGATCGACGACGTCCATAGGTACTCCTTAACAAGCAAAACGAATACGTGAGCGCCGTTTATGTCGGCACCCAACCGTCCGCTATTGTCCCACATGCGACATGGCCCACAGCATCCCAATGCAAAGCACCGCCATCAATCCCGTGCACACGGCAGCAATCACAGAATCACCCATACGCCTTCCCAACGACCGCGGCTCATGCACTTGCCCTGCTCCGTACATCATGGCTCCTCCTTGAGACCAGCTCTTACCATGGACCCATCATCGCAGCGCCGCGCATACGCTGCCATCGATTTGACTTACGCCCAGCTTTCCTTTTTGAAAGGTTGGGTTTGGCTGCGCGGGCTCAATGCGCTTTCAAACGCATACATCGCCGCGTTGAACTACAATGTGCTTCACCATATGTGCAGTACATTGGGTGCGCCAAGTTGGCGTACTCGTATCGAAAGGACCAGCCATGAGCTTCAGTCGCAAGACTCTCAAAATCCTTGCTCTCATCTACTTTGTTTTGGGCATCGCCAGCCTCGTCACCGCCGGCGTCGGTATCGCCACGGGCGGTCTCGATTCCACGTACGGTTCGTACGCCACGCTCGCAGCGGTCGTGCTTATCGCCAAGGGCCTCGTCGATCTTGCCGCGGGCGTTGCGGGCATCAAGGGCGCCAACAAGCCTTCGCAGGTGGATGGTGCGTTTAAGCTTGGCATCGTTGCCGCAATCGCCACGATTGCCCAGGCGGTGCTCACGCTTCCCGCGTTTGGCGGTGACGTCATCAACTATGGCGCCTTTGTCATCGTGGTGTACGACCTGTTCTTTGTTCAGCAGGCACACGCCGTTAAGGCCGAAAACAAGGACCGCCTGTAAGCGCTCGCTTCTCATAACCTCTGCAGCCAAGCAACTAAAAAGGGCCGATCGCGCATCTCCGCGGTCGGCCCTTTACGTTTGCCCAGACAAAACCTGCCAAAATAAACCTGTCCCTTTTTGGGAGCCTTCGTGAGTTCGTGTGGGTAGTCCCTACGCCTCGCGCCCCGGCAGGGCC
>CABQLI010000072.1 GCA_902464965.1 uncultured Collinsella sp.
CGCGTGGGTCGCTACCATGCCGGCATGGGCAACGACGCCCGCCGCCAAAGCCAGCGTGCCTTTATCGACGACGACATTCAGGTGATGGTTGCCACCAACGCCTTTGGCATGGGCATCGACAAGCCCAACGTGCGCTACGTGATCCACAACAACGTGCCCGAGAGCATCGAGGCATACTACCAAGAGGCGGGCCGCGCCGGCCGTGATGGCGACCCGGCAAGCTGCCACTTGCTGTGGAACGGTAACGATTTTCGCATGCGCCGCTTTTTAATCGACCGCGGCGATGCCGCCGATGAGGCGCTTGACGACGAGCAGCGCGCGTGGGCGCTCCAGAATCGATATCGTCTGCTCAGCCAGATGGAGGGCTACTGCAATACCACCGGCTGCCTGCGCGAATACATGCTGCGCTACTTTGGCGACGAGGCCGCGGCCGAGCATGCCGCGGCCAGTACGGGCGGCACCGCCACGGACGACGTCGAGAGCTGCGGCAACTGCAGCAACTGCCTCACGCAGTTCGAGGTCGAGGACGTCACCGATATGGCCCGCGCTGCCGTGCGCTATGTGGCCACGCGTCCCATGCGCTTTGGCAAGTCGCTCATCGCCGATGTGCTCCACGGCGGCAACACCGAGCGCATTCGCCAGATGCATCTGGACGAGGACCGCGGCTACGGTGAGCTGTCGAGCGAATCGGTCGGGCGCATCAAGGACATCATCGGCCAGCTGTGCGGCCGCGGTTATCTGGCCACCTCGCAGGGGCAGTACCCGGTCGTGGGGCTGGGTCCGCGTGCCGTCGAGGTCGAGGATGAGGCGTTTGCCTTTACCGTTAAGCGTCGCGCGTCCAAGCGCAAGGCCTCGGCCCGCGCCCGCCGCGCCGTCGATCTGCTGCGCGAGGAGGCCGAGCTGGATCAGCGCCCACGCGTGGGCGACGATGCCGAGTTGTTCGAGCGCCTGCGTGCCCTGCGCAAGGAGATCTCGACCGAGCTGGAGATGGCGCCGTATATGGTCTTTTCCGACAAGGCCCTGCGCGGTCTGTGCCGCCTGCGTCCACAGACGCGCGACGAGCTTATCCAGGTCAACGGCATTGGCGAGAAAAAGGCCGACGCCTTTGGCGAGCAGTTTATGGCGGCGATTGAAGAGTTTGAGTCCGAGCATGCACGGGATGGAGCGTAACGATGGCATTCGACGATAAAACCGAGCGCACTGAGGTATCCGCCGTTCCGCTGTACCAGCAGGTTATGGACGACCTAAAGGGCGAGATCGCGCGTGGCGTGTACGCATCCGGCTCGCGCATTCCTTCCGAGATGGAGCTCGCTAAGTCCTATGGTGTGGGACGCGTCACCGTGCGCCGCGCCATCGAGGAGCTGTCGCGCGCGGGGTATCTCAACCGCCAGCAGGGGAGGGGCACGTTCGTGTGCGCGCCCAAGCTCAAGCGCAAGATTGTCCAGAAGGGTGACGTTCAGAGCTTTTCCGAGGGTTGCGCTGCCAACGACATGGTGGCCGGAGCACGCCTGGTGTCGCGCACGGTGGTTGCGGCGACGCGCGAGGACGCGGCGTTTTTTGGGGTGGAACCCGGCTGCGAGCTCATCGTGGTCGAGCGTGTGCGCACGGCAGACGGCGTGCCCGTCATGCTCGAGAACAACGCCTTTGTGCTGGCTGACCATCCTTATCTGCAGACGCTTGCCGACGAGGACCTCACCGATAACTCAATCTTTGCGCTCGTTGCCGAGCATTCGGGCCGCGCGCCGCTCAAATCCGACCCTTGTACCGTGGAGATTGCGCTTGCCGACGCTCAAGTCGCGCCACTGCTCGAGATCCCGATCGGTGAGCCACTCTTCTATATGGAGGCGTACTTTACCGATGCGGACGAGCGGCCCTTGCTGCTTGGGCGTCAAAAGATCGTGGGCTCGCGCTACGTGTTCGACATCTAACATCCACAGATAGAACAACATAGAACAAGTTTGGCGAAATGGCTTCACGAGCGTCATCGTGCGTGCTATAAATAGGACAACATAGAACGACAGCAGGTACGATCCGCCGTCGCTCAAAGCCGCCCCACAAGGAGGAACATCAGGATGAACGCACATGATCTGGTTCAGGAAATCATCGAGCGCAAGGGCAAGATTGAGAACGTCTTTTGGATTGCTTGTGGCGGTTCGATGATCGACCTGATGCCGGCCAACGAGCTGCTCAAGCGCGAGGCCACCACGTTTACCTCGACGGTCTACACGGCACGCGAGTTTTGCCTGATGGCCCCCAAGAGCCTTGGCGAGAAGTCGCTCGTTATTGCCTGCAGCCACAGCGGCAACACGCAAGAGGTCGTCGACGGCTGCGAGATGGCGCTGGCGGCCGGTGCCGAGGTCGTTGCCCTCACCGACTGCGAGGGCTCCAAGATCGACAACGGCAAGTGGACCACCTGGGTCTACCCCTGGGGCGAGGGCGTGCCGCAGGCCGAGGTGCCTCAGGGCATCGGCGCTCTGATCGCCGCCGAGCTGCTCGACCAGCAGGAAGGCTACGAGGCACTCGCCGACATGTACGAGGGCCTAAAGCAGATGGATGCGCTGCTGCCCGCCGCCCGCGAGAAGGTCAACGCCGAGCTGGGCGATCGCTTTGCCGAGCTCTGCCAGCAGCACAAGTTCTTCTATATCCTTGGTTCCGGCCCCAACTTTAGCCAGACCTATGCCATGGCCATCTGCTCGCTCATGGAGATGCAGTGGCAGCACTGCTGCTACATCCACTCCGGCGAGTACTTCCACGGCCCCTTCGAGGCCACCGAGCCCGGCGTGTTCTACTTTGTGCAGCTCGGATCGGGCGAGTGCCGCCCCATGGAGGAGCGCGCGTTGGCGTTCCTCAACACGCATACCGATACGGTAATGGTGCTCGATGCACTCGAGTACGGCGTGGGCGAGGTGCCCGCCAGCGTGCGTTCGTACCTGGAGCCGATCTTCTTCTACAACATGAGCTGCGAGCTGCGCGCCGCCCGCGGAAAGGTGTTCGACCACAGCCCTGAGATTCGTCGCTACATGGGCATCGAGCAGTACTAAGTAACGGGAAAAGTATTCACCTTCGATTCGCAGGGGCACTGCGTGAGTCAAAAAAAGCGGGCCGCGCCGGTGGGTTTCCGGCGCGGCCCGCTTAGTATCGCGCATAGATTCGCAAGGTTGCGGTAGCCAGCGGCTTACTTGACGTCGTAGGCCTCGGCATCCCACCAGTCGAGCTGGGCGATGTTGTCGCGGATGTGCTGGCAGCTCTTGTGGAAGCCTTCGAGCTCGTACTCGGAAAGGTCGAGCGTGTAGACCTCCTCGACGCCCTCGGCACCGATCACGCACGGCAGGGAGGTAAAGATACCCTCCTCGCCATACTGGCCGGTCATAAGCGTAGAGGCCGAAAGCACGGCGTGCTCGTTGTGCAGCACGGCGGCGCAGACGCGCGCGGCGGAGTTGGCGACGGCGTACTCGGTGCACTGCTTGCCCTGGTAGGTCACATAGCCGCCCTTGCGTGCGAGCTCCTCGACCTCCATGTGGTCGAAGGCGTACTTGTCAGGGTTCTCGGCCTGAAGCTCGTTAAGGCTCTTGCCGGCGATGGTTGCGGCCTTAAAGGCGGCAAGCTGGCTAAAGCCGTGCTCGCCGATCATGTAGGCGTCGATGGACTTGGGGCTCACGCCGACCTTCTTGGAGATCTCGGTGCGCAGGCGGGCGGAGTCCAGGCCGCAGCCCGAGCCGATGATCTTCTTGGGATCGTAGCCGGTCAGGTGCCACAGCTCGGTGCACACGACGTCGCAGGGGTTGGAGATGCTCACGAAGATGCCGTCAAAGCCGGCGTCGACGATGCGCTTGGCAAAGGTGCGGGCGGCGTCGGTGGTAAAGAACAGCTCGCCGTCGCGGTTGCCGGCGGCCAGCGCGACCTTGCCGGCGGCGTTGACGATGACGTCGCAGCAGGCCAGCTCCTCGTAGTGGTCGTAGCAGTTGACGATTTTGGTGTTGTACGGGACAAACGAAAGGGAGTCGCGCAGGTCCTGGACCTCGGACGTCACCTTGGCCTCGTTGATATCGCACAGGTACAGCTCATCGGCAATGCCCTGCATGAGCAGGCTGTTGGCGACATGTGCTCCTACGTGGCCCTGGCCGACCACACCGATCTTACGCGTCTGGTACATATACGTATCCTTTCGGCCGAGTTTTTCGCGTCGAACCATTGTAGCGTCCTGCTGCCACTTTGCTAGGCTAAAGCGCCGTAGATTTTTGGACATGCCTTAATCTCTACTTTTGGAGTGATTTGGGCCGCTGACGGCATCGCTGGGCGATGTGCTCGCGCGGATGGGGCCGGTCGTTGTACCATAGCTGCAACTGACTCGTAAGGAGCATTCATGCCCATTCGCATTCCCGACGCCCTCCCTGCCGCCGCGCAGCTCGAGAGCGAGAACATCTTTGTCATGACCGAGTACCGCGCGCTGCACCAGGACATCCGTCCGCTGCGCGTGCTCATCCTCAACCTCATGCCCACCAAGATTGCCACCGAGACGCAGATCATGCGCAAGCTCTCCAACACACCGCTGCAGGTGGAGGTGGACCTGCTGCGCACTAAAACGCACGAGGCCACGCACGTGAGCGCCGGCCACCTGGAGACGTTCTACCGCACGTTCGACGACATCCGCGACATCCACTACGACGGCCTGATCATCACGGGCGCGCCGGTGGAACAGATGCCGTTCGAGGAGGTCGACTACTGGCCCGAGCTCTGCCAGATCATGGATTGGTCCACCACGCACGTGCACTCTACGCTGCACATTTGTTGGGGCGCGCAGGCGGGGCTCTACCATCATTACGGTATCCAGAAGTACGACCTGCCGGCAAAGGCGAGCGGTGTGTTCGAGCATTATCTGGTGAAGCCGCAAAGCCCGCTGGTCCGCGGCTTTGACGACCATTTCTATGCCGTGCATTCGCGCAACACCGATGTGCGCCGCGAGGACGTAGAGGCCGAGCCGCAGCTTGAGGTCGTGGCCGTGTCCGACGAGGTGGGCCTGTACATCGTCAAGTCGACCGACAGCCGCCGCTTCTTTGTCTTTGGCCATCCCGAGTACGACACCGACACGTTGCGCCTGGAGTACGAGCGCGACGTGAAGCGCGGCCTCAACCCCCAGGTGCCGGCGCATTACTTCCCGGGTGACGACCCCACCGCCGAGCCGCGCAACGTCTGGCGCAGCCAGGCTCAGCTGCTCTACACCAACTGGCTCAACTACTACGTCTACCAGACCACGCCATACGACCTGGCCCGCGCCGGCGAGGAGCACTAGGCTGTCGGGAGGTACGCTGGCATTTAGGCGCTGACGATGCTGGGCAGTGGCAGATCGTGGGCGTCGGTGGGAACGTGGTCGACGCGCTGTTCGTCAAAGGCGATGCCGATGATTTGGCATGCGGGCGAGAGCATGGGCAGGTAGCGGTCGTAGCAGCCTCCGCCGTAGCCCAGGCGCGCACCGGTTCGGTCGAAAGCCACGAGCGGCACCACAACCATGTCGAGAGCCTTGGCGGGCACGATGGGGAAGTGGTCGCTGTCGACGTCCGTGGCTGCGAAGGCCCGCGTAGGGTGGGCGATAAACGGGGCCTCGGACGCATTGCCGGCAGAGACTGCCCGCATGCACATGCGCTGGCCACAAGCCATGGCGTCTGTTGCCGAGAGCATGCACGGATAGGCTACGCGCCAGCCCCGCGCGACGGCCGCGGCGGCAAACGCGGCGGGGTCGACCTCGGAACCCATGGCGGCATAGACGGCAACGGTGCGTTGGCCCGTAGTGTCGCTGGACTCCATCAGCTCAACAAGCCGTGCGCATACAACAGCAGACTTCGCTGCCCGAACATCCAGATCAATAGCATCGCGCCGAGCAATCACCGCCCGCCGCAACTCAGCCTTATCCATCCCAGCCTCCTCTAGCAAACCCGCCAAAAAGGGACAGGTTTATTTTGGCAGGTTTTATCTGGGCAAACGCGATGGATTCACCCCAAACCACCACAAAGGTGCCTGTCCCCTTTGTGGTGGTTTGAGCCTAGGCGTTAATGCTATAACGCCGCAGCAATTGCTTCAGTCACAAACTTATTGAGTGACTCACCCTTCTTTGCCGCTGCCAGTGCTGCTTGCTTATGAAGCTCGGAACCCGTTCTTACGTTGAACGAGCCCTTAAAAGCCCGCTCGGGTTCCTTGCCCTTCTCGGCGCAAAACTCAAGGTAATCGTCGACGGCGTCGTGGAAGCATTGCTCCACCTCTTCAGCTGTGGAGCCTTCAAATACGATTGCGTCCCTAATGCCGGTGACCATACCTGTTAGCACATGCTGTTCGGCATCGAACTCGACTGGGGCGAAATAACCCTTGTATGCCAAAACGTTACTCATGACTACCTCCGACATCTTGCAGAAATCGAACGATGTTTCGAATGGTCCCCGCCGTCAATTCGTCAGATGGATGTGGCGCGTGCATTACGAACATCCTGCCATCTGATGGCCTGTAGAAGCGAACGCGCGATCCGGATGTCTTGCCTTTGTTGTCCATTTCAAAGCCATATGAAGCCATGACTTTTAAAAAATCGGTATACCGATACGTCGAAGGGCAGCTAAGCAGTTGGGCGATGAGTTTATCGGCCCGAGTCATCCCGCCTCACATTCTGCAACTATATCTTAGTTGCAATTTAAGTCCGATGCAAGCACCCCTACTATAGAACATGTGTACGTATAGAACAAGTGTTCGAACCAACGCAAAGGCACCTGCCCCTTCGTGGGGGTTTGCTGGGGGCGGGTGTCTACAGCGGTTTGTCTCGATCTGTAACAGTAACTCTGCAAAATCTGACCTAGATGTTACAGATTGAGACAAAGGGGCGGCGCCATTCGGAAACGTCTCGATCTGTAACATCTGGAGCCAATATTGCCGCCTAGATGTTACAGATTTAGACAAACTAGTGGGACGGGCTGAGCTGCCCCGTCCAAGCTGAGACAAAAGAAAAGGTAGATTTTCAGGCATGTCCCAAAAATCTACCTTTGCTGTGCGTTAACCCATCAGGTCGACGACGTTAAAGCCGGCGTTGCTCTTGGCGATGACGTCTCGGCCGCCAAAGACGCAGGTGGGCGACGCGGCTGCGATGCGCGTCACATCGGCGCCGAGCGAGCGAAGCTCAGCGGGCGTGGCCGCGAGCATCTGGGCGCGGTGCTCCTCGCGTGCGTGCGGATCGAGCCCGGCCAAGTAGGTCGTGTTGCGGCGCTTGGTGAGCGCGTACGGCTTCACGGGCGCGTCCATGCCGCTCACGCAGCTCACGATAAAGCCCTCGAAGGCGGCCTCGTCGGGCTCAAAGCTGCCGAGCCATGCGCCCGCGCGTTCCACGCGCTCAATCGAAGGATCGACCGCCGGGTCGCGGTAGGTGTAGAACGCCGCCTGGCGCTCGCCGGCCGCGCGGAATCCGCAGCCGTACGCACCGCCCTTCACGCGGATCTCGTTCCACAGGTAGTCGTAGGAGAGCGCGTTGGCGGCAACCGCCCAGGCGCCCGTCACGTCAATGCCCAGACGGCGCGGGTCGCACGCGCGCGCAGCAAAGCAGATGTCGCTGGGGATGACGAAAGCCTCGTGACGGTCGCGCGGCTCCGGCACCACGAGCGCGTTGCGGCCGGCATCGGCGCCGTCACCAGCGCCCAGCCCCAGGTCGCCCGCTGCATCCCAGTACGCGTCAAAGTCCTCGTCGCTGCCGGTAAAGCTCGCCATGCAGCCATCGGCCACAAAGATGCGGTCTGCCAGCGCGGCAAGCTTGGCGCGCAGATCGTCCAGTCGCTCGTCAAAGTGCTCGAGCAGATCGCGCAGGAACAGGTAGAAGTCCACGCCCGAAAGCTGTTCGCGCACCACGGCCGAAGGCGAGCTGTAGCTCATCGCGCGGCCGAGCGCCGCCGAGTGGCCGTTGTTGATAAAGCCCTGCTCAAGCCCAATGCGAATCTGCGTGAGCACATCGCGCACGCGGTCGGCGTCGGCATCGAGCAAAAGCGTGCTCGACCACACCTCGCGCGGCAGGCTCGCCAGCGCATCGATCTTTTCGGACAGGGTGCCGGCGCTCACCAGCAGGTAGGGGCGCACGCCGTCCACGTCGGGCTGCGTCATGACCTCGGTCGTAAAGCTCAAAAAGCCCAGCTTGCCGGCGAGCAAGTTGTCGAGCTCCTCGGCCGAGTGCTCGCTCGTGGGCAGCTGTTTGAGCAGGCGGCAGAGCAGTGTCACATAGGGCAGGTCCTCAAACGCAACGCAGCTCAGATCGAAATACTGCATGGCGTAGGCCAGGCGGTTGGTGGGGATGCCGTGGCGCAGGCAGGGGATGGGTGCGGTCGTGTCCACGACCAGCGGCGGCTCGGGGCGTGCCTCGCCAATGTCGGAAACGTGCAGGCGCGGCAGCGTGGCCTTGGCCTCGGGCATGTCCTCCGCCTCCTGCGCGGCACGCAGCACGGCCGTGCGCTCGACCACATCGGCCAGCTCGGCATCGGTCATGGCGTCGCGCCTGGCTGCCAGCTCGGCGGCCTCGGCACCTTCTGCGCCCTCGGCGGCGTCCACCGGCACCAGCTCGACCAGCGCCATATGGTCGTTTTCCAGCACCAGCTCGCGCAGCAGGTCCTCAAAGTAGCTGCCGTCCAGCTCGCCACGAAGCTCCTCGTACACCGGGCCGTACTTGAGCGCCAGCGTCGCGGCGTCGTCATCGTAGAGCCAGGTGCTCAGCGTGTCGCACGCAATGGCCACGCCGTCGGCGATACCGTAGTCGCGCTGGCGCAGGTCGTATTCGTTGCTGCTGATGATAGCTTCCAGGCGCTCGCGCGGAACGCCGTGCTCGCACAGGTCGCGGCAGGCGTCCTGGAACACGCGGCGCAGCTCGCGCGCCACGCCGGGCTGCGCGTTTTGCAGCATGATGAGCTCGTAGGGCTGCAGGCTCTCGGCCGCGGTGTAACTCACCACGTTGCCGCCCAAGCCAGCGGCCAGAACGGCCTTCTTAACCGGCGCTTCGTTGGAGCCCAGCAGCGCCTCGAACAGGATGTCCGCGGCGATCGTGCGCTTGCGGTCGAGCGCGCTACCCAGCACAAGACCCAGACCCACCAGGGCGTTCTCGGGCGTGGTGGCCATCTCGATGCGCTTGTACTCGCAGGTCACGGGCGCCTGCACGTCCAGCGGATTGGGTGCCAGCGTGGACGGGTCCTCGCCGGCGGCAACGGCTGCATCCATGCGGCGGCTTGCGGCACTCGGCTGCGACAGATAGCGCTCGTCCAAAAAGGCCAGTGCGCGGTCCACGTCCAGGTCGCCGTAGAGCGTGATATAGGAGTTGGAAGGATTGTAGTGGCGCGCATGCGTGTCCAGGAACTGCTCGTAGGTGAGCGCGGGAATCGCGCGCGGGTCGCCGCCGCTCTCGTGCGCATAGGCGGTGTCGGGATAGAGCGCGGCGTTGACGGCGTCGTCCAGCACGCTCATGGGGTCGGACAGCGCGCCCTTCATCTCGTTGAACACCACGCCGTTATAGCGCAGCGTGCCCTCGCGCAGGCTCGCGGAGCCGCCGTCGCCCTCGCCCTCGGCGCCCTCCGGCAGGTCCAACTCGTAGTGCCAGCCCTCCTGCTCAAAAATGGTGGGCTTGGTATAGATGGCCGGGTTGAACACAGCGTCCAGGTACACGTCCATCAGGTTGTACAGGTCCTGCTCGTTGGTGGTGGCGACGGGGTAGATAGTCTTGTCGGGGTAGGTCATGGCGTTGAGGAACGTCTGCATGGAGCTCTTGATCAGATCGACAAACGGCTCCTTGACGGGAAACTTGGCCGATCCGCACAGCACCGAGTGCTCAAGAATATGGAACACACCGGTGGAATCGGCCGGCGGCGTCTTAAAGCCAATGGCAAAGGCCTTGTTTTCGTCGTCGCATGCCAGGTACAGCAGGCGAGCGCCCGAGGCGGTGTGGCGCAGCACGTAGGCGTCCGAGTCGAGCTCGGGCACGGTCTCGCAGCGCTCGACGGCAAAGCCATGGCAGGTGGTGCCAGGCACCAGCAGCGCGGCGGCAGCGGCGCGCGGGTCGGTTGAGGTAGTGGGCATATGCAGTCTCCTTTGACGCCCCAGCGGGGGCGAATCGAGTCGAATCCTCGAGAGTATACCCATATGGGGCCGCGGCTCTGCGGCGAACTGAAGACGATGCCAGCGGATTGGG